>NZ_JAAGNI010000336.1 GCF_010550605.1 Streptomyces sp. SID9727
GCGAACGGTCGTCGTCGAACGGAATGACCTTGGCATCCGCCATCGTCGCTGCGCTCCTCTACCTGGCGCTCGGAGTCGGGTGGGTGTCGTCGCCGGGGCCGGGCCCGGCGATCCGGGGCACGCTCGCGGCCACGCGGTCCACGGCCCGGCCCACCGCCCGGGGCGGCAGCAGCCCCGGTCCCCGGCTGCGCGCGAAGGCCGCGAACGTCTCCCCCGTCGTGTACCTGGGCGAGAACCCCAGCGTCTCGCGCATCTGGACCGTGGAGACCACCCTGCCATGGGTGAGCAGCCGGATCTGCTCCGGCGAGAAGTCCGTCATACCGACCGCCCGCAGCGCCTGCCCGACCCAGGTCACGGCGGGCAGCAGCATCGGCACCGTCGGCCGTCCCAGCCGCCGCGCGCACTGGGAGAGCAGCAGCACCCCGTCCCCCGCGATGTTGAACGTGCCGCTGTTCAGCGTCCCGCGCCTGGGCTCGGCAGCCGCGATGGACAGGACGTCCATCACGTCGTCCTCGTGGACGAACTGGAGCCGGGGGTCGTATCCGAAGACGGTCGGCAGCACCGGCAGCGACAGATAGTCGGCGAGCGGCGAGTCCGCGCCGGGCCCCAGGATGTTCGCGAACCGCAGCACGCACACGGCCACGTCCGGCCGGCGGCGGGCGAAGCCCCGGACGTACCCCTCGACCTCGGCCGCGTCCTTCGCGAAGCCGCCGCCGGGCAGCGACTTGGGCGGGGTGGTCTCGTGGAAGACCGCCGGGTCGCGGGGCGCCGAGCCGTACACCCCGGTACTGGACTTCACCACGAGCCGCTGCACGGCCGGGGCCTTCTGGCAGGCGCCGAGCAGCTGCATGGTGCCGATGACGTTGGTCTCCTTGACCGCCGTACGCCCCTGGGCCCCGAGCGCGAAACCGCTGACGTCCAGGTGGACGACGGTGTCCACGCCGTGCTCGGCGAGCACTCTGGCGACGGCGGGCCCGCGGATGTCCGCCCGTACGAAGACGGCGTCGCCGAGCTCGTGCTCCGGCTCGGCCGCGTCGAGGGCGATCACCCGCTCCACGTCCGGATCACGCTGGACGCGCCGGACGAAACGGCCGCCCAGCCGCCGGGCCGCTCCCGTGACGAGCACGACCTTCCCCAAGATCAGCGCCTTCCGTCGGTCTCCCGCATTCGGTCGGTCAGGACGTCACCGTAACCGGTGGACACCCCCGCACACAGCACCGCAGCCCTCCCGCCGGGAACGGCGGGAGGGCTGCGGATCCACGAACTGCGTTCGCTTACTTCTTGTTGCGACGCTGAACGCGCGTGCGCTTGAGCAGCTTGCGGTGCTTCTTCTTGGCCATCCGCTTGCGCCGCTTCTTGATAACAGAGCCCACGACTACCCTCGCTCACTTCTTCTTCACTGGTGCGGGGCGTCTGGGCCCACACGACCTACGTCGGCCTAGCCTACCCGCCACCGCGTGAGGGACGTAATCCGAGGGGAATGTCAGGCCGACGCCACCCCCACGAAGGACTCGCGCAGATACTCGTGAACCGCTTGCTCCGGCACCCGGAAGGACCTGCCCACCCGGATCGCCGGCAGATGACCACTGTGCACCAGGCGGTACACGGTCATCTTCGACACCCGCATGACCGAGGCGACTTCCGCCACAGTCAGAAATTTGACCTCGCTCAGAGGACTCTCGCTGTCAGCAGCCATGACTCACCTGTACCTTCCGCACGAGACGCGCACCGGCTTCCCCTCCGGTGACTCTTCGTCGTTGTGCGCTCACTCCCCAGATTAGGGGCGGGTGATGCGAGTGGGGAAGAGGAGAGACGATCGGCCGCTACTGTGACAGACAGGCGCGATTGAGTACATAGCGCGTGAGCGGCAGGTAGTACGCGGACCGCACCGCGTCGTCCAGCGGGACCGCCACCGCCACCCGCCCCTCGGCCTCCCCGACGAACAGCGCGGGATCGTCCGTATCGGCCAGCCCGATCGCCTCGATGCCCAGCTGACCTGCCCCGCAGACCCATCCGTGGTCCCCGACCACCAGCTCCGGAACGGGTCCGCGCCCGGCCGCGGCGGCCTCCAGCGCGACCCGTACGGGCAGCGGCGAATGGGAGTGTGCGCCGGTGCCACCACCGGCCGCCCCCGCGCCGGGTTCACGCACCAGCGCGACACCCCGTACGTAGTCGAGGTGGTACGTGCGTACGCCAAACCGAGTCGTTATGTCGATACATCTCCCCTGCGCCGGGGTGAGGACGGGGCAGCCGGCCGACGACAAAGCGTCTGCCAGTGCCGCGTAGAAGCCGATCAGCCGGTGCGGATGCCCCGTCCCGAACAGCACCGGCACCCGCCGGGCCGCCGCATCCGCCAGCCGTACGGCGAACGCGTCGAGCCCCGCCACCGTCCGCTCCGGATCGATGACGTCGGCCCCGGACACATGCGCGGGATCGTCCGAGACCCCGCACCTGTCCGCCATCAGCGCCAGCAACTCGCGCTCGTCCCAGCCCCGTTCGGGGTCGAGACCGAGCGTCACCCGGGGGTCCCTGGCCGCGAACAGCCGATAACTCCGCAGGCTCACCTCACGCGAGGTGGCCACGGGCCCGGCCAGTCGGGCCGCCAGCAGATGCGCACGCAGCGCTCCGGTGCTCAACACCCCACCGATGCTGCCCCACCCGTCCCGCCCGGGGGCCAAAAGCCCGATTACGCCCCACAGTCGGCGTAAACCGTGCTCGCCCCCGTAACCCGCCCGTCAGGGGAGCAGCCCGCGCAGCGGGAACGCCGCCCGACGCGTCGCGAGCACCGCCTGGTCCAGCCGGTCCGCCGGGTCGTACCCGTCCTCCCACGCCGACCACGTCGGCGTCCGCCCGTCCGTCATCCGCGCGGGCCCCAACTGCCGCGTCCGCGCGTACACCTCGTCCCGCCACGACGACGGGATCACCGACTCCGGGTCCACCGGGGCGTGCGCGGCGATGCCCACCAGGTGCGTCCAGGACCTGGGCACCACGTCCACCACCGCGTAACCCCCGCCGCCGAGCGCCACCCAGCGCCCGTCGTCGGCGTACGTGTGCGCCAGGTCGTGGCACGCGGCCATCACCGAGCGCTGCGCGTCCAGCGACACCGCCAGATGCGCCAGGGGGTCTTCGAAGTGCGTGTCCGCCCCGTGCTGGGTCACCAGCACCTGCGGCCGGAAGTCGGCCAGCAGCTCGGGCACCACCGCGTGGAACGCCCGCAGCCACCCCGCGTCCCCGGTCCCGGCCGGCAGCGCCACGTTGACCGCCCCGCCCTCGCCGCTCCCCGCCCCGGTCTCCTCCGGCCAGCCGGTCTGCGGGAACAGGGTGCGCGGGTGCTCGTGCAGGGAGACCGTCAGGACGCGGGGGTCCTCCCAGAAGGCCGCCTGCACGCCGTCCCCGTGGTGCACGTCGACGTCGACGTACGCGACGCGCTCGGCGCCCAGCTCCAGGAGCCGGGCGATGGCGAGCGCCGGGTCGTTGTAGACGCAGAAGCCGGCCGCGCCGCCGGGCATCGCGTGGTGCAGCCCGCCGGTGAAGTTCACGGCGTGCCGGATCTCGCCGCGCCAGACCGCCTCGGCGGCGGCCACGGACTGCCCGGCGATCAGCGCGGACACCTCGTGCATCCCGGCGAACGCGGGGTCGTCCACGGTCCCGATGCCGTACTTCTGGTCGGCCGCGCGGGGGTCGGCGGAGGCGGCCTTCACCGCCGCCACGTAGTCCGGGCGGTGCACGAGCCGCAGCGTGGAGTCCCCGGCCGGCTTGGCCGCGACCACGTCGACCGCCCGGTCGAGGCCGAACGCCCGCACCAGGCCCATTGTCAGGGCGAGCCTGACCGGGTCCATCGGGTGGCTCTCGCCGAAGTCGTAGCCCGTTACTGCGTCATCCCACATCAGCTGTGCGCGGCCGCTCATGCCCGCCACCGTATCGGGCGGGTTCCGCGCCGAACGACTTGGCGTACAGGAGCGTCGCCAGCACCAGCACCATCGGGACGAGCATGGCGCCCCGGTAGCTCCAGGCGTCCCCGAGCGCCCCGACGAGCGGGGAGCCGACGAGGAAGCCCACGTAGTTGAAGATGTTCAGCCGGGCGATGGCGGTGTCGCTCGTCCCGGGGAACATCCGCCCGGCCGCCGCGAAGGTCTGCGGCACGATCACGCACAGCCCGAGCCCCAGCAGGGTGAACCCGAGCATCCCGGTCCACGCCCCGCCGGCCGCGGCCACCACGGCGAACCCGCCCGCTGCCAGCACGCTTCCGCTCCGCACCACGGCCACCGCCCCGAACCGCCGCACCCCGAGGTCCCCGACGGCCCGCCCCAGCAGCGTCGTCACCATGTAGACGTTGTACGGGACGGTGGACAGCTGCTCCGAACTGCCCAGCACGTCCTGGAGGTACTTGGCGCTCCAGTTGGAGACCGTCGAGTCCCCGATGTACGCGAACGCCATGACCAGGCACAGCGGCAGCAGCAGCCGGAAGGAGACCGCCCGGGCCGCCGGCTTCTCCGGCTCGGCACCCGGTGTCCCGTCGGTTCCCTCGACGTACCACCGGCTCCCGGCGAACGCCGCGGGCAGCATCACCACGACCGCCGGAAGGTACGAGACCAGCAACGACAGGTCCCAGTGCGCCCCGGCCCACGCCATCGAGGCCCCCGCGATCCCGCCCAGGCTGTACGCGGCGTGGAACCCGAGCATGATGGAGCGCCCGTACGCCCGCTGGAGGCTGACGCCCATCATGTTCATGGACGCGTCCAGCGCGCCGACGGCAAGACCGAACACCCCGAGCGCGAGGGCGGCCTGCCAGAGCTCGCTGCCGGCGCCGACGCCGAGGAGCGCGAGGAGGACGACGGGCTGCGTCCACCGCAGGACCACCCGCGGCCGCACCCGGGCGACCACCTTCTCGGTGAGCACACTGCCCACCCCGGCCAGGATCGGGACGGCGGCGAGGAACACGGGCAGCAGGCCGTCGGATATCCCGTACCGGTCCTGGATCGCGGGGATCCGCGTCACCAGCAGGGCGAAGGTGGCCCCCTGCACGAAGAAGCTCAACGCGAGGGACGCCCTGCCGTGCCGCAACCGTGCATCTGTCATGGCGGCGAGCGTAGAGCCAGTTTCTACCCGTGGGTAGACGCGTCAGGCAAGCAATTCCGGCAGCTGGCTCATGTCGGAGAAATACCCGGTCACACCGGTCAGCCGGTCCGCGGGCATCATCGAGGTGAAGCCGTAGACGTCCATGCCGGCGGCCCGGGCCGCCTCGACCCCGAGCGGGCTGTCCTCGATGACGACGCACCGCTCGGGCGCGACGCCCATGCGCTCGGCGGCGAGGAGGAAGAGGTCGGGCGCCGGCTTGCCCCGGCCGACGTCCTCCGCGCTGAAGATCCACTCCTCCTCGAACCACTGGTCGAGCCCGGTCTTCCGGTGGCTGACCCGGATGCGCTGGTGGCTGCTGGAGGAGGCGACGCAGTACGGGACGCCGTCGGCGACCAGCTTGCCCAGCAGGTCGTCGACGCCGGGGACGGGCTCCAACTCCTCCTCGAATGCGGCGAAGATCCGCGAGTGAAGGGTGACGTCGAAGTCCTCGGGCAGCTTGGTCCCGGTCCGCTCCTGGACGAGGTCGTGGACGCGATGCACGGCAGACCCCATGTAGTCCCGCAGGGACTCCTCGTACGAGGTGGGGTGGCCCAGCTCCGTGAGGTAGCCGGCCAGGATGGTGTTGGAGATCGGCTCGCTGTCCACGAGCACACCGTCGTTGTCGAAGATGACAAGTTCGTAGCGCATGGCACGACTTTAGAGGGTCGGAACGCGAAAAAGCCCCGTGCCACAAGGGCACGGGGCTCTTCCAAAAGGAGTTCGGCGGCGTCCTACTCTCCCACAGGGTCCCCCCTGCAGTACCATCGGCGCTGAAAGGCTTAGCTTCCGGGTTCGGAATGTAACCGGGCGTTTCCCTAACGCAATGACCACCGAAACACTATGAAATTAGAACTAACCGGGCAACAACACGGCTGTTCGTTATTTCAGAACTAACACAGTGGACGCGAGCAACTGAGGACAAGCCCTCGGCCTATTAGTACCAGTCAGCTCCACCCGTTACCGGGCTTCCACATCTGGCCTATCAACCCAGTCGTCTACTGGGAGCCTTAACCAATCAAGTTGGTGGGAATACTCATCTCGAAGCAGGCTTCCCGCTTAGATGCTTTCAGCGGTTATCCTTTCCGAACGTAGCCAACCAGCCATGCCCTTGGCAGAACAACTGGCACACCAGAGGTTCGTCCGTCCCGGTCCTCTCGTACTAGGGACAGCCCTTCTCAATATTCCTACGCGCACAGCGGATAGGGACCGAACTGTCTCACGACGTTCTAAACCCAGCTCGCGTACCGCTTTAATGGGCGAACAGCCCAACCCTTGGGACCGACTCCAGCCCCAGGATGCGACGAGCCGACATCGAGGTGCCAAACCATCCCGTCGATATGGACTCTTGGGGAAGATCAGCCTGTTATCCCCGGGGTACCTTTTATCCGTTGAGCGACAGCGCTTCCACAAGCCACTGCCG
>NZ_JAAGNI010000349.1 GCF_010550605.1 Streptomyces sp. SID9727
TCACCCCCCGCACCACCAGCGGACCACCGGCACCCGGCCGCTGATACCGGGCCCGCGGCGCGAGTTCGTCGAAGCCTTCGACAGCCCGCCCGCGCCGCCCGCGCCGCGCCGGCGCGACCAGGTGGCCGACGACCCGTACCGCTCCGTCACCGACTGGGACCACCGCGAGCCGGAGACGCGGAGCGACGGGGACCGGGCCCCGGCCAGGGAGGCCAGGGGAGGCAAGGGCCGTACGCTCACCGGCATCGCGGCCGCCGCGGTGACCACCGTGCTCGCGGTCGTCGTGGCCGGGCAGGTCGCCCACGACGCCACGTCCGGGAGCGGCGCCGCGCAGGCGGCGGGGGTCGACCGGGACGGCACGGACGACGCGTCACGTTCGGACAGCCGTACGACCCCCTCACCCGGGGCGGCGGACGTCAAGCCCCTTACGTATGAACAGAAAATGGCCAAGCCCTATCCGCTGTCGCCGGCGCTGACCGGCTCGGGGAAGTTCGACACCGTGCCCGGCTCCGCCAAGGCGCCCGGCAAGGGGACGGTCCACCGCTACCGGATCGACGTGGAGAAGGGGCTCGGACTCGACGCCCGGCTGTTCGCCCAGGCGGTCCAGAAGACCCTCAACGACGACCGGAGCTGGGCGCACGACGGCGACATGACCTTCGAACGGATCTCCGAGGGCGAGCCGGACTTCGTCATCACGCTGGCGAGCCCCGGCACCACCGGCAAGTGGTGTGCCAAGTCCGGCCTCGACACCATGGAGGACAACGTCTCCTGCGACTCGGCCGCCACCGAGCGCGTGATGATCAACGCCTACCGCTGGGCACAGGGTTCGGCCACCTTCGGACCGGACAAGCTGTTCTCGTACCGGCAGATGCTCATCAACCACGAGGTGGGCCACCGGCTCGGTCACAACCACGAGAGCTGCCGGACGGAGGGCACGCTCGCGCCGGTGATGCAGCAGCAGACCAAGACGCTGGATCTCGACGGCATCAAGTGCCGCCCGAATGCCTGGGTTTATCCCTCGCCCGAGTAACCCTCAGTCCTCATAGCGCGACAGAACGCTATGGCGCCGGGAAAGTTACGCCGGTTCACCCCTTTCGGTGGCGCGACGGACAACCGTCCGTCGCGCCACCGGCGTATCCGCTTACGGTCGTCCCGCCGCGAGTCGCCGAAGGAACGGCGGCCGCTCATCAGGGAGATCGGGGGTGCGCTCGTGCGGATCGGACTGCTCACCGACGGTGGTTATCCGTACGCTACCGGTGAGTCCAGGCTCTGGTGCGACCGGCTCGTACGCGGGCTCGCACAGCACGAGTTCGACCTCTTCGCGCTCAGCCGCTCCGCCGAACAGGAGGCGGCGGGCCGGGTCCGGCTCCCGCCCCAGGTCGCCGGCGTGCGCACCGCGCCCCTGTGGACCGCCGACGAGGACACCCTCGGCCTGCACGCCCCCCGGGGACCGCTGGCCCGGCTGCTGACCGGTGGGGGCGCGCGGATGTACGCCCGGCGTGAACGGCGGCGCTTCGCCGGGCACTTCGCGGACCTCGCGGCCTCCGTCTGCACCGCCGCGGGCAGCGAGCGAAGCCGCACGGACGCGGAGCGGGCGGAAGGCGGCACCGAACCCCGCCTCGCGGACGAGCGGTTCACCCGCGGGCTCTACGGACTCGCCGACCTCGCCTGGGAACACGGCGGGCTGCCCGCCGCCCTGCGCTCCGAGACGGCCGTGCGCGTCCTGGAGGCCGCCTGCCGTGCGCCCGGCACCGGCCGCACCGTGCAGAGCGCCACCGTCACCGACCTGCTCGCCTTCGCCGCCGAGCTGGACCGGGTGCTGCGCCCCCTCTCACTCGACTGGTACGAGGAGGACGGCCTCGGTGCCGTGGACCTCTGCCACGCGACGGCGGGCGGTGCCGCCGCCCTGCCGGGTCTGCTGGCCAAACGCTTCTTCGGAGTGCCGCTGCTGGTCACCGAGCACTCCGTGCGGGTGCGGGCGCACTACCTCGCGTCGGGCGGTGCGCCGGTCAGTGCGCCGGTGCGCGCCCTCCTCGCGAACCTGCACGGACGGCTCGCCACCGAGGTGTACCGGCAGGCCGCGCTCATCACCCCCGGCAACACCCACGCCCGCCGCTGGCAGGAGCGCTGCGGCGCCGACCCCGCGAAGGTGCGGACCGTGTACCCCGGCATGGACGCGGCCCGGTTCGCCGCGCTCGGCGAGAGCGAGGACGGCGGCGGGCCCGGCGCACTCGTCTGGGTCGGCCGCATCGAGCCCGCCAAGGACCTGGCCGGGCTCCTGCGCGCCCTCGCCGAGGTGCGCCTGGCCGAGCCGGACGTCCGGCTGCGGATCATCGGTGCCCCGGCCCCCGGCCCGGCGGGCGCCGCCTACCTGGCCCGCTGCCGCACGCTGGCCGGCGAGCTCTTCCCCGGCGAGGACGCCGTCGCCTTCGAGGAGATCGGCGGGCCCGAGGTCCCGGAGCTGGCCCAGGCGTACGCGGCGGGCGGTGTCGTGGTGCTCTCCAGCGTGGTCGAGGGCTTCCCGATCAGCCTGGTCGAGGCGATGTTCTGCGGCCGGGCCACGGTCTCGACGGACGTCGGCGCGGTGGTCGAGGTCATCGGCGGTACGGGTCTCGTGGTCCCACCGCGCAACCCCCGGGCGCTCGCCGACGCCTGCCTCACGCTCCTGCGCGACCCGGAGCGCCGTGCACGCCTGGGTGCGGCGGCGCGTGCCCGGGCGCTCGAACTCTTCGGCGTCGAACAGAATCTGGCCGCCTTCCACGGCATCTACCTGGAGCTGATCGCGCGGGCGCCGGTACGCGAGAGGCCCCGCCCGGCCGGCCACGACGGCCCGCGTCCCTTCGCCACCCCGCCGGAGGCCCACGTCCTGGGCCACTGGCCGGAGCCGTCCGACCGGGAACGCGCCGACCGCACGCCCAGCTGGGCGGGCGCGGGGAGTGGCGATGCGTAGCCACGAGAACGCGGGCCCGCCCGCCCTGGCACCGGGCGAACAGCACCACGGAGGAACGACGATGAGCCGCGAGGGGCACCAGGGGGACGCCGCCTCGGCGCCCGACACCGGAGCCGGGGGCGCGCCCGCGCGCGCCCCCGAAGTGGCGCACGCGCACCCCGACTCCGCCCTGCGCAAGGCAGCCCTCGGGCGGCGGGGGACCGCCGACCCGGTGCGGGCGCTCATGCACCGTCACCGGGAACTGTGCGAACGGGCCGTCGACCCGCTGGAGATCGCCGCAGGTCTGGAGGCCCACGGCGTCACCGACCGCACCGCCGCCCGCTACCGGCACCGGGACGTGTTCTCGCTCGCCGAGGAGCTGTTCGCACGGGTCCCGGCGGTCGCGGCGGACCCCGTGGCGAAGGGCCCCGCCCCGGCGCGCGACGTCACCACGCGCGCCGCCTGGTCCCTGCGCGCCCTGCTGCCCGGCGCCGCC
>NZ_JAAGNI010000360.1 GCF_010550605.1 Streptomyces sp. SID9727
CGCAGCCAGGCGACGAGGTGCTGGGCGGTGCCGAACGGCTCGGCGAGCAGGACGGCTCCCGGCCCGGCGGGGACGGCACGCAGGGTGCGCGCGGTGTCCGCGACGAGTCCGGGCTCCCGGCCCAGCGTCATCGGGACGACGACGGCGGGCTCGCCCCGGCGCCGGTGCGCGGCGACGTCCCGGAAGAGGGCGCGGCCGCTGGGGACGACGCTCACGTCCGGGCCGAGCAGGCCCTCCAGCGCACGGCCGTACGCGGCTTCGTGGCCGCACACGGCGATGACGCCCCCGTTCCCCGCCACGGTCAGCCGCCGATGGGGTCGTGGCACGAGACCAGCTTGGTGCCGTCCACGAAGGACGCCTCGACCTGGAGCAGGCCGAGCATCTCCCGCACACCGGGCATGGTGTCGTCCTCGCCCACCACATGGCGGCCCAGCTCCATGCAGTCCGCCACGCTCTTGCCGTCGCGTGCCGCCTCCAGGATCGCCTCGGTGATCAGCGCGACCGACTCGCTGTAGTTGAGCTTCAGGCCGCGGTCCTGGCGCTTGCGGGCCAGGTCGGCCACGACATAGACGAGCAGTTTGTCGATCTCGCGGGGTGCGAGGTTCATCGTGGATGCCTTCCTCGGGATGTACGGGGGCGGGGGTCCGGGGCCTGTCAGTCGCTGCGGCGCAGGCGCGGCAGCAGCGGCACGGCGGCCAGCAGCGTCCAGGTGGTGAGGATGAACGGCCAGGTGAAGGTGTGGCCGCCGAACGGTTTGAAGAAGGAGGTCAGGGTGGCGGTGAGGCCGGTGCTGACCATCGCGCCGAAGACCGCGTATGCCGCGGTCCAAACGGTGTTGGCCATGAAGACGGCCCCGAGGCCGATGGCGACGAGCACCGCGTTGTAGCCGTAGATGCCGTTGGCGATCAGGTCCGTCGGTGCGCCGAGCAGCCAGGCGGCGACGATTCCGGCGACGCTGCCGACGGCGGCGTAGAGCACGACGCGCAGGCCGGCCAGGGCGAGTCCGACGAGCATGATCAGTCCGACGTACCAGCTCTCGACCAGGAAGATCTGCGAGACGTTGTTGAAGAAGGCGTGCCAGAGGTCGTTCCAGGTGATCCCGGTATCGCCGCTCGTCGTGCTGGAGACGGCGGCCGGGGCGCCGTGCCAGACGCGGTCGAAGGAGGGGGCGCCGACCACCATCACGCCGGAGACCAGGCAGAACGGCGCGGTCATGGGCGACAGGTTGTACGGCGTGAGGAACGTGGCCAGGGTCGCCATGAGGATGACGCAGAGGACGGCGCCCACGACGGTCAGTACATAGGTGGCCGGGTGGTTGCCCAGCGAGGAGACGAGGGCGATGCCGGTGAGGCAGCCCGCGAACCCCTGCATGCCGAGCGCGATGCTCCCCCGGTCGACGGCCAGCACATAGGCGGCCGCCGTGGCGACCAGCGTCCCGATCGTCGCGAACAGACCGGTCTGCCAGCCCGCCACCCACAGTCCCGCGAGGATCGCGGCACCGGTGAACAGGCTCGCCTGGAAGTCGACCTGTCCGACGCCGCGCAGGGACGCCAGCAGGTAAGCGAACGGCTGGCGGCTCTCCAGCCGCCGGACGACATCCGGCTCGGCGAGGGACACGGCGGGCTCCAGCGGCTCGTCAGCGGGTACGGAACGAACACCGGGAGGCACCCGTCATATGCCATGGAGTCACACAAGAGCCCGTTTCTCGCGCCGGAGCCGTCTCCTCTAGCCCAGTCGAGTACGCCGCCGGGGCACACCGCGCACCGGCTCTTCGGTAGCGCACGGCGGTCCGTAGGTTCGCGAGATGTCCCAGAACATGCGATTGCACGACCACAGCCACCCCGACCACCACCCGGGCGTACAGCTCCCGATCGTGGCCGCCGTCGCGCTCGGCGGTGCGGCCGGGGCCGCCGCACGGTACGCGGCCGAACGCCTCTGGCCGACCGGGACGTTCTCCTTCCCCTGGACGATCCTGCTGGTCAACACGGTGGGCTGCTTCCTGATGGGCATCCTGATGGTCACCCTGAAGCTGCGCTTCCCCGGGGCTCCCCGGCTGATCAGTCCGCTGCTCGGTACCGGGGTGCTCGGCGGCTTCACGTCGTTCTCGCACTACACGGACAATGTGCGGCAGCTGTTCGAGAACCATCAGCCCGGTTACGCGACGGGCTGCCTGGTGCTGACCGTGGCGGCGGCGCTGGCCGCCGTGACGGCCGGGGCGTTCGCGGCGCACTTCGCCTTCGGCCGGTCCTACGGTGCGCGGGGCGAGGCGTCATGACCGACTGGCTGCTCGTTCTGGCCGGCGGCCTGGTGGGGGCGCCGGTGCGCTATCTGCTCGGCGTGGACGCGAAGTTCCGCCTGCACAGCGCCTTCCCGTGGGGCACCTTCGCGGCCAACGCCGGCGCGGCCCTGATCCTCGGGTTCGTCGCGGAGGCGGCGACCGACGGCGATCTGGGCACCCGGCTGAATCTGCTGCTGGCCACCGGGTTCTGCGGGGCCCTGTCGACGTGGTCGACGTTCTCGTACGAACTGCTCACCCTGAACTCGGCCCGTCGGCTTGGCCTTGCGGCGGCCTATCTCCTGCTCACGGTCGGCATCGGACTGGGCCTCTCCTTCGCCGGGGCCGCCGTGGCGCGCGCGGCGTTCTGAGGAGCGCCGGAACGCGCTGTGGCCCGCCCCCGGCGGGGGGCGGGCCACAGCGGGATGTCCGAGGAATCAGTCGATGCCGGGCAGGATGTGCGGCTCCGCGAGGTCGTCCTCGTAGCCGGCCAGGCGGATCGGCGCGGACCTGGCCCAGACCTCGATGTTCTGGAGCTTGTCGCCGCCGCGCCCCGGCTTCTGGCGCCGTTCGGCAGGCCGATCCTCTTGCTTCGTCAATTCCGGTGTCGTCACCGCGCACTCCTTCGTGTCGCGTAGCCCCGGGCGTCGCCGACGCTCCGGATCTCATTGCCGGGAATCAGCCGCCCATGCGGGGCAGGGGCAGGAACAGTTCGGTCGCGGTGGCGCCGGGTACGGGGGCGGGACGGCGACTTGGTTGACAAGCCTGTCCCAGGACGGTCGAGGAGGGTTCGTGGACTCCTCGATGACGTCCGTTCACATCAGAGTAACCAAATGAGCGCCTCCGCGCTCGATGGATCGTGTGCCGTGAGTCACTTTCGGCCACCGCGTACGGAAAAGACCCGGCCAGGAAATCATCCCCGCCGGGTCTCCGCACTCCGGGGCGACCGCCCCCGCTCCCCTACCAGTTGGCGGGGGCGTAGTCCTTCAGGAAGCATCCGTACAGCGCCTCGCCGGCCTCGCCGCGCACGATGGGGTCGTAGACCCGGGCGGCACCGTCGACCAGGTCGAGCGGGGCGTGGAAGCCCTCCTCCGCCAGCCGCATCTTGTCCGGGTGCGGGCGCTCGTCGGTGATCCAGCCGGTGTCGACGGCGGTCATCAGGATGCCGTCCTTCTCGAACATCTCCTGGGCGCTGGTACGGGTCAGCATGTTCAGCGCGGCCTTGGCCATGTTGGTGTGCGGGTGCCCCGCGCCCTTGTAACCGCGTCCGAACACGCCCTCCATCGCGGAGACGTTGACCACGTAGGAGTGCTTGGCCGCGGTCGCCGCCATGGCCGGGCGGAGCCGGCTGATCAGGATGAACGGCGCGGTGGAGTTGCAGAGCTGGACTTCCAGCAGCTCGATGGGCTCGACCTCGTCGACTGTCTGGATCCAGCTGTTGGTGTCGTGCAGGTCCGGGACGAGACCGCCCGCGTCGATCGCGGTGCCGGCGGCGATCCGGGCCGGCGAGGCCGAACCGCTGACCAGGGCCAGGTCCGTGACCTCCTGCGCGGTCAGCAGCTCCTTGCGCGCGGCGGGCAGCGCGGCGACCCGGTCCACGCTGCCGCTGCCGAAGGTCCCGATGACCTCGGCCGCGGGCAGCTCGCCGGCGGGCATCGGGCCGGACTCCGCGGCCAGCAGTTCGCTGTACGCCTGCTGGGAGCGGCGCACCGTCTGCGCCGCGTTGTTGATCAGGATGTCGAGCGGGCCCTCCGCGGCCACCGAGTCGGCGAGGGCGACGACCTGGGCCGGGTCGCGCAGGTCGATGCCGACGATCTTCAGGCGGTGGATCCACTCGTCGCTGTCCTCCATCGCCTTGAAGCGGCGGATCGCGTCGTTGGGGAAGCGCGTGGTGATCGTGGTGTGCGCCCCGTCACGGAGCAGCCGCAGCGCGATGTACATGCCGATCTTGGCACGGCCGCCGGTGAGCAGCGCCCGGCGGCCCGTCAGGTCGGTGCGCGCGTCGCGGCGGGCACGGTTCTCCCGGGCGCAGTCCTGGCAGAGCTGGTGGTAGAACGCGTCGACCTCGACGTACCGCGTCTTGCACACGTAGCAGGACCGGGGCCGCTGGAGGATGCCGGCGATCTCGCTCCTGGCGGACGACGACGGCAGGACCCCCTGGGTCTCGTCATCGATGCGCTCGGCGGAGCCGGTGGCGGTGGCCTCGGTCACCGCCTTGTCGTGCGCGGTCTTGGCGGCCCGGCGCTCCTGGCGGCGGCGCTGCTTCACGGTCCGGTAGATCCCGGCCGTGGCCCGGCGTACCGCGACGGCGTCCGGGTGGTCGACCTCGATGGTGTCGAGTTCGTCCAGCACGCTCAGGCAGACGGCGAGCCGCTCGGGGTCGATACCGGGACCGAATGCCTCGGTCGCGGCCACGATCTCGGGGCCGTCCTCTGTCACCGTCATCGCCGTTCCTCTGTGCTCGTGCCGCCGGCCTCACCGGGGGCGTGGGGCTCGGTCAAGTTTGCCATGATCCGCGAGCTGCTCCGATCGGGTGAGAACGGGGCCGGCCGGAAGACGCGTGAAAAAGTTTTGTGCCGGACGCGCATGCCCTCGCGGATCCGGGGCAGGCGGTGTGCGAAGCACTTGGCGACAAGGAGGGGCCACACATCATGGCGACCACGACGGAGCAGACCGACGGAATCCTCGGCGACGCACGCACGCTCTCCGGACGGGACGGCGCACCGCTCGGTGCGGGCACCGCGGAGCTGCCGTGGATCGAGGACACCGGGAAGGTCGCCCCCAAGGACGCCCGGGCCCTCTCGAAGATGTTCCTCGACCAGCTGCAGACGCTGGAGGAGGGCACGCACGAGTACCAGTACGCGCGCAACACCCTCATCGAGATGAATCTCTCGCTGGTGCGGTACGCCGCTTCGCGGTTCCGCAACCGCGGCGGTGACGACACCGAGGACATCATCCAGGTCGGCACCATCGGTCTGATCAAGGCCATCGACCGCTTCGACCTCTCGCGTGAGGTGGAGTTCGCCACATTCGCCGTCCCCTACATCGTCGGCGAGATCAAGCGCTTCTTCCGGGACACCACCTGGGCGGTGCACGTGCCGCGCCGGCTCCAGGAGCTGCGGGTCGATCTCGCGAAGGCGAAGGAGGCGCTGTCGGCGCGGCTGGACCGCGACCCGACGGTCGCCGAGCTCGCCGCCCACCTCGATCTGTCCGAGGAGGAGATCATCGAGGGCCTGGTCGCGGCCAACGGGTACTCCGCGGGATCGATCGACACCCCCAGCGCCGAGACGGACTCCGGCAACGAGCAGCGGTCGCTGGCCGATGTGATCGGCGAGGCCGACCCCGGCATGGAGACCGTCGAGAACCTGCACACGCTGGCGCCCCTGCTGGAGCAGCTGGACGAGCGCGAGCGCCGGATCGTCCAGATGCGGTTCGGCGAGGAGATGACGCAGGCCCAGATCGGCGCGGAGCTCGGGGTCTCGCAGATGCACGTGTCCCGGCTGCTCGCCCGCATCGTCAAGCGGCTGCGGGCGGGGATGTCCGTGGAAGCCTGAGCCCCACGGCCCCGGGCGCGCGCGCGAGCGTAACCGGACCGGGGCCGAACCACCCTCTCGAATCGGTCACACACCGGCGGAGTGTGGCCGAAGACGATGTGAACGACGCCCGGCGGCAAAGCGCCGGGCGTCGTTCACATATGCTGCGCAACACCGGCGGGTGGCCCGCTCGGTGCTAGGAGAGAGTGAAACGTGGCTGAGATGCGCGTGGGCGCCCCGGCCCGACCTCCCGTCCCAGGGATCTTCCCGGTACAGGCGGCGTCCGAGGCGGAGGTCCGCGACTCCGTATGGGACGTCAGCGGTACCATCCTGCTGGTCGAGGACGACGCGGGCGACGCCCTGCTCGTCGAGGAGATGCTCGCCGACGGTGAGCTGGACCCGACCCTGACGTGGTGCAAGACCCTGTCCGAGGCGTTGTCCTTCCTGCGGTCGCACCAGTCTCCCGTCTGCGTCCTGCTCGACCTGCACCTGCCCGACGTGCACGGCCTGCGGGCCGTCACCCAGATCGTCGAGACGTCCCCCGACGCGGCGATCGTGGTGCTCACCGGCCTGGCCGAGGCGGACGCGGGGCTCGACGCGGTGGCGACGGGCGCGCAGGACTACCTGATGAAGGGCCTGCTCGACCCGCAGACCCTCGCGCGCGCGATCCGGTACGCCCTCCAGCGCAAGCAGGTGGAGCGGGCCGCCTCGGCACTGCGCGCCAACCAGCTGATGGCTCAGGAGAACGCGCGCCTGGAACGCGGCCTGCTGCCCGTCCCCCTGCTGAACGACGACAGCTTCCAGGCCGTCGCCCGCTACGAGCCGGGCCGGGCGCACGGGCTGCTCAGCGGTGACTTCTACGACGTGGTCCAGACGTCGGACGGCACGGTGTGGGCGGTCATCGGCGACGTGTCGGGGCACGGCGCGGCGGAGGCCGCGCTCGGGGTGTGCCTGCGGGTCGCCTGGCGCACCGCCGTCCTGTGCGGCACCGACCCGCTGGAACAGCTCGCGCTCCTGGAGTCGATCCTGGTCGCCGAGCGCTCCGACCCCCATGTCTTCGCGACCGTCACCTCGCTGGCCTTCCCGCCCGGCGGCGACCGCGTCCGCGTCATCCGGGCCGGCCACCCCGGGCTGCTGCTCCGGCACGGCACGGAGGTCGACTGGGTGGAGCCCGAGGGCGGGATGGCGCTCGGGCTGCTGCCGGGCCACGGCCAGTGGTCGGTCACCGACGTGGAACTCGTGCCCGGCGCCGCCCTCGTCCTGTTCACCGACGGCCTCTTCGAGGGGCGCACCGGACCCCACAGCAGGCTGGGCGAGGAGGGACTGCTCGGGATGGCCCGGGACATGGCCCCCCTCGCCGCCCGCCCGTTCATCGACGCGTTGGTCGCGGGCGCCACCGAGGCGGCGGCCCCGTACGGGGGCCTCGCCGACGACGTCGCCGTTCTGCACCTCGGCTGGAGAAACACCCCGCATGAGCAGTGAGATACCGGACACCGCTGTACAGCCGGCCGGCAGGTGGGCACGGCTGTCCGTACAGAACTGGGTCCACCTGATCCTTGCCGCCTTCGTCCTGGTCGTCTGCGGCTGCGTGGTGGCGGGCGGCCTGGTCCTGGCCAGCATCTCGGACCGGACCACCGAGCTGGTCGACCGCATCCAGCCGGCCCGCTCCGCCTCCTTCCAGCTGCAGAACGCGCTGCTGAACCAGGAGACGGGGGTACGGGGCTTCGCACTGACCGGTGACGCCTCGTTCCTGGAGCCCTACGCCTCCGGCAAGAAGGAGGAGAAGGACCGGCTGGCCGGGGTGCGATCCGCGATGGGCGACGGCCAGCCCTACAACGGCGACCTGGACCGGATCGCCGCCGCCGCAGCGGAGTGGCGCCGGGTGCACGCCGAACCGCTGATCGCCGCTGTCCGGCGCGACGGCCCCCAGGCGCGCTCCTCCGCCAGGACCGCCGAAAGCAAGGCGGCCTTCGACGAGCTGCGGCAGTTGTACGGCACCCAGCAGGCGCACCTCGACGCCGCCCGGGACCGGGCTCGGGACCAGCTGGACGACGCCCGCCACACCCGGGACCGGGTCCTCGCCGCCCTGCTGATCGTCTTCGCGCTCTGCGTGATCGCCCTCAGCGTGCTGCTCCGGCGCACCGTGGGGCGGCCCCTCAGCGCGCTCGCCGAGGCGTCCCGGCGGGTCCGCACCAGCAGCTTCCGCCGGCAGCGGATCGAGGTGCGCGGGCCCGCCGACGTACGGGCGGTGGCCGCCGCGGTCGAGGAGATGCGGGGCAGGCTGGTGGCCGAGCTCGACGCCGTGCAGGAGCGGGAGGACGTACTGGCGCAGCAGGCCGTGGAGCTGCGGAGGTCCAACTCGGAGCTGGAGCAGTTCGCGTACGTGGCCTCGCACGACCTCCAGGAGCCACTGCGCAAGGTCGCCTCGTTCTGCCAGCTGCTGGACAAGCGGTACGGGAACGAGCTGGACGGCCGCGGCAAGCAGTACATCGACTTCGCGGTCGACGGTGCCAAGCGCATGCAGGTGCTCATCAACGATCTGCTGACCTTCTCCCGGGTCGGACGGGTCCACGACAGCTGGACTCCCGTGGAGCTCGACCGGTCCCTGGACCGGGCGCTCACCAACCTGGCGCTGGTGATCGAGGAGTCGGGGACCACGGTCGTCCGCGAGAACCCGCTTCCGTCGGTCACCGGCGACCCCACGACGCTCGCGATGATCTGGCAGAACCTGATCGGGAACGCCGTGAAGTTCCGCCGCCCCGACGAGCCGTGCGTGATCACGGTCGGGTGTGAGCGGGAGGAGGACGACTGGCACTTCACGGTCGCCGACAACGGGATCGGGATCGCGCCGGAGTTCGCGGAGAAGGTCTTCGTCATCTTCCAGCGCCTGCACGGCCGTGACGAGTACGACGGGACCGGCATCGGCCTCGCCCTGTGCCGCAAGATCATCGAGTTCCACGGGGGCAGGATCTGGCTCGATCCCGATTCCCGTGAGGGGGCGCGGATCCACTTCTCGCTGCCCGCCGACCCCGACCCCGCGCCCGCGGAGCCGGACGACACCGCCCTGCCCGCCGAGACTTCCGGAGAGACCACGTGAACACCCCCGTAGAGCCCATCGAGGTCCTGCTGGTCGAGGACGACCCGGGCGACGAGCTGATGACCCGTGAGGCGTTCGAGGACAACAAGATCCGCAACACGCTGCACGTGGTCCGCGACGGCGAAGAGGCGCTCGACTTCCTCTACTGCCGCGGCGCGCACACCGAGGCCCCGCGGCCGGATCTGATCCTGCTCGACCTGAACCTGCCGAAGTACGACGGCCGCCAGGTGCTGGAGCGGATCAAGCAGGACCCGGAGCTCGCGCTGATCCCCGTCGTCGTGCTCACGACCTCCTCCGCCGAGGAGGACATCCTGCGCAGTTACAAACTGCACGCCAACGCCTATGTCACCAAGCCGGTCGACCTGGACCAGTTCATCGCGGCCGTCCGGCAGATCGATGACTTCTTCGTCACCGTGGTGCGGCTTCCCGGCCGCGCGTCATAATCACTGACAACGCAGGGGAGTGGGATCTCCCGACGTGGGTACACGATCACAAGAAAGAGGTCTGCGACCTCCCCGCTGCGCCCTGGCTGGAGCACATGAACGAACAGGCGATCTCCCCGGCGGACGACTCCCCCAGGAGCTGTCCGCCCACGGAGGCTTTGCACAGCGCCGAAGTGTTCGACGGCGAGCCGGGGTGCATCTCCCAGGCGCGGGCACTGGCAGACCGCTTTCTCGGCAGGCTGGTGTCCGAGTGGATGGCCGTGCTCGGCACGCACACCCGTAACGACCTGATGCTGGCCGTCAGCGAGCTCGTCACCAACGCGGAGCGCTACAGCCACGGCCCGTATCTGCTGGAGCTGGAAGGCACGGCGGAGCGGATCAGCATCACGGTGTACGACAGCAGCAGCGCGCTGCCCGTCTTTTACGCCCCCGACCCGAGCCGCCTGGGCGGCCACGGCATGGAGATCGTGGTGGCCCTGTGCGACCGCGTCACGGCCGAGCGGGTGCCGGTCGGCAAGCGGATCCGGGCCGAGTTCACACTGAGCAGCTGAGCCGGCCGGGGGCGCCGGGCCGGCCGGGGTTCAGCCCCTGGCGCCGGGCCGGCCGAACCAGTCGATGCACATGACCAGGGCGTCGTCGAGCGTGTCCGAAGCCCGGTGTTCCGCCAGTTCACGCAGGACCGCGCCGGGGACGGCGGCCGCCGGCAGCAGCCGGGTGGCGAGGACCGCCCTGGGCAGGCCGCGTTCCGCGAACATCTCGCCGAGCGGGGACACCGCGTCGTAGACCCCGTCGCTGACGAGCAGCAACCGGTCGCCGGGGCGCACCTGGAGGTGCTGGACGGCGTACTGCGACTCCTCGAACATCCCCAGCGGCAGCTGGGCGTCCAGCGCGACCCGGGTGACCGTGCGGCCGCGCAGGCGCCACAGCTGCGGGGAACCCGCGTCCACCGCCTCGACCGATCCCGTGGGCAGGTCGAAGCGGAGCAGCAGGGTGGATACGTGGGCGGCGCCGCGGTGCTGCTCGTAGAGGGCCTGGTCGGCCAGGGCCGCCTGGTCCGCGATGCCGATGCCCGCCCGTCTGGCGTTGCGCAGCGCGTTGACGGCGAGGTTGGTGAGGAGGGAGGCGCGGATGCCCTCCCCCATGCCGTTGGTCACCGCGACGCTGAGCTGGTCGCCCTCCGCCGCCCAGTCGAAGTTGTCGCCGTGGATGGCGTAGGCCGGTTCGAGCTGGGCGCCTATGGCGTACTCGGCGGTGGCGAACGACCTGGCCGGAAGCAGCTGCCACTGCATCTCGGCGGCGAGGGTGAGGCGCGTGGCGCGCCGGGCCCGCTGGTAGTGGTCGGTGTCCCGTTCGGCGACGACGATCTCGTGGCCGAGGAGGTCCGCCACATGGGCGAGGTCGTCCGTGATCTGCGGGGTGGCGTGCGTGGAGGGCAGCCGGACGGTGAGGATGCCGAGGCGTTCGCCCCGGACGGTGACCGGGAAGTGGTGGTCGGCCGCGTCGTCGGGGCCGGTGCGGCCCTGGTGCGGGCGCTGGCTGCCGAAGGCGCGGCCCTGGGGGCTGTTGTTCAGGGAAAGCGGCTGGCCGGCTCCGTCGCCGGCGTCGACCGGGTTGAGCACGGTCATACCGTAATCCGCGAGGAGCAGCTGCACCGAGAGGGCGCCGTACGACTTCGCGAGGACCTCGCGCACCGTCTCCACCAGGGCATACGGCGGCGCCGCGCGGAGCGCTCGTTCGATGTGCGTGGGGGCATTCACGCTGCTTCGCCCATTCTTCGGTGGGTGGTGGGGGCGGAGCGAGGCTGACAGGAGCACGCTACGGGTGACAGAGTGGAAGAATGCCCCACCGTACCGGCCTCCCTCACCGCCCTGAACAGGTGTCCGAGGACGTCTGTGCCGCGTCCGAGCTTCTGGAGGTGTTGTGGGGTCGTGGTCAGGAGGCCGCAGCCCGGGGTGCGGTCTCCCCCTCCCAGCTTCGCGCGCTCCTCGTCATCGAGCAGCAGGAAGGGAGCAACCTGCGCTCGCTCGGCGAGGCGCTCGGCTCGCGGGCGCCGTCGGTGAGCCGGCTGTGCGACCGGATGGAGGCCATGGGACTGGTCCAGCGGGACCCGAGCCCGACGAGCCGCCGGGAGGTCGAGCTCAGGCTGACCCTCCAGGGGCGGGAGCTGCTGGAGGAGTACCGGGCGATCCGCACGCGGGAGCTGACCGCCGTGCTGGAGCGTATGCAGCCCTCCGAGGTGGCCGCTCTGGCCGCGGGGCTGACCGCGTTCCGCTCGGCGGCATCGCAGCGGCTCACCGGTGCGCGGAGTACCGCCGCCCGGCTTCGCGACGATGTCGCGGACAGCGCCTAGCTTCATGCACGCCCCTGCTTCCGCGTTCCGAAGGCGCCGCTCGGACGGGCGCTCACGTTGATCGTTCGGTACAGATTGTTGCCCCACGAAGAATGTTGTCAAATGGCAACTGTTAATTTTATCGTTGAGCATTCCCGCCGCGAGCAGGGACGGAGCAGAATCGAACTGCCCGTCCGATCGCGGCGTTACCCCCGCCGCCCAGTGCAACACGAGGTGAACGTGCTTCCACCGCCCAGTGCCGGCCGAGCCATGCAGATCGTCCCACGGCACGAACGTGGTGCGTTGGTGCTCGCGATAACCGGTGACCTCGACATCGACAACGTGGCGCCCCTGGGCGCCGCGCTGGAGAACGCGTCGCGGGAGGGTGCCGGGCCGGTCGTCGTCGACCTCTCGGACGTGAGTTTCGCCGACTCCACGACGGTGAACGTGCTGCTGCAGGGACAGACGGCTCTCGGTCCCCGGCTGCGGCTCGCCGCACCCTCGGTCTTCATGGAGCGTCTGATCTCAGTTCTGGGGCTCGACAGCGCGGTCCCGGTCTTCCCGAGCGTCGCCGAGGCGATCGACCCGCCGCTTCCCGCATAGCGAAGAGGCAAACACCGAGCGCCCTTCTCCCCGCCGACGGGGAGAAGGGCGCTCGGTTGTGCGGCCGCCCGGTCAGTTCAGGGCGGGCGGGGCGTCCTCGGGCGAGGTGCCCCACGCCGACGGCTCGTCGCCCACCGTGAAGGAGAGCGAGCGGGCCGAGCGGATGTCGTCCGTGGTCAGGTACGTGCGCGACTGCCGCGCGCCGTCCAGTCCGGCGGACTGGATGTAGCGGTCGGCGTCCGAGGTGCCGGGGGCCCTGACGGTCAGCGCGCCGTGCGGGTAGTAGCGCCGGTCGAGCTTGATGTCGACGCGTTCGAACGCGGGCGTGGACAGGCCCCAGGTGTCGGTGCCCGGCTGGACCGGGAAGACGCCGATGGACGAGAGCACCATCCAGGCCGACATCGTGCCGAGGTCGTCGTTGCCGGTCATGCCGGTCGGACCGTTGGTGAAGAGCGTCAGGGCCGCGTGGACCACATCGGTCGTCTTCCACGGCTGGCCGGTGGAGAGGTAGGTGTACGGGGCGATGAGGTCGGGCTCGTTCTGCGGGTTGTACTTGTCGGCGTTGTAGTACGAGTACGGGCCGTTCACCCACACCTCGCGGGCGGTCTTCGCCGGGTCGGCGAGGAGCTCGTCGTACGCGAAGAACGAGTCGAGCCGCTGGTTGGCGGCGTCCTTCCCGCCGATGAGGCCGACCATGCCGGGGATGTCCTGCGGAACCATCCACTGGTACTGCCAGGAGGTGCCCTCGTGGAAGCCCTCGCTCTCGGCCGGGTCGGCGGGGCCGGTGAACGCGCCGGCGGCGTCGCGGGCGCGGAAGAAGCCGGTGGAGGGGTCGAAGATCTGCCGGTAGTTCTGGGCGCGGGCCTCGTAGCGTGCCGCGTCGGCCCGGTGGCCGAGGTCGCGGGCCATTTCGGCGAGCATGCCGTCGGCGAGGGCGTACTCCAGGGTCGCGGAGGCGCCGTGGTCGAAGTCGGAATCCCCGGGCTTCGCGTGCGGCCTGCCCTTGATGTACGGGGCGAAGCCGTCCTTCAGGTACTGGGCGTTGGCCTCGCGGCCCACGGGCGCGGAGTCGGTGGGCGGCACCCCGTCCGCGTTCTTCTTGAGGGCGCGGTACGCCTCCTCCTCGTACCCCTTCAGGAGTCCCTGCTGGTAGGCGTTGGTGAGGAAGGGCGTGACCGGGTCGCCGGTCATGATGTTGGTCTCGACCGTGCCGTAGCCCCACTTGGGCAACCAGCCGCTCTCCGCGTCGATGCGCAGGACGGATATGGCCATGTCACGGGATTCGTGCGGGGCGAGCAGCGAGAGCAGCTGGGCCTGGGTGCGGTAGGTGTCCCAGAGCGACCAGTTCTGGTAGTACGTGAAGCCTTCGGCCTTGTGCTTCTTCTGGTCCCAGCCGGTGTAGCGGCCGTCCACGTCGCTGCCCACGTTGGGCGCGAGGAAGGACCGGTAGAGGGAGGAGTAGAAGGTGCGGCGCAGTTCTTCTCCGCCGCCCTGGGCCCTGACGCCCTCCAGGCGGTCCTCCCAGGTGCGTTCGGCGGCGCGCAGGACGTGGTCGAAGGTGTGGCCGCCCTCGGCGCGGAGGTTGAGCGCGGCGCCCCTGGCATCGACGTAGCTGAGGGCCGTGGTGGCCTCGACGGTGCGGTCCTCGGTGGTGTCGAACCGCAGCCAGGCGCCGTTGCGGGCATCGGTCGCCTCGGACTTCTTCGCCCCGGTGACGGTGTCGCCCTTCCAGGTGCCGGATGCGGTGAAGGGGCGGTCGAAGCGGGTGACCGTGTAGACCGTGTACGGCTTGGTGTCCTGGCAGAAGCCGCTGCCCGTGATGGCCGTCCGGACGGTGCGGCTGTCCAGGATCTCCACGTCGGAGGCGAGCGTCCGGTGCAGCGACTGGCCCGCGTTGAGCAGGACGTTGGCCTTGTCGGTGGCCGGGAAGGTGTAGCGCTGGACGCCGGTGCGCCGCGTGGCGCTCAGCTCGGCCTCGATGCCGTTCTTCAGCCCGACCCTGTAGTAGCCGGGGCTCGCCTTCTCGTCGTCGTGGCTGAACTCCGCCGCGTACTTCGCGTAGTCGGTCTCGGTGACGTCGCCGGTGGTGGGCAGCGTCGGCAGGTCGCCACCGAGGCCGCAGCCGACGCCCGAGAGGTGGACGGAGGAGAAGCCGCGGATGTGGTTCTCGCCGTAGTCGTAACCGGTGTTGTGGCCGGTGTCCGGCGAGAGCTGCACCATGCCGAAGGGCACGGAGGCGCCGGGGTAGGTGTTGCCCTCGTTCTGGGTGCCGATGAACGGATTGACCAGATCGGTCAGCCGGCCGTCGCTCCGGGGGGCGGCCTCGGCCGTGGCCCCGGGGAGGAGGACACCGCCCAGGAGCGCGGCGGCGGCGAGTACGGCCGCCGGGCCGCGTAGTCCCGGCCGTGGGGTCCGATGCATGGGGAGACTCCTTAGGACAACGTTGTCAGAGCGCGATCATTCTTGGATTCAGTCGTGACCGCGTCAAGGGGTCGGACGGATACGCCGCGTGTCGGTCCCGTGAAGGCGGCCGCCCCGGAAGATCCTTCTGACGTCCGCCGCGGGGAGGACTACCGTCGGGAGGAGGACACCCGGACCACTGCCGTACTACCAGAGCAGTACGCCGGATCGCCGCCTCAGGGACGACGACGCGGCGGCTGCAAAAGGGGATCGTGGTGTACATGAGCTCCCTTGCGCTGTCCGTGCTCCTGTCACTGGTCTCCGCGGTCGCCTACGCGGCCGGGGCGATCGTCCAGGAGCGCGTGGCCACCGCCTCCGACGGCCGCTCCTTCGCACCGCTGCGCGACCGGGTCTGGTGGGCGGCCGTCGTCCTCAACGGGCTGGGAGCCGTGCTGCACGTCGTGGCGCTGGCGTACGGCCCGCTGAGCCTCGTGCAGCCGCTGGGAGCGCTCACGATCGTCTTCGCGCTGCCGATGGCCGCGCTGTTCGTACGCCGCAGGGCCGGTGCCACGGCCTGGCGCGGCGCGGTCATGGCGACGGTGGGCCTGGCCGGGCTGCTCGCGCTGACCGGCAGCTCCGACGCGCACGGTCTGGGAGCCCCGCAGCAGCTGATGCTGGCCGTGGTGACCTTCGGCGCGGTGGCCGTGCTGATCCTGGTCTCGCGGGCGATGCGCCGGCCGGTGATGCGGAGTGTGGTGCTGGCCGGTGCGGCGGGCGTGGCGTTCGGGATCGCGTCGGTGTACACGAAGACCGTGGCCATGGAGTGGACGGCGGGCGCCGTGAAG
Organism: Streptomyces sp. SID9727; assembly: GCF_010550605.1. Classification (GTDB taxonomy): domain Bacteria; phylum Actinomycetota; class Actinomycetes; order Streptomycetales; family Streptomycetaceae; genus Streptomyces. The sequence goes on from NZ_JAAGNI010000360.1 coordinate 15,526, forward strand.
TCCGGGCTGCTGCCGCTGCTGGTGATCGCGGCGCTGGCGGGCTCCGGCCTGCTGCTGTCCCAGGCCGCCTACCGGGGCGCGGGGCTGACGGCTCCGCTGGCCACGGTCACCGTGGTGAATCCGGTGGTGGCCGCGGCGGTGGGTATCACGCTGTTCGGCGAGCAGTTCCGGCACGGGGTCGCGGGCACGGTACTGGCCCTGGTGTGCGGGGCGGTCGCGGCCGGCGGGCTGATCATGCTGACCACGGAACGGATGAGCGCGGAGCGGTCGGCCCCGGAGGCAGTGGCGGCCCGGGCCGCCGGAGACGCGGCCGAGCCCGCGGATTTCGCCGAGCCCGCCGGGCCGCCGGCCTCGACGGGCATCCTGACGCGCACGGAGCAGCCGGTTCCGGCCGCCGCCGGTCCAGGGGCGGCGGGACCGCGGACCCCTCCCCCGGCGCTTCCCGAGCGGATGCCGCTGGAGGGCCTGGTCGGCCGGGTCGAGTTCGGCCCTCCCCCGGGCGCCGGACGCCGCCGGACGGGCGGGAAGGCCGGTGACGGGGGCGTTCAGACCCTGACGCCGCCCGCCCTGAGGTAGGCGAGCGGGTCGATGTCGGAGCCGTAGTCGGGGCCGGTCCGGACCTCGAAGTGCAGGTGCGGCCCCGTGACGTTGCCGGTGGCGCCGGAGCGGGCGATCCGCTGGCCGCCGCCGACGTGCTGCCCGCCGCGCACGAGCAGCGAGGACAGGTGCGCGTACTGGCTGTACTTGCCGTCGCCGTGCCGGATCACGACCTGGTAGCCGTACGGCCCCGCCCAGCCCGCCGACACGACGGTGCCGGCCGCCATCGCCTTCACGGACGTGCCGGTGGGGACGGGGAAGTCGACGCCCGTGTGGTAGCCGCTGGACCAGGAACCGGCCTGGTGGTAGGGGGTGCCGGTGCGGGCCGCGACGGGGGCGGTGAGCCCGCTGTGCTTCCGCGCCTGCTCCGTCTTGTGCGTCTGGGTCTTCTTCGGCTGCGGCTGGGTCTGCTGCTTCCGCTGCGGCTCGGGTTTCGGTGCGGGTCTCGGCGCCGCCTTCGTCGTCGCCTTGGGCGCGGTCCTGGGGGCGGCCTTCGGTCCGGCCTTGGCCGCTGTCCTCGGCGCCGTCTCCGGTTCGGCCTTCGTCGCCGTCCTCGGCGTCGTCTTCGTGGCCGTCCCGGGCGTTCCGGTCAGGGCCAGGCGCTGGCCGGGGAAGATGAGGTCCGGGTCTTCGCCGACGACCGTGCGGTTCGCCGCGTAGAGCCGCTGCCAGCCGCCCTGGAGGTGCTGGTCGGACGCGATCCCGGAGAGCGAGTCGCCGGGCGTCACGGTGTACGACTCACGCTTGCCCGGCACGGTGGTCGGCGTGGCCGCGGACGTGGTCCGCTGGGTCTGCGCGGGGTGGGACGGCCCCGACGCGGTGCCGGGCTTCTCCGGGGTCGGGACGCTCGCCGTGCGCTCGCTCTGCGGGCTGACGTCGGGCGTGGTGCCGCCCCGGGCCAGGCCCGCCTTTCCGGAGCACACCGGCCAGGCGCCGGGCCCCTGGCCCTCCAGGACCTTCTCCGCGATGGCGATCTGCTGGTCCCGGGTCGCGAGGTCGGCGCGCGCCGCGTAGACCGTGCCGCCGTACGCCGCCCAGGTGGAGCGGGTGAACTGGAGTCCGCCGAAGTAGCCGTTGCCGCTGTTGATGTGCCAGTTGCCGGTGGACTCGCAGGCGGCGACCTTCTCCCAGACGTCCGCCGAAGCGGCACCCGCCGAAGCGGCCGTCAGAAGCGGGAGGGCGAGACCGGCCCCTCCTGCCGTGACGGTGAGCGAAGCCCGGTTGATGCGGCTCGGCTGGTATCTGCGGTGCCGTCCGTTCGCGGCCATGACTTGGCTCCCCCACTGGCTGTAGGACACGTCGCAAGCGGTCAACTTATGTGCAAACAGCGGGTGATGACAAGACCACGGTACGTTTCGGCCACCGTCCGCCCCGGACGCCTCCCCCTGGGCCCGACCGCTTCCGCCGGTCCGCCCCGGACCCCATTGACACGGTCGACGGCGACCGGGGACGCTGGGCGCGACAGCCGGGAGAGCGCTCTCCAACAGCCGTGGGAGCGCGGTGCACGAAGGAGCATGGCCGCATGACGGACGAAGAGACCGAACCGCTGCTCGACAAGCTGGACGCGGCACAGAAGGTCCGTCTGCTCACCGGTGCCAGCACCTGGCGCACGCACGCCGAACCGGCCGCCGGACTGCGCGCGCTCACCCTCTCCGACGGACCGGCCGGCGTCCGGGGCGGGACCTGGGACGAACGCGAGACCTCGCTCGTGCTCCCCTCCCCCACCGCGCTCGCCGCCTCCTGGGACGAACGGCTGCTGACGGACCTCGGCGCGCTGCTCGCCTCCGAGGCGAGACGCAAGGGCGTCGACGTGCTCCTGGCCCCCACCCTCAACCTGCACCGCTCCCCGCTGGGCGGCCGGCACTTCGAGTGCTTCTCCGAGGACCCGCTGCTCACCGGCCGCACCGGCGCGGCGCTCATCCGGGGCATCCAGTCCGGCGGAGTGGCCGCCACCGCGAAACACTTCGTCGGCAACGACGCCGAGACGGACCGGCTGACCGTCGATGTCCGCATGGACGAACGCACCCTGCACGAGGTGTATCTCGCCCCGTTCGAGGAAGCCGTCGCGGCCGGGGTCTGGGCCGTCATGTCCGCGTACAACAAGGTCGACGGCGTCACCATGTCCGCCTCGCCGCTCCTGGCGCGCCCGCTCAAGGACGCCTGGGGCTTCGACGGCCTCGTGGTCTCCGACTGGGGAGGCGTGCGCACCCTCCTCGACGCCGCCCGCTCCGGCCAGGACCTGGCGATGCCGGGCCCGGACGGCCCCTGGGCGTCCGGTCTGCTCGCGGCGCTCGAAGGGGGCCTGGTCCCCGCCGGTACCGTGGACGACAAGGTACGCAGGCTGCTGCGGCTGGCCCGCCGGGTGGGCGCGCTCGAAGCGGACCGCCCGGCGCACGGAACGGCCGGGCCCGGCCGCCCGGCTCACCGCCC
>NZ_JAAGNI010000371.1 GCF_010550605.1 Streptomyces sp. SID9727
CACCGGCCGCGCGCCGCCGAAGCGGTGCGCCCCACGGCGAGCGCGTCGACCGTCCGCAGCCGGCCCGCCCGCCAGGCAGCGGCCCACGCGGTCGCCGACACGAGGCCGAGCGCCCCGGCGATCACCGCCACGTCGACCCAGGGGGCCACGGCCAGGGACGAGGTGCCGTACGCCTCCTCGGTCTCGGCCATCACGGGGACGGCGAGCAGGTGTCCCGCGACGATGCCGAGGACGGTGCCGGCGGTCGCGGGGATCAGCGCCTGGCCCACGTACGCCCGTACGACTTGGGCGGGGGTGAAGCCGACCGCCTTGAGGATGCCGATGCGACGCGTCCCCGCACCGACGGCGGAGGCGACGACGTTGCCGACGGTGAGCACGGACATGACCAGCCCCAGGGTGCCGAACGCGAAGAGGAAGGGAACGTACAGGGCGGTGTCCTGCGCGGCGTTCCTCCTGACGGTCAGCCAGGACTGCTCGCCGGTGGCGGCGGTGGCGGGCAGGGACGCCTTCACACTCCTGCCGCCCTCGGAGATCCGCGCGGCGGTGTCCGCCTCGGCGAAGCGGTAGAGCATCTGGTAACCACCGCCGCCGGGCGGGGTCAGGGCCGGCATCTGGGCGGGGACCACCCAGGCGTCGGAGGTGCCCGTGACCGAGCGGGCGACGCCGACGACGGTCAGCGCGGGGTCGCCGGCCAGTCCGGTGAAACGGATCTCCTTGCCCAGGGCGGGGAAGAGGGAGGAGCCGGCGGAGAGGACGATCTCGCCGGGGCGCGCGGCCCAGCGGCCCTCGGTCAGGGCCACCTGGTCCACGTCGCCGCCCGGGGCCGCCCGGCCCGTCACGGTCAGCGGCCACCCCGGGCCGGTCGCGTCGGCGCGCGGGGTGACCGTCGCGGTGCGGAAGGGGCCCGCAGCCGCGCGTACACCGTCGGTGTGCGCGGTCTGCGCCAGCTGCCCGGCGCTCACCTCGTCCGCGTGGAACCGCACGGACAGGTGGGCGCCGTGCTGCCGGGCGAATGCGTCGTCGAAGGGGGCGCCGGAGACCACGAGCAGCGATCCGGCGAGTACGGACGCGGCCACGGCCATCATCGCGGCGAGTCCGATGACCAGCGTCTGCACACGGCGCCGCCCCACTCCGGAGCGCACCACCCGGGCGAGCGCGCTCATCGGACGGCCTCCGGGGCGACGGCCCCCGAGGGCAGGTCGTGCGTGACGCGGCCGTCGGCGATGCGGATCGTGCGGTGGGTGCAGGAGCGGGCGAGCGCGAGGTCGTGGGTGACGAGGACGACGGTCTGGCCCTCGGCGTTGAGCTCGGTGAGCAGCCGGGCGACGTCCTGTCCGGCTGCGGTGTCGAGGGCCCCGGTCGGCTCGTCGGCCAGGAGCAGCGCCGGACGGTTCATCAGGGCCCGGGCCACGGCGACGCGCTGGCGCTGACCGCCGGAGAGGCGGCCGGGGTAGGCACGGGCGTGGCGTTCGATACCGAGCCGTTCGAGGAGCCCGGCCGCGCGGCTGGCCGCCTCGCCCCGGGACAGGCCGGCGAGGCGGGCGGGCAGGGCGACGTTGTCGGTCACGGTCAGGTCGTCCAGCAGGTTGAAGAACTGGAAGACCATGCCGATCCGGGCGCGCCGGTACAGCGCCGCCGCGGCCTCGCCCAGCCGGTCGACCCGCACGCCGTCGACGGTGACCGTGCCGGTGTCGGGGCGGTCGAGGCCGGCGACGAGGTTGAGGAGCGTCGACTTGCCGCTGCCGGAGGGGCCGAGGATCGCGACGGCCTCCCCCGGCCGCACGGTCAGCGACGCCTCGTGCAGGGCGGGCGGCCCGTCGTCGTAGCGACGGCTCACCTCGCACAGTTCGATCAACGGGGTGGTCATGGCGGGGCTCCTCGGTGCTGTGCGGTCCGGTGGCGTGAACGCTAGGAGCGGACCGGGACCGCGCGCGTCGGCCGCCCGGCCCCTTCGCGGTCCGGCGTCCGGATGAGCGGCGCGCTCGTCGTCCTCGCGATGTAGGCGCGTGGTGTACGCGCCGTCGCCGGAATGGGTACGGGGGCGGACTCCCCGGGCTCCGCGCCGCCGGGACAATGAAGCGGTGACGGATGTACGTACGAAGCTGGGCCGGATGTGGGAGGACGCGGTCCGGGCGGACGGCCCCCCGCCCCGCCCCACCGCGCGCGCCCGGCGGTTCGACGTCCTGGTGGCGCTGGTGCTGGGCGCTGCCACCGTGTACTACGGGGTGGACAACGCGAACAACACGGTCGTGCGGGTGGTCGGCGGCACGGCCTACGCTCTGGAGCGCCCGTCCGGGGCGGGCGGGATGGCCTTCATGGTGGCGCTCGCGGCCGTCGCCTCGGGCGCCCTGGTGCTGCGCCGCCGCTGCCCGCTGGCCGTGCTGTGCGTGGTGACGGCCGCGACGCTGGCGACCCCGCAGAGCGTGATGCGCCTGACGTTCTACGCGTTCGTGATCGCGGTGTACAGCGCCGCCGTGTACAGCCCGCACCGGGTGGCGACGCTCGTGGCGCTGCCGGTGGCGGTGGCGCTGGTCGGGACGTCCGGGAACTCTGTGACGCCGATCGTCCCCAATGAGTACATCGCGCTGCTGATCCTGATTCCGATGGCCGTGGCCGCCGTGGGCCTGCGGACGTGGAAGCTGCGGTCCGACGAGGGCCGGGCCCGGCTGTCCGTCCTGGAGCACGAGCAGGAGGAGGCGCTGCGCCGGGCCGTGGAGCAGGAACGGGCCAGGATCGCCCGCGAGTTGCACGATGTCGTCACGCACAACGTCAGCGTGATGATCATCCAGGCGGGTGCCGCCCGCACGATCATGAGGTCCTCGCCCGAGCTGGCCGGCGAGGCGCTGCTCGCCGTGGAGGCGGGTGGCCGGGCGGCGATGACGGAACTGCGCCATGTGGTGGGCCTGCTGACCACGACCACCGAGGACGGGGAGGCGAATCCCGACGCGGTGGTGCCTCCCCCGCAGCCCGGGCTCGACCAGCTGGAGGTGCTGGTGGGGCGGGTCCGGGACGCGGGGCTGCCGGTCGGGCTGGTGGTGACGGGGCGGGCCCGCCCGCTGCCGCCCGGGATCGAACTCGCCGCGTACCGGGTCGTCCAGGAGGCCCTGACGAACACGGTGAAGCACGCGTCCGGCGCGTCGGCTGACGTGTCCGTCGCGTACGGGCCCCACAGGCTGCGGGTGGAGGTCACCGACACCGGCGGGCGCCCGGGCACCGGGGCCGGGAGCGGCCGGGGCCTGATCGGACTGCGTGAGCGCCTGGCCGTGCACGACGGCACCCTGAGCACCGGGCCGTTGCCGGGCGGCGGTTACCGTGTGGAGGCCCTGATCCCCCTGGAGGCACCGTGACCGCGCCGCCGCGTGTACTCATCGCCGACGACCAGACCCTGGTACGCACCGGCTTCCGGCTGATCCTCGGCGCGGACGGCATCGACGTCGTCGCCGAGGCCGTGAACGGGGCGGAGGCGGTCGACGCGGTGCGCCGCGCCCGGCCGGACGTGGTGCTGATGGATGTCCGGATGCCCGAGATGGACGGCCTGGAGGCCACCCGCCGCATCCTCACCGGAGCCGCCGGGCAGCCCCGCGTCATCATCCTCACCACCTTCGACCTCGACCGTTATGTGTACGCGGCCCTGTCGGCCGGGGCCAGCGGCTTCCTGCTCAAGGACGTGACGCCCGAGCAGCTGACGGCGGCCGTGCGCACCGTCCGCACCGGTGACGCGCTTCTGGCACCCGCCATCACCCGGCGCCTCGTGCAGCGGTTCACCCGGCGCGGCGGCGACACCACCGCCCCGCACCGCGACCTCGCCGCGCTCACTCCGCGCGAACTGGAGGTCCTGGCCCTGCTCGCCCAGGGCCTGAGCAACGCCGAACTGGCGGCGCGCCTCCACCTGGCCGAGACGACCGTGAAGACGCACGTCGCCCGCATCCTCGCCAAGCTGAGCCTGCGCGACCGGGTGCAGGCGGTCATCGCCGCGTACGAGACGGGGCTGGTCAGTGTCGGCGAACGGGAGGCGGGCGAGGCCGACGAGAAGGACGACGGGGCCGGACCGGGAGCGCGGGGCGCGTTGCCGTAGCCGCCGGATCCCTCGAGGATCTCAGGCCGTATCCAGCATCGCCGGGCCCCAGGGGGCCGCGCCGGAGCCCTCCGCCCAGGCCGCGAGCGCGGTGCCGTCCACGCAGCGGATGCCGCACGTCTCCGCGTACTCCAGGGCGGGTGCCGTGAACTCGCTGGTCGTCACCACCGCGGCGAGCTGCGCTCCGTGGACCGTCCAGCAGGTGCCGCCGAAGCGCTGGAGGTCCTGGGAGCCCACCTTGTGATCGGGGCCGTACTGCTTGCACTGCACGACGACGCGGCGGCCGTCCGGGGCCGTGGCGAGAACATCGGCACCCAAGTCGCCCGCTCCGCCGACCACTTCGACCTCCTGGCAGCCGTCCCGCTCGCACAGCGCGGCCACCGCCGCCTCGAAGCCGTCCGGATCGAGGGCGGAGAAATCGGGGGCGGGGGGCGGGAGTACGGCGGTGAGCCCGTCGTGGGCGCCGGCGGGGGCGGGCGGGACCTGCGGGGCGGAAGCCGGTTCGGGGGCGGCCTCCTCCTCCCCGGCCGGTGGGATCATGCCGGCGCGGGCCGCCCGGCGCAGCTCACGGGCACGGGGCATGGCGCGGAACAGGACGTAGAGCACGGGCAGGGCGAGCAGGGCCAGCAGCACGGCGGTGACCGGGTGGGCGCCGGCCCAGTGCGCGAAGCGGACGAACAGCAGGACCGCGGCGCCGATCACGGCACCGGCGAGGGCGAGGGCGAGCAGGGGGCTGCGTGGTGCACCCGTGGCGCGGGGGCGGGGTGTGACGCCTCTCGTTCTGCGTATCGGCACCGGCGTCTCCTTCGGCGGGTCGCGTATGTCGTCGCCCGACGTGTGCCCCGAACCGCGCCGTCCATGATCAGCGAGTGCGTCCGCGCTCAGGCGGGCCGGTACCGGTCGTGGATCGCGGGGCGTCGCTCGAAGCCCGCCGACAGGTAGGCGGCGACGCCACCGGTGTTGGATGCCGGGGTGCAGACGAGCGCGCTCGACGCTCCGAGGTCCCGGAGCGCGGCAGCCGCGGCCAGGGTGACCGCCCGGCCGTGGCCCCGGTGGCGGTGGTCGCGGTGCACGCCCATCGGTTCGAGGAGTCCCGGCCGTCCCGGGCCGGCGGACCACACCGTCACCGTCGCCACCGCGTGGCCCTGTTCGTCGCGCCCGAGCAGGCAGCGGGCGTCGGCGAACAGCGGCCCCGCGGCCATCGCCCGCCACGACGCCTCCGTGAAGCGCGAGCCCGGGAACGCCGAGCGATGGACGGCCGCCACCTCGCCGG
>NZ_JAAGNI010000382.1 GCF_010550605.1 Streptomyces sp. SID9727
GCTCCGGCGACCTGCTCCGCACCGTGGACGGCCGCCGCGTCGACCGGCTGCCCGTCTCCGACGTGGTGGCCCTGCTGCGCGGCGACCGCACCGGCGCGAAGGCCGGGAGCACGGTCAGCCTCGGCGTCCTCCGGGGCTCCGCCAGCCGGACCGAGACGCTGCGCCGGGCCCGGCTCACGGTCGAGTCGGTGACCGTGCGGCGGGTCGGGGAGCGGCGCTCGGGCCCGTCCGGGGCGGTGCGCATCGCGGTCGCCTCGTTCACCAAGGGCTCCGGGGCGGCCGTGCGCGACGCGGTCCGGGACGCGCCCTCCGGTGCCGGGGTGCTGCTGGACCTGCGGGGGAACCCGGGCGGCCTGGTCGACGAGGCGGTCACCGCCGCCTCCGCGTTCCTGGACGGCGGCCTGGTGGCCACGTACGACGTGCACGGAGAGCAGCGCGCCCTGTACGCGCGGTCGGGCGGGGACACCGGGCGCCCCGTCGTCGTGCTGGTCGACGGGGGGACGATGAGCGCGGCCGAGCTGGTCACGGGGGCGCTCCAGGACCGGGGCCGGGCGGTCACGGTCGGTTCGCGGACCTTCGGCAAGGGGTCCGTGCAGATGCCCAGCAAGCTCGCGGGCGGCTCGGTGGCCGAGCTGACCGTGGGCCACTACCGCACACCGGCGGGCCACCATGTCGACGGCGAGGGCATCACACCGGACCTCGCGGTGAGCACGCGGGCCCAGGAACGGGCCGAGACGGTATTGAGTGGCCTCGGGGGCGGGTCGTAGTGCGAAAATGGCCGCACTATGGCTAAGGAAAAGGACACCGGGCGCAAGCTCATCGCGCAGAACAAGAAGGCGCGCCACGACTACACCATCCTCGACACCTACGAGTGCGGCCTCGTGCTCATGGGGACCGAGGTCAAATCCCTCCGTATGGGGCGGGCATCCCTGGTCGACGGCTTCGTCCAGATCGACGGCGGCGAGGCGTGGCTGCACAACATCCACGTCCCGGAGTACGTCCAGGGCACCTGGACCAACCACTCCGCCAAGCGCAAGCGCAAGCTGCTGATGCACCGGGCCGAGATCGACAAGCTGGAGTCGAAGTCGCAGGAGACCGGCCACACCATCGTGCCGCTCTCGCTGTACTTCGTGAACGGCCGGGTCAAGGCCGAGATCGCGCTCGCGAAGGGCAAGAAGGAGTACGACAAGCGGCAGACGCTGCGGGAGAAGCAGGACACGAGGGAGACGAACCGCGCCATCGCGGCGGCCCGACGCCGTCAGCGGAGCGCCTGATCCGGACCCGGTACCCGCCGCCGGCCCCTCCGGCGGGAATACGCTGGCATCGTCGTGCGTTGGTCACGTACGATGGCAACGCACCCCACGGAGGGTGTGGCACCACCTTGAAAAATCAACATGGGGATGATCGGTTTCGACAGCGGATGTCGAAGCAGGGGAAGCGAGTCGAGGAAGCGGCAATGATCTCGTAAACCATATGTCGCAACCAATAATCGCCAATTCCAAGCGCGATTCCTCCGCCTTCGCCCTCGCTGCCTAATTAGCAGCTAAGCGAAGACTCTGCGGAGTGTCAGCCCGGGGGTGATCCCGACCCGGATCCTGGCATCATCAAGGGATCTAAACTTCTGAGTCCGGTCACGGGTCTCAGAAGGAAATCAAACAGTGACTGGGCCTGTCGGAGGCTTGTCCGCGTGACCTCCGAGGCCGAGAAAAGCGTAGCGGACTGCACTCGGAGAAGCCCTGGTTCCGCACCGTTGGACGCGGGTTCGATTCCCGCCATCTCCACAAATTCCCATGTGAGCGAGGACCCCGCTGCCACCGGCAGCGGGGTCCTCGCTTTTTGCGCCTCCGGGTGTGCCCGGAGGCCGGGCGTGCGCTACATTCATGGCCCGGGTGCACTGTGGTAGGGGGCGCGTGGACGAGTGGGGGCCCGTCCTGCGACACACGACAGGGGCAGTTGCGCGCACCCGTTCCTGAGTGGGGGAAGTGCGTACACCTGTGGAAACTTGGCGTGAAGGTGCCCATGCGGGGCACACACACGAGCCGAACGAAGTCACCATCCAACTGGACGGAATCGGACGGCAGCTCTCTGAGCTGCTGCCGGAACCATCCGCTCCGGACGATTCCGACGGCCCCGTCTTCGTGGACGAGAGCGGCCGGCGCGGCAAGACGCTGCGACGGCTCGGCTGGGTCCTGGCCGCGGTCTTCGTCTGCTACGCGATGACCCTGGTCGTCGCCGTGCTCGGCGGCAACTCCAGCGCACCCTTCCTCCCGCTCTCCAACCAGGAGCAGCAGGACACGGGCAGCACCGATCCGACGGCTCCGGACGCCGGCCTTCCCACCGGCGTGTCCCCGGCCCCCGCGCAAGAACAAGAAGGCGCCAACTAGATGACCACCCCTGCCCCCCGGGGCAGGCGCAACTCCCACCGGAAGAAGCAGACCCGCCGGCGCAGACTCCCCATGCGCTACATGCTGCCGCTCCTCTTCCTCGTTGCCCTGCTCGCCATGCTGATGCTGCGTGGCTACGTGCACAGCGAAATCCTCGCCGACTTCCGGGTCCGGCCTCCCGTCGCGACCGACCGGGTGCCCGAGCAGGTGCTGGAGGGCGGGCCGGTCATCGACGCGCGCTCCACCACCGAGCCCGCGAAGACCCTGCGCATCCCGGACCACCGGATCGTGCTGACCTTCGACGACGGCCCGGACCCGGAGTGGACGCCGAAGGTGCTGGACGAGCTGAAGAAGTACGACGCCCACGGCGTCTTCTTCGTCACCGGCACCATGGCCTCGCGCTACCCGGACCTGGTCGAGCGCATGGTCGAGGAGGGGCACGAGGTCGGGCTGCACACCTTCAACCACCCCGACCTCTCCTACCAGTCCACCGGCCGCATCGACTGGGAGCTGTCCCAGAACCAGCTGGTGCTGGCCGGTGCCGCGGGCATCCGCACCTCGCTCTTCCGGCCGCCCTACTCCTCGTTCGCCGACGCCATGGACAACAAGTCCTGGCCGGTCACGCAGTACATCGGCAGCCGCGGCTACCTCACCGTCGTCAACAACACGGACAGCGAGGACTGGAAGCGGCCGGGCGTCAAGGCGATCATCGACCGGGCCACGCCCAAGCACGGCAAGGGCGCGATCATCCTGATGCACGACTCCGGGGGGAACCGGTCCCAGACCGTCACCGCCCTGGGGAAGTTCCTGCCGGAGATGCAGAAGCAGGGGTACACGTTCGACAACCTCACGCGCGCCCTCGGCGCGCCCAGCGCGCACACCCCGGTCACCGGTTTCGACCTCTGGAAGGGCAAGGCGTTCGTCTGGGCCGTGGGCGTCTCGGAGCACATCACCGATGTGATGGTGGCCGGGCTCGCCGTGATCGGGGTACTGGTCTTCGCCCGCTTCGGGCTGATGCTGGTGCTCTCCTTCATCCACGCCCGCCGGGTCCGCGGACAGGGCTTCCGCTGGGGCGAACCCGTCACCCGCACGGTGACCGTCCTGGTGCCCGCGTACAACGAGAAGAAGTGCATCGCGAACACGGTGCGTTCGCTCCTGGCAAGTGACTATCCGGTCGAAGTCATCGTGATCGACGACGGCTCCACGGACGGCACGGCGGACATCGTCCAGCGGATGCGGCTGCCCAACGTGCGGGTGGTCCGCCAGCGCAACGCGGGCAAGCCCGCCGCCCTGAACAACGGCATCGCGCACGCCCGCAACGACATCATCGTGATGATGGACGGCGACACGGTCTTCGAGCCGACCACCATCCGCGAGCTGGTGCAGCCCTTCGGCGACCCGCGCGTCGGGGCCGTCGCCGGCAACGCCAAGGTCGGCAACCGCGACTCGCTGATCGGCGCCTGGCAGCACATCGAGTACGTGATGGGCTTCAACCTCGACCGCCGCATGTACGACGTGCTGCGCTGCATGCCCACCATCCCCGGCGCGGTCGGCGCCTTCCGGCGCGAGGCGCTGGGACGGGTCGGCGGCATCAGCGAGGACACCCTCGCCGAGGACACCGACGTGACGATGGCCCTGCACCGGGACGGCTGGCGCGTCGTCTACGCGGAGAACGCCCGCGCCTGGACCGAGGCGCCGGAGACCGTGCAGCAGCTCTGGTCGCAGCGCTACCGGTGGTCGTACGGCACCATGCAGGCGATCTGGAAGCACCGCAGGGCGGTCATCGAGCGCGGGCCCTCGGGCCGGTTCGGCCGCGTCGGACTGCCGTTCGTCTCGCTGTTCATGGTCGTCGCCCCGCTGCTCGCCCCGCTCATCGACGTCTTCCTGCTGTACGGGCTCGTGTTCGGGCCCACCGAGAAGACCGTCGGCGCGTGGCTCGGCGTCCTCGCGGTGCAACTGGTGTGTGCCGCGTACGCCTTCCGGCTCGACCGGGAGCGCATGACCCACCTGCTCTCGCTCCCCCTCCAGCAGGTCCTCTACCGGCAGCTCATGTACGTGGTGCTGCTCCAGTCCTGGATCACCGCCCTCACCGGCGGCCGGCTGCGCTGGCAGAAGCTGCGGCGTACGGGGGTCGTGGACGCGCCCGGCGCGACGCCGTCCCCCCGCGCGCGCACCCACGAGCGGAGGCCCGTCGCATGACGCACCCCCAGCAGTCCTACGGGAAGCCGCACGCGGACGAGCAGACCATGGCGCTGCGCGTGGTGCTGCCCGCCCCCGCCGCCGGGCCCGTCCCGGCCGACGAACCCGCCCCGGTGCCCGCCAAGGCCGGCCGGGACCGCTATCTCGACCTGCTGCGGGCCGTCGCGCTCGTCCGGGTCGTCGTCTTCCACCTCTTCGGCTGGGCCTGGCTGACCGTCGTGTTCCCGTCCATGGGCGTCATGTTCGCCCTGGCCGGATCGCTGATGGCCCGGTCGCTCGCCCGGCCCGCGTGGAGCGTGATCCGCTCCCGCGTACGCAGGCTGCTGCCGCCCATGTGGGCGTTCGCGGCCGTCGTCGTGCCCATGGTCTTCGCGCTCGGCTGGAAGCCGGTGCGCGAGGAGGGCGTCTGGTGGTTCCTGAAGCTGGGGTGCTACATCCTGCCGATCGGCACCCCGCCCTTCCCCTGGGAGAACGGCTCCGAGGGCGGCTGGCTGGAAACCTCCTGGGCCGAGCAGGGCATCGGGCCGCTCTGGTACATCCGCGCCTACCTGTGGTTCGTGCTGGCCTCCCCGCTGCTGCTCAAGGCGTTCCGGAAGCTGCCCTGGGTCACCCTGCTCGCCCCGATCGGGCTCACCGCCGTCATCGGCACCGGTCTGGTCACCGTGGACGGTGCGACCGGTGAGGGCCTGGTGGACTTCGCGGTCTTCGGATCCTGCTGGATCCTCGGCTTCGCGCACCACGACGGGCTGCTGAAGACCGTCCCGCGCTACCTCGCCGTGTCGCTGGCCGCGATGCTGATGGCCTTCGCGCTGTGGTGGGGCGCCCACCACCTCACCGAGGAGGGCTGGAACCTGGACGAGATCCCGCTCGCCCAGGCCACCTGGTCGCTCGGGTTCTGCATGATCCTGCTCCAGTACGCCCCCTCCTGGCGGGAGCTGCCGGGGCGGCTGGCCGGGTGGGACAGCCTGGTCACCCTCGCCAACAACCGGGCGGTGACCATCTACCTGTGGCACAACATGCTGCTGATGGCCACCTTCCCCATCATCGACCTCCTCTGGGAGGTGCCCTGGGTCGGCGACCACCTCGGCACCTACATCGACCGCGCGGACAACGCCCTGGCGCTGATCATCGTCTGGCCGCTGATCGGACTGATGATCCTCGCCGTCGGCTGGGTCGAGGACCTCGCCGCCAGGCGCCGCCCGAGGCTCTGGCCCAACGGCGCCTCCCGCGCCCGTCCATGACCGCCTGCTCACCGGGCCCGGCCCGGCCCGGTGAGCGCACGGTTGCCCGCGGGTCCACAGCGCGGCACGGCACCGAAACGCGTGCTCCCTAGGTTCGGGACGACACCCCGACCACCCGTGGAGGCGCGTGATGGCAGGCCGTTGGATCGAGCACTGGGACCCGGAGGACGAGACCTTCTGGCGGGAGACCGGCGAGCGCGTCGCCCGCCGCAACCTCTGGTTCTCCGTCCTCTCCGAGCACATCGGATTCTCCGTCTGGACCCTGTGGTCGGTGATGGTGCTCTTCATGGGGCCCGAGTACGGGGTCGACCCGGCCGGCAAGTTCTTCCTGATCTCCACCGCGACCCTGGTCGGGGCCGTCGCCCGGGTGCCGTACACCTTCGCGGTCGCCCGGTTCGGTGGCCGGAACTGGACGGTGTTCAGCGCGCTCACCCTGCTCGTGCCGACGACCGCGGCCCTCGTCGTGATGGAGCCGGGCACCTCCTACGGCACCTTCCTCGCCGTCTCCGCGCTGACCGGCATCGGGGGCGGCAACTTCGCCTCGTCCATGACGAACATCAACGCCTTCTTCCCGCTGCGCAGGAAGGGCTGGGCGCTCGGGCTCAACGCGGGCGGCGGCAACATCGGCGTGCCCGTGGTGCAACTGGCCGGGCTCCTGGTCATCGGCACGGCGGGCGCCACGCACCCCAGGATCGTGCTCGCCGCGTACATCCCGCTGATCCTGCTCGCCGCGTGGTGCGCCGCGCGCTTCATGGACAACCTGGCGCCGGTGCGCAACGACACCGGGGCCGCGCGCGAGGCGGTGCGCGACCGGCACACCTGGATCATGGCGGTCCTCTACATCGGCACCTTCGGCTCCTTCATCGGCTACAGCTTCGCCTTCGGGCTCGTCCTCCAGACCCAGTTCGGACGGACCCCGCTCCAGGCGGCCTCGCTCACCTTCATCGGCCCGCTGCTCGGCTCGCTGATCCGGCCGGTCGGCGGCCGGCTCGCCGACCGGTACGGCGGGGCGCGCATCACCCTCGCCAACTTCGCCGCCATGGCCGCCGCGACCGGCGTCGTCGTGTACGCCTCCGAGATCGCCTCGCTCACCGTGTTCCTCGTCGGCTTCACCGCCCTGTTCGCGCTGTCCGGGCTCGGCAACGGGTCGACGTACAAGATGATCCCGGGCATCTTCCACGCCCGGGCGATCGCCCAGGGGCTGCGCGGCGAGGAGGCGGCGGCCCGGGGGCGGCGGATCTCCGGCGCCGCGATGGGGCTGATCGGCGCGGTCGGCGCGCTCGGCGGGCTCGCCATCAACCTGGCCTTCCGCCAGTCCTTCCAGACCTCGGGCACGGGCACGGCGGCCTTCTGGTCCTTCCTCGCCTTCTACGCCGTGTGCTCGGCGCTCACCTGGTCGGTATACCTTCGCCGCGCCGCGGCCGTACCGGCGAAGCCCCGGCTCGGCCACGCCGGGGTGTGATGATGGACGGGCGGCGCCGGGCGACGTAACGAGCGGGAAATACAGCTGAACCGGGTCTGTCACGCGGCGTTGGCAGGCTCGGTCCTCCGCACCATCGAGCAGCAGCGGGACGAGAGCCGGGTAGACCTCATGCACGACGGACAGCACGACGACCGACAGCACGACGACGCACCGCACGGGCCCCTCGCGGGCTTCACGGTCGGGGTCACCGCCGCACGCCGGGCCGAGGAGCTGGGCACGCTGCTGCGGCGCCGGGGCGCCACCGTGGTGCACGCGCCGGCCCTGCGGATCGTGCCGCTCGCCGACGACGGCGAACTGCTCGCCGCGACCGAGCAACTGGTCGCCGAGAAGCCCGACGTGGTCGTCGCCACCACCGCGATCGGCTTCCGCGGCTGGATCGAGGCGGCCGACGGCTGGGGCATCGGCGACCGGCTCCTGGACACCCTGCGCGGGGTCGAACTCCTGGCGCGCGGCCCCAAGGTGAAGGGCGCGGTCCGCGCCGCCGGGCTCACCGAGGCGTGGTCCCCGGCCTCCGAGTCCATGGCGGAGGTCCTGGAACGGCTCCTGGAGGAGGGTGTACGGGGCCGCCGCGTCGCGCTCCAGCTGCACGGCGAACCCCTCCCCGGCTTCGTGGAGTCGCTGCGCGAGGCCGGGGCCGAGGTGGTCGGCGTCCCCGTCTACCGCTGGATGCCGCCGGAGGACCTCGCGCCCCTGGACCGGCTCCTCGACCTGACCGCCGCCCGCGCCCTGGACGCGCTGACCTTCACCAGCGCCCCGGCGGCGGCCTCGCTGCTCGGCCGCGCCGAGGAACGCGGACTGCTCACCGAGGTCGTCACGGCGCTGCGCGGAGACATCGTGCCGGCCTGCGTCGGGCCGGTCACCGCCGTGCCGCTGCAGGCGCGCGGGATCGACACCGTCCAGCCGGAGCGCTTCCGGCTCGGCCCGCTCGTCCAGCTCATCTGCCGTGAACTGCCCGCCCGTGCCCGTACGCTGCCGGTCGCCGGGCACCGCGTCGAGATCCGGGGCCACGCCGTCCTGGTGGACGACGAGCTGCGCGCGGTCCCGCCCGCCGGGATGGCCCTGCTGCACGCCCTGGCCCGGCGCCCCGGCTGGGTGGTCTCGCGCGCCGACCTGCTGCGCGCCCTGCCCGGCAGCGGCACCGACGAGCACGCGGTCGAGACCGCGATGGCCAGGCTCCGCACCGCGCTCGGGGTGCCCCGGCTGATCCACACGGTCGTCAAACGCGGTTACCGGCTGGCGCTCGACCCGGCGGCGGACGCCAAGTACGCGGGGGCTTGACCGGCCGGATAGCGTGCTGGACATGATCGACGATGCCCATCCGCTCGACGCGGCGATACGGCTGCGCCCCGTCAGGCTGTCCGACGCCGCCTCCCGCGCCGAGGCGCTGATCCGCAGCCGGGCGTACATGCGCCCCTGGGAGCCCGTGCGCCCCGAGTCCTTCTACACCGAGGAGGGCCAGCGCGAGCGGCTGGCCGGGCTGCTCGCGGAGCGGGCGGCGGGGCGCGTGATGCCGTGGGTGCTGAGCGACGCCGAGGACCGGGTGGTCGGCGGGTTCAACCTGAACGCCATCGTGCTCGGCTCCTTCCACAGCGCCGTCCTCGGCTATTGGGTGGACGTGGAGTACGCGGGCCGGGGTCTGGCCACGGCCGCCGTGCGCCGGATCTGCGAGCTGGCCCGCGACGAACTGCGTCTGCACCGGATCGAGGCGGCCACGGTCCTGCACAACACCGCGTCCCAGCGGGTCCTCGCCAAGTGCGGGTTCGAGGAGTTCGGGGTCGCCCCGCGCTATATGCACATCGACGGAGAATGGCGCGACCACCGCATCTTCCAGCGCATCCTGCACGACGGCCCGGCGACCGGGATCGTCTAGGGCGTGTTTCGAAAGTAGCGCCGTCCGCCCGGAGGGCGGGTCCGGCGGCGTCTGGTGCGTGCGATCGCAAGGCGGAGGGTCGCCCCGATACTGGGTGTATCGGGGTGATCCCGACAACGCGGCGAGCGTGCGTGCCAGGCGTCGCCGGACAGGCGGGACTTTCGAAACACGCCCTAGGGCCTGTCCGGCGGGACTTCCCGGACGCGCCCCCGGAGCCCGCGCGTGTGCAGGTGCCCCTCGCGCGGCCACGGCGGGGCCGGCGGCAGCACCCCGGTGAGCGGGTACCCGGCCTTCTCCGCGACCCGGCACGAGGCCGCGTTGTCCACCTGGTGCAGCAGTTCGAGGCGTACGAGCCCGGCGTCGGCGAACGTCTCGGACGCCCAGGCGGACAGCGCTTCGAGGGCGCGCGGGGCGATGCCCCGGCCCCGGGCGGGCGCGACGGTCCAGTACCCCACCTCGGCCGAGGGCGCGCCGGGCTCCGGGAACGACAGGGCGACGTTGCCCACCGGGCCGGGCCCGAGCTCCGTGTCCACCACCGCGAAGCTGTGCCGCAGCCCGGTCGCCCGGCCCTCCTCCTGGGCCCGCAGCCAGCGCGCGGCCGCCTCCTCGTCCGCCACCGGCGCCCGCGAACCGGCCTGCACGGCGGGGTCGCGGTACGCGTCGAGGAGCACGCCCAGGTCACCCGGCTGCCAGGGCCGCAGCACCAGGGAACCGGCCGGCGGACGGGCATCGCGCGCGTGGGCGTTCATCCGCTCATCGTACGAGGGGGGTTCGAACGGCCCCCGGCAGGTGCGCGAAGGGCCCCCGTCGCATAAGGTTGACGGCTGCCCAATGCACGTCAGAAGGGGGCCTCGGTGGCCGCGCAGGATGCCGCTGTCGATTCGTTGCGGGACCGGGAAATCGGTGTCGAGCAGGAACATCTCGACCGGGTGTACCACCGTCTCGAGGAGAAGATCCACGAGGCGGAATTTCTCATGGACGACGCCGTCAAGCGCGGCCAGGTCGGGACCCCGGGGGCGCTCGCCGAGCGCGACGCCCAGGTGTTCCGCGCCGGAATCCACCTCAACCGGCTGAACAGCGAGTTCGAGGACTTCCTCTTCGGGAGGATCGACCTCCTGCTCGGCAAGGACGGCGAACGCGGACCGGACGGTGCCTACACCTCCGTCGAGCCCGCCGACGACGTCGTGCGCGCGGACGGCTCCGCTGACATCGCCGAGACGCTGCACATCGGCCGGATCGGGGTCCTCGACTCCGACTACGCGCCCCTCGTCATCGACTGGCGGGCTCCGGCCGCGGCCCCGTTCTACCGCTCCACGCCCAAGGAACCGGGCCGGGTGGTCCGCCGCCGCGTCATCCGCTCCAAGGGCCGCCGGGTCCTCGGCGTCGAGGACGACCTGATGCGCCCCGAGCTGACCGCGTACCTGGACGGCGAGAAGCTCCCGGTCGTCGGCGACGGCGCCCTGATGGCCGCGCTCGGCCAGGCCCGCAGCCACACCATGCGGGACATCGTCTCGTCCATCCAGGCCGAGCAGGACCTCGTCATCCGGGCCCCCGCCGCCTCCGTCACCGAGGTCTCCGGCGGCCCCGGCACCGGCAAGACCGCGGTCGCCCTGCACCGCGCCGCGTACCTGCTCTACCAGGACCGGCGGCGGTACGCGGGCGGCATCCTCGTCGTCTCCCCGACGCCCCTGCTGGTGGCGTACACCGAGGGCGTGCTGCCCTCGCTCGGCGAGGAGGGCCAGGTCGCGATCCGCGCGGTCGGCTCGCTGTCCGACGACGCGGCGGGGCCCGAGGGCGCCACCGCGTACGACGAGCCCGCCGTCGCCCGGATCAAGGGGTCCTCGCGGATGCTCCCGGTGCTCCGCAAGGCGGCGCGCGGCGCGCTGGAACAGCCCGCGCCCCGGACCCCCGCCGGCGGGCAGCTGGAGTTCGGTGCGGCCGAGGAGGCCCCGCGGCCCGCCGGCACGCCGACCCGGTTGCGCGTGGTCGCCTTCGGCGCCCGGGTCGAGCTCCAGGAGGAGGATCTGCGGCGCATCCGCAACAACGTCCTCGGCGGGACCGCCCCGGTCAACCTGCTGCGCCCGCGCGCCCGCCGGCTGCTGCTCGACGCGCTGTGGAACCGCTCCTCCGGCCGGGGCCGCTACACCGACCCGGAGCTGGCGGCGGAGCTGCGCAGCTCGTTCGACGAGGACGTGTCCACGGAGACCCCGTTCGTCGAGTTCCTGGACGCCTGGTGGCCCGAGCTGACCCCGCGCGGGGTGCTCGCCGCGATGGCCGACGAGAAGCGGCTCGCCCGGTGGGCGCGGCGCACGCTCAACCAGGGCGAGGTGCGCCGGCTCGCACGCTCCCTGCGGCGCCTGGACGCCGCCGGTCAGGGGCCGCTCTCCGTGCACGACGTGGCGATCCTGGACGAGCTGCAGACGCTGCTCGGCACCCCGAGCCGCCCCCGGCGCAAGCGCGAGGCGGACCCGCTGGACCAGCTCACCGGGCTGGAGGAGCTGATGCCCCGCCGCGAGGAGACCCAGTGGGAGCGGGCCGAACGGCTCGCCGCGGAGCGCACCGAGTACGCCCACGTCATCGTGGACGAGGCGCAGGACCTCACGCCCATGCAGTGGCGGATGGTCGGCCGGCGCGGCCGGCACGCCACCTGGACGATCGTCGGGGACCCGGCGCAGTCCTCCTGGTCCGACCCGGACGAGGCGGCGGCCGCCCGTGACGAGGCCCTGGGCAGCCGTCCGCGCCGGAACTTCACGCTGACCGTCAACTACCGCAACCCGGCCGAGATCGCCGAGCTGGCCGCGAAGGTGCTGGCCCTCGCCATGCCCGGCATGGAGTCCCCGGCCGCCGTCCGCTCCACGGGCGTGGTCCCGCGCTTCGAGACCGTACGGGGCGACGACCTGGCCGGGACCGTGCGCGAGGAGGCGCGGCGGCTGCTCGCCGAGGTGGACGGCACGGTCGGGGTCGTCGTGGCGATGAACCGGCGCGCCCAGGCCCGCGAGTGGCTGGCGGAGCTGGGGGACCGGGTGGTGGCGCTCGGCAGCCTGGAGGCCAAGGGTCTGGAGTACGACGCGACGGTGGTCGTCTCGCCGGCCGAGATCGCGGACGAGTCCCCGGCCGGGCTGCGCGTGCTGTATGTGGCGCTGACCCGGGCGACCCAGCAGCTGACCGTGGTGTCGGGGGAGCGGGACCTGCCGGACGAGGACGGGGTGCCGGACCTGCTCAGGGACTGAGGGGGGCGGGCGGGGCGGGGCGGATTCCGGTCAACCCGCGCCGCGGGAATCGCTTTTCCAGGTGATTTGTTAGCCTGGGTGTGGCACCGGCTCGATCCAAGCCCCCGGGCCCAACCTTAGTCGCTTCGAGCGACCACTTGCCGCGAGGCGAGCATGGCGGGCCGGTGTCGTCAACTGAAGAAGAGGCCCGCGTCACCTTCCGGTGGCGCGGGCCTCTTCGCGTTCCCGGGCAGGGGTTCCGCTGCGCCGCACTATCTCGTATGGTGGAAAACAGTTTCCGCGCTGCGACAGTCATTAACGGCTACTCGTCGGTAGGTGCGAATATCGGAAGGCGTGTCCGCTGCCGGGCCTGCTCGGAGCTCGGACGCGCGTAGCAATGAAGCTAGGCCCCAAGAAAGCGAAGGACTCGGCCATGGCAACGGCGCCCAGCGTCTCGTACTCGATGACGGTCAGGCTGGAGGTGCCCGCGAGCGGCACCGCGGTCTCTCAGCTCACCACGGCCGTGGAGTCCTCCGGCGGTTCGGTCACCGGCCTCGACGTGACCGCTTCCGGCCACGAGAAGCTGCGGATCGACGTCACGATCGCCGCCTCCTCCACCGCGCACGCCGACGAGATCGTCGAGGGGCTGCGCGGTATCGAGGGCGTCATCCTCGGCAAGGTCTCCGACCGTACGTTCCTCATGCACCTCGGCGGCAAGATCGAGATGGCGTCCAAGCACCCCATCCGCAACCGCGACGACCTCTCGATGATCTACACCCCCGGCGTGGCCCGGGTCTGCATGGCGATCGCCGAGAATCCCGAGGACGCCCGCCGCCTCACCATCAAGCGCAACTCCGTCGCAGTCGTGACGGACGGCTCCGCCGTGCTCGGCCTCGGCAACATCGGCCCGAAGGCCGCGCTGCCCGTCATGGAGGGCAAGGCGGCCCTCTTCAAGCGCTTCGCCGGCATCGACGCGTGGCCGATCTGCCTGGACACCCAGGACACCGACGCGATCGTCGAGATCGTCAAGGCGATCGCGCCGGGCTTCGCCGGGATCAACCTGGAGGACATCTCCGCGCCGCGCTGCTTCGAGATCGAGGCCCGGCTGCGCGAGGCCCTCGACATCCCCGTCTTCCACGACGACCAGCACGGCACCGCCATCGTCGTCCTGGCCTCGCTGACCAACGCCCTGCGCGTGGTGGGCAAGGCCATCGGCGACGTGCGGGTCGTCATGTCCGGCGCCGGAGCGGCCGGTACGGCCATCCTGAAGCTCCTCATCGCCGCGGGCGTCAAGCACGCCGTCGTCGCCGACATCCACGGCGTGGTGCACTCCGGCCGCGAGGACCTGCGGTCCGCCGACCCGGACTCGCCGCTGTGCTGGATCGCCGACAACACCAACCCGGAGAACATCACCGGCACCCTCAAGGAGGCCGTGGTCGGGGCCGACGTCTTCATCGGCGTCTCCGCCCCCAACGTGCTGGACGGGGACGACGTGGCGGCCATGGCGGACGGCGCGATCGTGTTCGCGCTCGCGAATCCGGACCCCGAGGTCGACCCGGCGATCGCCCGCCGCACCGCCGCCGTCGTGGCCACGGGGCGCTCGGACTTCCCGAACCAGATCAACAACGTGCTGGTCTTCCCCGGCGTCTTCCGCGGCCTGCTCGACGCCCAGTCCCGCACCGTCAACACGGACATGATGCTCGCCGCCGCGCGCGCCCTGGCCGGCGTGGTCGCCGAGGACGAGGTGAACGCGAACTACATCATCCCGTCGGTCTTCAACGACAAGGTCGCCGGCGCGGTCGCCGGGGCCGTCCGGGACGCCGCGCGGGCCGCCGGAGCCACTGTGACGGCGCCCACGTCGCCCTGACTCCGGCGCGTCGCGGGTCGCGGCGCCCCAAACGCCCCTTTAGGGTGGGCGGGCGACGCGTCCCGCGGAGCCCCGC
Organism: Streptomyces sp. SID9727; assembly: GCF_010550605.1. GTDB lineage: Bacteria > Actinomycetota > Actinomycetes > Streptomycetales > Streptomycetaceae > Streptomyces. Next base: position 14,330 of record NZ_JAAGNI010000382.1, read on the forward strand.
ACCCGCTGCGGACGGCTCCGGGGGAGTCGACGGGACGTCACCACGATGAGGCAGTGGTGCTGTTCGCGCGGCTCCCGGGGGGTGCCGGATTGGCTTTCCCGCCGCAGGTGGGGGCAGGATGTTTCCTCAAGGACTACGTCCAGGGGAGACCCCACAGGGCGCGAGGTCTACCGGACCCTCTCAAGGGCGGACCCGGGTACGGGGACCGTCCGAGGGCCCTGGCAGCATCGGCTTCGATCTCACGCCTCACAGGCAAGAAGAACACGGGAGTAACAACATGAACCGCAGTGAGCTGGTGGCCGCCCTGGCCGACCGTGCCGAGGTGACCCGCAAGGACGCCGACGCCGTGCTGGCCGCTCTCGCCGAGACCGTCGGTGAGGTCGTCGCCAAGGGCGACGAGAAGGTCACCATCCCCGGTTTCCTGACCTTCGAGCGCACCCACCGTGCCGCTCGCACCGCTCGTAACCCGCAGACCGGCGACCCGATCAACATCCCGGCCGGCTACAGCGTGAAGGTCTCCGCGGGCTCGAAGCTCAAGGAAGCCGCCAAGGGCAAGTAAGACCCCTGGGCACCACGAAGGGCGGGCACCCCGTACGGGGTGCCCGCCCTTCGGCATTCGGCCCGCAGAGGGGCCTTTCCGCGCCTGTCGGCGGCACACAGGCCGGTTCCGGGCTACCGGTGCCAGGAGCGGCGCCCCTACATTGGGCCCCCGGCCCGGGTCAGGGACCGGCGACCGCTGACGAACCAGCACCCGGGGGGACCGTGTCCAAGCACGCCACGCTGCACATCCGGCGCCGCACCGCGCTGCGCTACCTGGCCCTGGGGGCCGCCGCCTCACTCGTTTCGGCCTGCGGGGGCAACGGGACGGGCGGTGGACCGAGACAGCAGGCGATCAAGGCCTTCGTCGTGGGCAAGTGGCGTTACCGGGCGGAGGGCGCGAATGTCGAAGCCACCCTCACCGTCCACGAGGACGGGACCTGGGAGAGCGACCAGTGGGACGGCATCACCGGGACGTGGCGCTCCGACGGCGACGGCGTGTCCGTGGACGCCCCGGACGGTTTCGGGGCCGGTGACGAGGAGGTGGGGTCCGCGCTGTCGGTCAGCGGCTTTCCGGGGGCGATCCCGTCGGACTACGACGGCGACTGCGCATACGCGCCCGGCTGGGACGGGCTGCCGGTGGACACCCTCCACATGCGCGTGACGGGGCGCGACGTCCGGCTCACCCTGTCCCGGGGCACCGAGAAGGGCGCCGTGATCAACTGCAAGCGCCTCTGAACGGGCAAGGCCCCGGCGCAACCGGGTCCCGCCCGCCGGAGACGGGGGCGGGACCCGGTTGCGCCGGGGCCGGAAGCGCCGCTCAGACCAGCGAGCCGCCCGGCAGCTCCACCTTCGCGCCCAGCTTCTCCAGCTTGTCCATGAAGTTCTCGTAGCCCCGGTTGATCAGGTCGATGCCGTGCACCCGGGAGGTGCCCTGCGCCGCGAGGGCGGCGATCAGGTACGAGAAGCCGCCGCGCAGGTCCGGGATGACCAGGTCCGCGCCCTGGAGCTTCGTGGGGCCCGACACGACCGCGGAGTGCAGGAAGTTGCGCTGGCCGAAGCGGCAGTCCGAGCCGCCCAGGCACTCGCGGTAGAGCTGGATGTGCGCGCCCATCTGGTTCAGCGCGGACGTGAAGCCGAGCCGGGACTCGTACACGGTCTCGTGCACGATGGAGAGGCCCGCGGCCTGCGTCAGCGCGACCACCAGCGGCTGCTGCCAGTCCGTCTGGAAACCGGGGTGCACGTCCGTCTCCAGCGCGATGGCGTTGAGCGCGCCGCCCGGGTGCCAGAAGCGGATGCCCTCGTCGTCGATCTCGAAGGCGCCGCCCACCTTGCGGTAGGTGTTCAGGAACGTCATCATCGAGCGCTGCTGGGCGCCCCGGACGTAGATGTTGCCCTCGGTCGCCAGCGCGGCGGACGCCCAGGAGGCGGCCTCCAGGCGGTCCGGGAGGGCGCGGTGGGTGTAGCCGTCGAGGCGGTCCACACCGGTGATCCGGATGGTCCGGTCGGTGTCCATCGAGATGATCGCGCCCATTTTCTGCAGGACGCAGATCAGGTCCTCGATCTCCGGCTCCACGGCCGCGTTCGACAGCTCCGTGACGCCCTCGGCGAGCACCGCGGTCAGCAGCACCTGCTCGGTGGAGCCCACCGAGGGGTACGGCAGCCGGATCTTGGTGCCGCGCAGCCGCTGCGGGGCCTCCAGGTACTGCCCGTCCGCCCGCTTCTCGATGGTCGCGCCGAACTGGCGCAGCACGTCGAAGTGGAAGTCGATCGGCCGGCCGCCGATGTCGCAGCCGCCGAGCCCCGGGATGAAGGCGTGGCCCAGGCGGTGCAGCAGCGGCCCGCAGAACAGGATCGGGATGCGCGAGGAGCCCGCGTGGGCGTCGATGTCGGCGACGTTGGCGCTCTCGACGTGCGTGGGGTCCAGGACCAGCTCGCCCGGCTCCTCGCCGGGCCGGACCGTCACCCCGTGCAGCTGGAGCAGCCCCCGCACCACGCGTACGTCGCGGATGTCGGGCACGTTGCGCAGCCGGCTGGGCCCGCTGCCGAGCAGCGCGGCGACCATCGCCTTGGGCACCAGGTTCTTGGCGCCTCGGACGCGGATCTCGCCCTCCAGCGGGGTTCCGCCGTGGACAAGCAGGACATCGTCTGTGCCGGTCATGAATCTCGCGTTCCGGAGTGGTCGGGCAGGGGGCCAAACGAAAGGGTAATGGCCCCGCACCCCCGTTCCGTAGGGGAACGGGTGGTGTACGAACGTCATGAATCCGCCACAACACGCTCCGCAGTACGGGGCGTGCGGAGGGTCACCGTCCGGATCGGCGATCCGGCCGTGCGCTCCTCGTGCACCCGTGCGCCCTGAGCTGCGCTCGGGCACCGAGCGCGACGAGCACGTCACTTGGCCCCCGCCGCGGCCGGAGATGCGGGATCATTTCTGCCATGACCGAGGTGTCCTCGCTCACAGGGCGGCTGCTCGTGGCCGCGCCCGCCCTGGCGGACCCGAACTTCGACCGCGCGGTCGTGCTGCTCCTCGACCACGACGAGGAGGGCTCCCTCGGCGTGGTCCTCAACCGGCCGACCCCGGTGGGCGTCGTGGACATCCTGACGGCCTGGGCCGGGCTGACCGGCGAGCCGGAGGTCGTCTTCCAGGGCGGCCCGGTCTCGCTGGACTCCGCCCTCGGGGTCGCCGTGATCCCGGGCGGCGAGGGCCCCCTCGGCTGGCGCCGGGTGTACGGCGCGATCGGCCTGGTGGACTTGGAGGCGCCGCCCGAACTGCTGGCGGCGGCCGTGGGCTCGCTGCGGATCTTCGCGGGGTACGCGGGCTGGGGGCCGGGCCAGCTGGAGCGCGAGCTGTCCGAGGGCGCCTGGTACGTGGTGGAGTCGGAGCCCGGCGACGTGTCCTCGCCGCGCCCGGAGGGCCTGTGGCGCGCGGTCCTGCGCCGGCAGCGCAGCGAACTGGCCATGATCGCCACGTATCCGGACGACCCTTCGCTGAACTGATGTCCCGTTCTTCAGTACGCTTGGCGGTTATGAGCACTCTTGAGCCCGAGCGCGGGGCAGGTACCGGAACCCTCGTGGAGCCGACGCCGCAGGTGTCGAACGGCGACGGCGACCACGAGCGCTACGCCCATTACGTCCAGAAGGACAAGATCATGGCGAGCGCCCTGGAGGGCACCCCCGTGGTCGCACTGTGCGGCAAGGTCTGGGTACCGGGGCGCGACCCCAAGAAGTACCCGGTCTGCCCGATGTGCAAGGAGATCTACGAGTCCATGGGCGCCGGCGGCGACAAGGGCAAGGGCGGCAAGGACAAGAACTAGGCCACCGGTACGGCCGACAGCTGAACGCCCGGGAGACCCCCGGGGCACGCGTCCGCGTGCCCCGGGGGTCTTTCGCGTGCCGTTGCACGGGGTGCTCCGCCAGGTCACGGAGTGGTGCAGACGTGGTGCAGACCACTTGTCGCCGTCCCCGACCCGACCTACTCTCCTGCCTGTTGTGCAGAACGAAACGTGCGTTGCGCATGTTGCAACGCTGACCGGTAGGGGTTCCCGGATGAAGTTCTCTGCCCGAATCGCCGCGCCGGCCGCGGCGCTCGTCCTGGCGGGCCTCACCGCCACCGCCTGCGCGCCGCAGACCTCCGACACCGGAGCCAAGGGCGACGAGAAGACCGGCACACTGCGTGTCTGGCTGTTCCAGGAGGTCGGCAACAAGCCGAAGGAGAAGGTGGTCGACACCGCGGTCGCCGCCTTCAGGAAGGGCCACAAGGACGCGAAGGTCGAGATCGAGTACATCCCGGTCGAGACCCGCGCCCAGCGTGTCAAGGCCGCCTTCAACGACCCGAAGAGCGCCCCCGACCTCATCGAGTACGGCAACACCGACACCGCCGGCTACGTCAAGGACGGCGGGCTGGCCGACATCACGTCCGAGTTCGGGGCCTGGGCGGACGCCAAGGACACCGACCCGGCCGCCAGGCAGTCCGTGACGGTCGACGGCAAGGTCTACGGGGCACCGCTCTTCGTCGGCGTACGCGCGCTGTACTACCGCACCGACGTCTTCGCGGACCTGGGCATCCAACCGCCCAAGTCCCAGGCCGAACTGATCTCCACCGCCCAGAAGATCCACAAGAAGAAGCCGGACCTGTACGGGCTCGCCGTCGGCGGCGCCTACACCTACGGCGCGATGCCCTTCATCTGGGCCAACGGCGGCGAACTGGCCGACCGGGAGGGCTCCTCGTACACGTCGGCCATCAACAGCGCGAAGGCCCGCAAGGGTATCGAGGCGTACACCTCGCTGTTCGGCGCCGGCAACTGCCCGCCCGCCAAGTGCGCGGCCATGGGCGGCAACGCGACCGTCACCGCCTTCGCCTCCGGCAAGGCCGCCATGGCCATCGGCGGCGACTTCAGCCACGCGGCCGTCGAGGCGGGAAGCGTCAAGGGCACGTACGCGGTGGTCCCGCTGCCCGGCGTGGCCGAGGGGTCCATAGCCCCCGCGTTCGCCGGCGGCAACAACATCGGCGTGCTGAAGAGCAGCGGCCACCGCACCCTGGCCGTCGACCTGCTGAAGGAGCTGACCGGCAAGGCGTCCCAGGCCCGCATGTTCGACGCGATGGGCTTCCTGCCGACCTACACCGACGTCCGCGCCGCCGCCGCGAAGCGCGAGCCGTTCGTCGAACCCTTCGTCAAGACGCTCGGCGCGGGTGCCAAGTTCGTACCCGCCTCCCCGGCCTGGGGGCAGATCGACTCCTCACTGATCCTGCCCACGATGTTCCAGGAGATCGTCAGCGGCCGTAAGGACGTGGCGAAGGCGGCCGGCGACGCCGCGAAGAAGATGGACGCGGCGTTCGCCGAAGCGGGCTGACGATGACCGCGAACAGCACGGCGTACAAAGCGCCCCCCACGCCCCGCCCGCGCCGCCGGTCCGCATCCCCGGCCCGGCGGCCGGGCTGGACCCCCTGGCTCTACCTGCTGCCCGCGCTCGTCCTGCTCGGCGGGCTGCTGGTCTACCCGATCTACCAGCTCGGCCTGATCTCCTTCCTGGAGTACACCCAGGCCCAGGTCAGCGGCGGCGAACCGGCCACCTTCCAGGGGTTCGGCAACTACACCGCCCTCTTCGGGGACGGCCAGTTCTGGCAGGTCCTCCTCGCCACCGTGGTCTTCGCCGCGGCCTGTGTCCTCGCCACCCTGCTCACCGGCTGCGCGCTGGCCGTCCTGCTGACCCGGATACGGGCCGTGCCCCGGCTCGCCCTCATGCTGGCCGCGCTCGGCGCCTGGGCGACCCCCGCGATCACCGGGTCGACCGTCTGGGTCTTCCTCTTCGACGCCGACTTCGGCCCGGTCAACCGGGTCCTGGGGCTCGGGGACCACTCGTGGACGTACGGGCGCTACAGCGCCTTCGCGCTGGTGCTCCTCGAAGTCCTGTGGTGCTCCTTCCCGTTCGTGATGGTCACCGTGTATGCGGGCATCCGGGCGATCCCCACCGAGGTCCTCGAGGCGGCGGCGCTCGACGGGGCCTCGCAGTGGCGGATCTGGCGTTCCGTCACGGCCCCGATGCTGCGGCCGATCCTGACCGTCGTCACCATCCAGTCGGTCATCTGGGACTTCAAGGTGTTCACCCAGATCTACGTCATGACCAACGGCGGCGGGATCGCCGGGCAGAACCTGGTGCTCAACGTGTACGCGTACCAGAAGGCGTTCGCCTCCTCGCAGTACAGCCTCGGCTCCGCGATCGGCGTCGTGATGCTGCTGATCCTGCTCGCCGTCACGCTCGTGTACCTGCGCCTCGTACGCCGTCAGGGGGAGGAACTGTGAGTCCGTCCGTCCGCCGGCCCGGCCGGCTCGCCGCCGAGGCCGCGGCCCTGCTCATCGCCGCCGCCGTCGCCTTCCCGCTGTACTGGATGGTGCTCTCCGCCCTCAAACCGGCGGGCGAGGTCCAGTCCACGCACCCCAGGCCCTGGACCCTGTCGCCGACCCTGGACTCCTTCCGGCGGGTCTTCCAGCAGCAGGACTTCGGGCGCTACTTCCTCAACAGCCTGCTCGTCGCCGGTACGGTCGTCGTCGCCTCCGCGCTCATCGCGTTCCTGGCGGCCACCGCGGTCACCCGGTTCCGGTTCCGCTTCCGGACCACGCTGCTGATCATGTTCCTGGTCGCGCAGATGGTGCCGGTCGAGGCGCTGACGATCCCGCTGTTCTTCCTGATGCGCGACTTCGGCCAGCTGAACACGCTCGGCTCGCTGATCCTGCCGCACCTGGCGTTCTCGCTGCCGTTCGCGATCTGGATGCTGCGCGGCTTCGTCCGGGCCGTGCCGGAGGCCCTGGAGGAGGCCGCGTACATCGACGGGGCGAGCCGCACCCGCTTCCTGTGGCAGATCCTCTTCCCGCTGGTCCTCCCCGGCCTCGTGGCGACGAGCGTCTTCTCGTTCATCTCCACCTGGAACGACTTCCTGTTCGCGAAGTCGTTCATCATCAGCGACACCTCCCAGTCGACGCTCCCGATGGCGTTGCTGGTCTTCTTCAAACCCGACGAGAACGACTGGGGCGGGATCATGGCAGCCTCCACGGTGATGACCGTGCCCGTGCTGGTCTTCTTCGTACTCGTACAGCGACGCCTGGTCTCCGGACTCGGCGGAGCGGTTAAGGACTGACGTCATGGCCATGGAACTGATCCCGGCGCCCCAGCGCGCCGACGACCGGGGGCGCTGCGGATTCGTCCTCGACGCGTCCACCACCATCGCGGCGGCCCCGGGCACCGCGACCACCGAGCGCTGGCTGCGCGCCACCCTGGGCGCCGCCTTCGGCCTGCCCCTCGCCCCCGGCCCCGAGGACGCCCCGCGCGCCGTCGTGCTGCGCACCGACGCCACCCTGCCCCCCGAGGGCTACCGGCTCACCACCACACCCGACGAGGGCGTCCGCATCACCGGCGGCAGCCCCGCCGGGGTGTTCTGGGGCGCCCAGACCCTGCGCCAGCTGCTGGGCCCCGAGGCGTTCCGCCGGGCACCCGTGGGCGAGGCCGCCGCCCACGGCTTCGGGTACACCGACATCGAGGACGCGCCCCGCTTCGGCTGGCGCGGCCTGATGCTCGACGTGGCACGGCACTTCATGCCCAAGGACGACGTCCTGCGCTACCTCGACCTGCTCGCCGCCCACAAGCTGAACGTCTTCCACTTCCACCTGAGCGACGACCAGGGCTGGCGCGTCGAGATCAAGCGGTACCCCCGCCTCACCGAGGTCGCCGCCTGGCGCCCGCGTACGAAGTACGGCCACCGGGCCTCCGCACTCTGGGACGAGACCCCGCACGGCGGCTACTACACCCAGGACGACATCCGCGAGATCGTCGCCTACGCCGCCGCCCGGCACATCCGGGTCGTCCCCGAGATCGACATCCCCGGCCACTCGCAGGCCGCCATCAGCGCCTACCCGGAGCTCGGCAACACCGACGTCATCGACACCTCGGCGCTCGGCGTCTGGGACGACTGGGGCGTCACACCGAACGTCCTGGCCCCCGCCGACCACGTCCTGCGGTTCTACGAGGGCGTCTTCGAGGAACTCCTCGAACTGTTCCCGGCGGAGACCTCCCCGTTCGTCCACGTCGGCGGAGACGAGTGCCCCAAGGACCAGTGGAGGCGGTCGCCCGCCGCACAGGCCCGCATCAAGGAACTCGGCCTGGCGGACGAGGACGAGCTCCAGTCCTGGTTCATCCGCCACTTCGACACCTGGCTCACCGCGCGCGGGCGCCGCCTCATCGGCTGGGACGAGATCCTGGAGGGCGGCCTCGCACCCGGCGCCGCCGTCTCCTCCTGGCGCGGTTACGCGGGCGGCATCGCGGCCGCCGAGGCCGGGCACGACGTGGTCATGTGCCCCGAGCAGCAGGTCTACCTGGACCACCGTCAGCACGGCGGCCCCGACGAGCCGATGCCCATCGGATACGTCCGCACCCTGGAGGACGTCTACCGCTTCGAACCCGTGCCGCCGTCCCTGAGCGAGGAGGCGGTCCGGCACGTCATCGGCACCCAGGCCAACGTCTGGTCCGAGGTCATGCAGAACCGGGCCCGCGTCGACTACCAGGTCTTCCCCCGCCTCGCCGCCTTCGCGGAGGTCGCCTGGTCGGCCCTGCCCGCCCCGGACGAACGGGACTTCACCGATTTCGAGCGCCGCATGACCGCCCACTACGCCCGGCTCGACGCCCTCGGCGTCGGCTACCGGCCGCCGTCCGGACCGCTTCCCTGGCAGCAGCGCCCCGGCATCCTCGGACGCCCGATCGAGGGGGCACCCCCGAACGTGTGAGCCCGGCCCCGACCCGCTCTCCCGCCACCGCGGCCCCTGCGACCGTGGTGGCGGCGGCCGTTCGGAGCCGTGCCGCCCCGGTAACGGAGAAAGCCGTACGGACATGCGGAAGACCGGCAAAGGGAGCTCACCGCCGAACCGGCGCGAAAACCGGACCATTACCCTGACCATGGACGGATACACCCTTCGCGGACCTGCGCGTCGGACCGGTCCGAAGATGTGCCAGAGTTGCCACGTCCGGGCTTCGAGCACGTACCGTACGGCGAAACAGGCGGGAGCGCCGGGACACCGGGAAGGGGCAGCTGGGTTGACCACGCACGCACCGCAGGCGACGCAGTCCGTGACGCTGCCTGCCTCGCTGGACGAGGCGGTGGCGGCACTCGGCGCCATGCCGGCCGCCGTCCCCGTGGCAGGCGGCACGGACCTGATGTCGGCCGTCAACAAGGGGCTCCTGCGCCCCTCCGGTCTGGTCGGGCTCGGCCGGATCAGCGAGCTGCGCGGCTGGCACTACCAGGACGGGCACGCCCTGCTGGGCGCCGGCCTGACCCACGCCCGCATGGGACGGCCCGACTTCGCCGCCCTGATCCCCGCGCTCGCCGCCTCCGCCCGCGCCGCCGGCCCCCCGCAGATCCGGAACGCCGGCACGCTCGGCGGCAACATCGCGACCGCCGCCCCGACCGGGGACACGCTGCCGGTGCTCGCCGCGCTGGAGGCCGAGCTCGTCATCGCCGGACCCGGCGGCGCCCGTCGCGAGATCCCCGTCTCCCACCTGCTGGCCGGCCGCGAGATGCTGGAGCCCGCCGAGCTGATCGGCTTCGTCCGGGTGCCCCTGCTGCACGCCCCGCAGGTGTTCCTCAAGGCCACCGGCCGCACCGGGCCCGGCCGCGCCACCGCCTCCGTCGCGATCGTCCTCGACCCGGCCAGGCGCGGGGTGCGCTGCGCGGTCGGTGCCATCGCGCCGATGCCGCTGCGCCCGCTGGAGGCGGAGCACTGGATCGCCTCGCTGATCGACTGGGACGGGGCGCGCGGCCTCGCGCCCGACGCGCTGGCCGCCTTCGGCGAGTACGTCGCGGCCGCCTGCGTCCCCGACCCCGGACCACCCGCCGACGGGGGAGAGGCACCACCGCCGTCCCCCGCCGTACTGCACCTGCGGCGCACCGTCGCCGCGCTCGCCCGACGCGCGCTGGGGAGGGCACTGTCGTGAGCAAGGAGAACCCCGCCGAGCAGCACGGGGGCTGGCAGCCGACCCCGCAGGGCGACTACGACGGCGACGCGACGGCCTTCGTCCAGTTGCCGCCGGAGGACCTGGCGGACATCCCGCTGGCCGCGCCCGGCCACGGTTACACCCCGCCGATGATCCTGCCGCTGACCCCGGCCGCCGGCCTCGACCCGGCGGCCACCGGCAACTGGACCGTCCCCGCCCAGGACCAGCAGCCGGTGCCGGACGCGGTGCACTGGCCCGACCCGAACCAGCAGTCCGGCTACGGCTACCCGCACCCCGAGGCCGAGCCGCACACCGGCTCGTACCAGGAGCCGTACGGTACGGACCCGGCCCCCACCGGCCAGTGGTCGGTGGACACCTCGTCCTGGCCGGCCCCGGCCGCCCCGCTCTCGGACGACTCCGCCGAGCTGTACACCCCGCCCCCCGCCGCCGACTGGTACGCGGACCGCCCGGCCACCCTGCCGGGCGGCGCCCCGGCGCCCTGGGCGGTGCCGGACGCGGTCCAGGAGGAGGCACCCGAGGAGGTCGCGGAGGCGGAGGCGCCGGAGGGCGTCGCCGCCGAGAGCGCTCCCGAGGCGGCGGAGTCCGCCGACGCCGGGCAGCCCGAGCCGGAGGGC
>NZ_JAAGNI010000390.1 GCF_010550605.1 Streptomyces sp. SID9727
CCCCGCCCCCGGCGCGACCCCCGCCGCCGTGGCCGCCTCCGCCGACAGCGCGCTGGCCGCGATGGAGCAGGCGGTCGACGCGTTCGCCGACGGCTTCGAGCGCGCCCAGCGCCTCACCGTGCGCCGCGAGGAGGCCGCCAGGCGCGAGTTCATCGACGACCTCCTGTACGGGCGCAGCGATCTGGGCCGGCTCGCCGAGCGGGCCACCCGCTTCGGGCTGCGCCTCTCACGCGCCCACGCCGTGGCGGTGGCGACGGGCCCGGAGGCGTACACCGAGACGGAGGCGGTGCCCCGGCAGGTGGAGTCGGCGATGCTGGCCCGGTTCAGCGGGCGCAAGATCCTGCTCACCACGAAGGACGGACGCATGGTGTGCGTCGCGCCCGGCAGCCAGCCCGACGTCCTGCGCTACTTCGCGAAGCAGGCCCACGCGGCGACGGACGGCGGCCGGGTCGCCGTCGGCCGCCCCCACCGGGGCCCCGGCGGCGTCGTCCAGTCGTACGACGAGGCGCTGGACGCGCTGGACCTGGCGGACCGGATGGACTTGGACGACCCCGTGCTCTACGCCGCCGACCTGCTGGTCTACCCGGTGCTGACCCGGGACCGGCAGGCCATGGCCGATCTCGTGCGCAGCGAGCTGGGCCCGCTCCGGCAGGCCCGGGGCGGCGCCGAACCACTCCTCAGGACGCTGTCGGTGTACTTCGACGCGGGCTGTGTCGCCGCCGAGACCGCCCGCCGTCTCTCGCTGAGCGTCCGGGCCCTCACGTACCGGCTGGAACGCATCCACCAGCTGACCGGCTCCGACCCGGCGGACCCCCAGCACCGCTACACGCTCCAGACCGCGGTGATCGGCGCCAGGCTGCTGGACTGGCCCGCCAAGGAGGTCTGAGGCGTGTCGCGAAAGCGGCGCCGTCCGCCCGCGGGGCGGGCGCGGCAGGCGGGACTACCGGCCGGCACACGGATCGGCGCCGCCCCTGGGAGGGTGCGGCGCCGATCGGTGCGCGGGGTGGGTCAGCCGCCGCTGTGCTGCTTGCCCTCGTGCTTGTGACACCTGCACTTCTTGGGCTTGACCGTCACGGTGACCGTGGCCGAGGCGGTGTCGCTGGCGATCTCTTCGCCCTGCGGGCCCGTGGCACCGGCCTGGGCGACGTTGGTGATCCGGCACTTGACGGTGCCCTTGCCACCGCCGTCGCCGCCGCGGGTGCCGCTCTGCCGGCAGAGGTCGATGTCCGCCCGGGTGATGCGGTAGGTGCCGTGGCAGGTGGTGCTCGCCCCGGGCGCCAGCGTGGTCGCGTCACAGATCACCGAGGCGACACGGTTGTCCGCCACGTGCACGTCGTGCAGCTGGGTGCTGCCGGTGTTGGTGACCGTGTACGCGTACCGGACCTCGGTGCCGACCCGGAAGGGGCCCTGGGAGACGACCTGCTTGTGCAGCGTCAGATGGGGCTGCCCGACGGGGAGGGTCTGATACGTCTCCGGCGAGGTGACGGTCTCCCCGTCCGCCGTACCGGTCGCCGTGGCGGTGTTGGTCACGGAACCGGCCGTACCGTCGGCCGCGGTGATCGTGTAGGTGCCGGTGCAGGTGGTGCTGTCACCGGCCTCCTCCGCCGGGGCGAGCGTGGTCGACTCGCAGGTGATGTCCGTGACGTGGTCGTCGTGGACGGCGACACCGGTCAGCTCCACCCCGCCGGTGTTGCGGACGGTGTAGACGTACGTGACCGTCTGCCCGACCGCGTACGGGCCGGGGGTCTCGACCCGCTTCTCGACCGAGATGCCGGGCGACCGCTCGATCGGCACGGTCTCCGACGAGGGCGGGGAGGCGACCGGGTCGCCACCTGACGTACCCGTCGCCATGGCGGTGTTGTCGATCGAGCCGTTGGTGACGTCGGCGGCCGTCACCGTGTACGTCGCCGTGCAGGTGACCGTCTCACCGGGCGCGAGACGCGTCACGGGGCAGGAGACCGGGCCGACTTTCGGGTCGTCGACGACGAGGTCGTCGATGTCCGTGCCTCCCGAGTTGGTGACCACGAACTCGTAGGGCACCTGCGAGCCGGCCGTCAGGTCGCCGGGCAGCGGCTGCACGACCTGCTTCACGAGATGCAGCCGGGGCAGCGGCCGTTCGGTGCGCACGGCCACATTGCGGATGAGGTGGGTGTCCGTGAACAGACCGGTGGAGGCGGCGAATCCGAACTTGTAGGTCGCGGGTACGGGGCTCGGCGCGTCGGCCTGGAGGACCTGCTGGGAGCCGTTGCCGTCGTTGAAGTCGATGGACACGGTGACCTGCGGGTCCGGTGCCGGGGTGATCACCACGTGCACGCGGCGGCGCGAGGGCTCGAGGTCCTGCTCGGCCTGGACGGGATCGCTCGACACCTCGGTGGTCGGCCCCTGCAGTTCTCCGGGGAGGGTCGACGGCCAGGGGCCGGTGGTCGAGAAGTTGCTGGTGGTGGCGGTGAGGAAGCAGTAACCCTCGATGCCGTCGCCGGGGCCGCGCAGCGTGACCATGTTCGGCCCGGGTGCGGGCACGTGGAACGCCGTGCCCGCGGGTGAGCGCTGGTCGGGCGGGCAGCCGTTGCCCCGGTGTTCCCAGTCGCCGAAGTAGTTGCCGAGGACGTCGAGCCCGACTCCCAGATAGCCGCGGTCCACACCGGGAAGGAACTCGGCGGTCGGGTCGTCGTCGGGCAGCTTCTGCGCGTACCCGAGGCTGCCGCCGAAGGCGCCGGGGTGGGTCAGCTCCGCGTCACCGTCGACCAGGAAGAACGAGATGCCGTCGGCCGGCGCGATGGCGCCCGTGGTGGTGCCGTACTGCCACTGGTCGAAGGTGACGTCCAGACCGTCGCCGGCGGGCAGCGCGTGGTTGTAGAGGACTGCGCCGGACTGGTCGTTGGCGGAGTCCGTCAGCCGCAGATAGCCGCGCGGGGCGGCGTCGTTGGGCGGTACGGGGCCGACGCCCACCGTGCAGCCCCCGAGCGGGTGGCTGCCGGGCCCCGGCAGGGCGTCGGCCTGGGGCGCTCCGGTGAGGCAGGCCGAGCCGACCCCGGTGAAGTCCGGGGCCGTGGCCCGGGTGAAGGTCTCATCGAGCAAGGTGGAGCCGCCTTGGCGCGGCTGCGCGTGGGCGAGTTGGCCGGTGGAGGCCAGGGGGCCGGCCACGCCGAGGGCGAGGGCCAGCGCCGCGGCGACGAGCCGGGGGGCCCGTACGGATCCGCCCAGCGGCGACGAGGGGTGTCTGCGGGTCATGCACAGCAGAGATAGCAGTCACCATGTGTGATCAACAGTTTGCGTTCTGCGTGTCCACCGCGCCCACCCGGCCAGCCGTACCCGCCCGTCCGAACGGCTCCACATGCGGGACCGGCGCCCTCCGCCTAGCGTGATCAGCCGGGGGATTCCGGCGGTGCGCGCAGCGAGGGAGATCCGCCCCATGGCCCGTGAAGCAGGTCCCCGGGAAACAGGAACCCGCCGGGCGAACCCTCGTGAGGAGCACCCGTCCCACCGCTGGTGGGTGCTCGGGGTGATCGGCCTGGCCCAGCTGATGGTGGTGCTCGACGCGACGATCGTGAACATCGCGCTGCCCTCCGCCCAGCAGGACCTCGGCTTCAGCGACGGCAACCGGCAGTGGATCGTGACGGCGTACGCCCTCGCCTTCGGCTCGCTGCTGCTGCTCGGCGGACGCATCGCCGACCTGGTGGGCCGCCGGGTGGTCTTCCTGACCGGGCTCGTCGGCTTCGCGGTCGCCTCCGCGATCGGCGGTGCCGCCCCGAGCTTCGAGGTCCTGGTGCTGGCCCGCGCCCTCCAGGGCCTGTTCGGCGCGCTGCTCGCCCCGGCGGCGCTGTCGCTGCTCACGACGACGTTCACCGTGCCCAGGGAACGGGCCAAGGCGTTCGGGATCTACGGTGCCATCGCGGGGGCGGGCGGTGCGGTGGGGCTGCTGCTCGGCGGGGTGCTGACGGAGTACCTGGACTGGCGATGGTGCCTGTACGTCAACCTGGTCATCGCGTTCCTCGCGTTCACGGGCGGCTGGCGGCTGCTGACGGCGGGCGCGCCGGCCGACCGGCCCCGGCTCGACGTCCCGGGGACGCTGCTGGTCTCGGCCGGTCTCTTCTGCATCGTCTACGGCTTCTCCCAGGCCGAGTCGCACGCCTGGAGTTCGCCGCTGACCTGGGTGTTCCTGGTGGCGGGCGCGGTGCTGGTGGCGGCTTTCGCGTGGTGGCAGACCAGGGCGGCGCATCCGCTGCTGCCGATGCGGGTGGTGCTGGACCGGGACCGGGCGGCGTCGTTCCTCGCGATGTTCATCTCCGGCGGCGGGATGTTCGGCGTCTTCCTCTTCCTCACCTACTACCTGCAGAAGAGCCTGGGCTACTCGCCGGTCTCCACCGGGCTCGCCTTCCTGCCGATGGTCGCCTGCATGATCGCCTCGTCGGTGACGACGACGAATGTGCTGCTGCTGCGGTTCGGTGCCAAGCCGATCGTCCCGACCGGGATGGGCATCGCGGCCGCCGCGATGGTGTGGCTGACCGCCCTGGACCTGGACAGCGGCTACGCCGCCCATGTGCTGCCGCCGTTGCTCTGCCTGGGCATCGGCCTCGGCGCCGTCTTCGCCACGGCGATGAACCTGGCCACCGCGGGCGTCGGGGCGCGGGACGCCGGAGTGGCCTCGGCGATGGTCAACACCAGCCAGCAGGTCGGCGGCTCCATCGGCACGGCCCTGCTCAACACCCTCGCCACCAGCGCCGCCACGCACTACCTGGTGGGCCGCAGGCCGACCCCGCCCGTCGTCGCCCGGGCCCAGCTGGACAGCTACGCCACCGCGTACTGGTGGTCCGCGGGCTTCTTCGCCCTCGGGCTCGTCGTCACCCTGTTCCTGTACCGGCCCGGCGCGCCCCGCCCGCACCTCGCGGAGGAGCCGGCCCGAGCGTGAGGGTCAGCGCCTCGCGCCCTCGGTGAGCCGGACGAACGGGATCGACTCGCCCACCCGCCGGTAGTCCTCCGCGCTGCCGTCCACCTCGAAACCCATGTACGCGCAGAGCCGGCGGGCCACCCGGGGGTGGCGGGGCGCGTACCGCACCATCAGCTCGCCGCCCTCCTCGGGGGTCAGCACGTGCGCGGTCACCGCGTGGAACCGCCGGCCGGCCTGCACCGTGGCGTGCGGGGTGCGCTCCAGGTTGCGGAACCAGTCCGCGCCCGGTCCGAACCCCGAGGCGACGGTCCAGCAGGCCCGGCCCTCGTGGGTGCCCGCCTCCACGACCTCGATGGCGGTCCGGCGGGGGAGGCCCGAGACGCGGCCGGTGTGGACGAGCAGCAGCAGCCGGCCCCTGAAGAGCGGCCCGAGTCCCATGCGGAACATGTGGATCGGAAGCCGGAAGGCAGTGCGCCGCCAGCCGGTCGGCGGGGCCGGGCGCCGGGGAGCGGGCGAAGCCGCGGATTCATGCGTCACTATGCAAACGTTGCACAATCCAAACGTCGGGGCCAGTGCGCGCCGCTGTCGGTCCGGTACCGGTTGGGCGGCGGTTGCGTATCGGATGTCCGCCGGTTCGAGTCCGCACGCCGGGCGCGGTAGAAAGGGGCATGGCCGCGCACGGACAGGCACCCGATGACCCCCCGACCGCCCCGGACCGGGACGACGTCGACGCGGTGACGCGCGCGGTGCTGACCGCGTCGAGACTGCTGGTCGCGGTGTCCGCCCGGTCCCTCGCGGCGGTCGAGGACCGGGTGACGCTGCCCCAGTTCCGGCTGCTCGTGGTGCTCTCCACGCACGGGGAGGCCAAGCTCGTCACCCTCGCGGAGCGCCTCGGCGTGAACCCCTCGACCGCGATGCGGATGCTCGACCGGCTGATCGCTGCGGGCCTCGCGGAGCGTCAGGTCAACCCGGCCAACCGCCGGGAGACGGTGCTGCGGGTGACGCCCGAGGGCCACCGGCTGGTCGAGGAGGTCACGGCCGGCCGCCGCCGGGAGGTCGCCTCGATCGTGGAGCGCATCGCGCCCGCGCAGCGCGCCGCGCTGATCGACGCGCTGCGGGCGTTCACCGACGCGGGCGGCGAGGCGGCGGCCCCCGCGGAGGGGGCCGACGCCTACCCGCTGGGCTGGGCGCGGGACCTGCCGGCGGGGGCCTGACGCCGTACGGCCCGGCTGCCCCGGACGGGGCGGGGCCTCACCCGGACGAGGCGGGGCCTCACCCGGACGAGGCGGGGCCTCATTCGGACGAGGCGGAGACCTCTTCCCGGGCCGGGGGGACCGGGGCGTTGCCCGCGGGAGCGGCGGGCGCCCCGTCCTTGCCGCGCCACTTCTGGACGCGTTCGACCACCGGCTGGGTCCAGCGCGCGGTGAGCGGGCCGACGATGACCAGGATCAGGACGTACGCGGTGGCGATGGGACCGATGCGGGGCTCCGTCGCCACGGCCAGACCGGCGATGACGATGGAGAACTCGCCGCGCGCGACGAGCGTGCCGCCCGCCCGCCAGCGCCCGCGCGGTCCGATGCCGGCGCGCCGGGCCGCGTACCAGCCGGTGCCGATCTTCGTGAAGACGGTGACGACGGCGAGCAGCGCGGCCGGCAGCAGCACCGGCGGGATCTCGGCCGGGTTGGTGGAGAGCCCGAAGAACACGAAGAAGACGGCGGCGAACAGGTCCCGCAGCGGGGTCAGCAGCTTGCGCGCGCCCTCCGCGACCTCGCCGGAGAGCGCGATGCCGACGAGGAACGCGCCCACGGCGGCCGACACCTGGAGCTGCTGGGCCACCCCGGCGACCAGGACGGTCAGCCCGAGCACGACGAGCAGCAGCATCTCCGGATTGTCGGAGGAGACCGCGCGGCTGATCAGCCGGCCGTGCCGCAGCGCCAGGTAGAGCACCAGGCCGACCGTGCCGAGTGCGATCAGCAGGGCGATGCTGCCGCCGGCGAAGCCGACGCCCGCGAGCATCGCGGTGAGCAGCGGCAGGTAGACCGCCATCGACAGGTCCTCGATGACCAGCACCCCGAGGATGACCGGGGTCTCCCGGTTGCCGAGGCGTCCCAGGTCCGCGAGGACCTTCGCGATCACACCGGAGGAGGAGATCCAGGTGACACCGGCGAGCGCGACGGCGCCGACCGGGCCCCAGCCCAGCAGCAGCGCGGCGACCGCGCCCGGGGTCGCGTTGAGCACGAAGTCCACGGCTCCGGACGGGTACTGCGTCTTGAGACTGGTCACCAGCTCGGAGGCGCTGTATTCGAGGCCCAGCAGGAGCAGCAGCAGGATGACGCCGATCTCGGCGCCGACGGCGGTGAACTCCTCGCTGGCCCCGAGCGGCAGCAGCCCGCCCTCGCCGAAGGCCAGCCCGGCCAGCAGATAGAGGGGGATCGGCGAGAGTCCTATCCGGCCGGCGAACCGTCCGATGATGCCGAGTCCCAGAATGACGGAGCCGAGCTCCACCAGCAGTGCGGTCGTGTCGTGCACGGTCAGCCCTCCGCGATGATCTCGGAGAGCGTGTCGACGCCCTCGCGCGTTCCGACGGCGACGAGCGTGTCGCCGATGGCAAGCCGGAAGTCCGGCCCGGGTGACGGATGCGCGCTGTGGGTGCGCAGCACCGCCACGATCGAGGCGCCGGTCCGGGTCCGCGCCTTGGTGTCGCCGAGCAGCCGGCCGCCGTACGGCGAGCGGGTGCCGAGCGGGATGTGCTCGGTGACCAGGTCGATCCCCTCGGTCCGTACGGCGTCGATGGGCGCCGCGTCGATGAGGTGGGCGAGCCCGGTCGCCTCCTGTGGAGTCAGGGGGACGGAGAGCCGGCACGAATCAGGGTCGTCCTGGTCGTAGAAGCCGATGAACCGCCGACCGTCGTGGTGGACCACCACGGAGATGTGCTGCCCCGACTCGGTCGTGTAGTCGTACTGGACGCCGACTCCGGGCAGCGTGGTGCGGTGGGTTCCCATGGCTTCCTCCCGAGGGGCGCGGTACGCGCGAGGCACTTGGTGATCTCTTTAGACCCGCATTACCTTATCCGGAGGTATGCGCCACCCCCGAGGGGCGCTTTCCGGCCACCGTCCCGCTGCGTCCCGCGCCCCGGCACACGAAGGCCCGGCCGGTTGCGCAACCGGCCGGGCACGCGGGTCTGGTCGCTGCGGATCAGTCGCTGATCTCGATCTTCCCGTTCTTCTCCGGCGAGGCCGCCGGGGCCTGGACCACCGGCTCGGCGGCGGCCGGCTTCGGTCCCGCGCCCTTGAGGCTCTGGAGCAGCGCGGCGAGGTCGACCCCGGTGGTGGAGCTG
This sequence comes from Streptomyces sp. SID9727, assembly GCF_010550605.1. GTDB lineage: Bacteria > Actinomycetota > Actinomycetes > Streptomycetales > Streptomycetaceae > Streptomyces. Next base: position 8,226 of record NZ_JAAGNI010000390.1, read on the forward strand.
AGCAGTTCCATGCCCTGGGCGACGTTGTCCGTGACCGTACGGGACAGCTGACTCGCGCCGTCCGTGGAGATGACGGTCATCTTGTCGATCGCGCTCATCGGCTCGGCGGCCTTGGCGACGACCTGGGGCAGCACCTCGACGAGCATCTGGAGCACGGCCGCGTCGCCGTACTGCGCGAAGGCGTCGGCCTTCTTCCGCATGGCCTCGGCCTCGGCCGAACCGCGCGCCGCGATGGCGGCGGCCTCCGCCTCACCCTCGATGCGGACCGCCTCGGCGAGCGCGGAGCGGTGCAGCTTCTCGCCCTGCCCGGTGAGCCGGGCGCGCTCGGCGGCCGCTTCGGCCTCCTTGACCTGGGCGATGCGGCGGGCCTCCGCCTCCTGCTCGGCCTGGTAGCGGGCGGCGTCGGCGGGCTTGCGGACCTTGGTGTCGAGCTCGCGGTCGGTCAGCGCGGCCTGGCGCTCGGCGACCTTCTCCTGCTCGGTGAGCACTTCCTGCCGGCGGGCGGCCTCGGCGAGCGGACCGGCGGCGTTGGCCTTGGCGGCGGCGGCCTCCGTCTCGGCCTTGATCTCGGCCTGCTTCAGGTAGAACGTCCGCTCGGCGATCGCGATCTCCTCGGCCGCCTTCAGCCGGGCCTGCTCCGAGGCGCGGCGGGCGATGGCCTCCGCGATGTCGGCCTCCTGCTTGGCGCGAGCGGCCTCGGGGCGGCCCAGGTCCTCCAGGTAGGAGCCCTCGGTGGTGATGTCCTGGATCTGGAAGGCGTCCAGGATCAGGCCCTGGCCGGACAGGCTCGCCTCGGCCTCCTCCGCCACCTGGCCGGCGAACGCGGCGCGGTCGCGGATGATGTCCTCCACGGACATCCGGCCGACGATGGCGCGCAGCGCGCCGGACAGCACCTCCTGGGTGAAGCCGACGATGCCGTCCTGCTGGCGCAGGAAGCGCTGGGCGGCGGCCCGGATCGCGTCCTCGCTGCCGCCGACCTTGACGATCGCGACGCCTTCGAGGTGCGCCTTGACGCCGCGCAGGGTGACGGCGCCGCGCACGGCCACCGGGATGTGCCGGCTGGACAGGTCCAGGGTGAACTTCTGCTGGACGAACGGCACGACGAAGACGCCGCCGCCGACGACGACCTTCTGGCCGCTGTTGTCGATGCTGGTCCGGCCGGTCACCGGGTCGACGGACTTCTTGCCCCGGCGGCCGGTGATGATGAACGCCTGGCTGGGACCGGCCACCTTGTAGCGGGTGATCACGGCGAGGGCGAGCAGGAAGAGGAGTACGACGACTCCGACGATCGCGATCATTACGGGACTCATGCGGTTTCCCCCTCTGCCCCCTGACGGGGGCAGTCGTGAGACGAGCGGTGTTGGGGCCGGGCGTACCGGTCAGCGTTCGACGGGGCGGACCGACACCGAGGTGCTGGAGAGCGACGCCTCGACCCAGACCTCGGCGCCGCGCGAGACCGGCACCGTACTCCTCGCGGACAGCTTCACGAGCTGGCCGCCGAGGCGGAGCAGGACCTCGCCGTAGCCGTCGGCCGGGATCGCGGTGACCACCGACCCCGACGTGCCGACCAGGTCCTCGCTGCGCGGCGTCGCGTCGGTCTGGTCCCGCATCAGGGCGCGGCTGAACTTCCAGGTCAGCAGGGCGGCGACCAGTCCGGCCGCGACCCCCGCCACCGTGGCGACGAGGGTGCCCGCACCGGTCGTGCCGAGCACGATGGCGCCGCCGAAGCCGAGCATCGACAGGAAGCCGGCGATCACCGGAAGGGAGACGAGCCCGCCGAACAGGCCTTCCAGCAGGCCCCCGAAGAGGCCCTCCAGGATGCCGTCGAAGATCAGCGACAGAGCGAGCAGAGCGATCCCCGCGATGCCGAGACCGAGAAACAAGGTCATCTGCTCACCCCTCCCGGCCCCTCGGTCCCTGTGCTGCTTTTCCGTCGAACTGGCTGGATGGTCCCATACGCACCCCCGAGGCGACATTGCCGGAACCCGGCAATCTTCTACTGGTTGTTGATGCCGGAGAGATGGTCGGCCAGGGAGTCCAGGGACTGGAACGTGGCCCCCAGAAGCGCCACGTGCTTCCACCGCAGCACCCCCTCGCCGTCGATCAGGAAGACCGCGCGCCGCACCCCGATCCCGGGCGCCGCGACGCCGAAGGCCCGGGCGGTCTCCCGGCCCGGGTCCGCCAGCAGCGGCATGCGCAGCCCATGGGCGAGGGCGAACGACTCGTGGCTGTCCACACCCTGCGGGCTGATCCCCCACACCTCCGCGTCCAGCGCCTCGAAGGTCTCCATGCCCGAGGAGTACGCGCACAACTGCTTCGTGCACACGGTGGTGTTGTCGCCCGGGTAGAAGGCGAGGACCAGGGCCCGCCCGCGCGCGTCCGCGAGCGAGTAGTCGCGCCGCGCGAAGGCGTCCCCGGCGAGGACGCCGCCCGCCAGGGTGAAGTCCGGTACGGGTGAGCCGAGTCGCGGTGCCGATCCCATGGGGTGCTGCCCTTCGGTGTGCTGCGCCCGGGTGGCGGTGGTGCCGCCCGTGTCGCGTACAGCATGCCTCCGTCACCAGGGACGGTCAGCCACCCGGGGACGGTTCCGGTTCGGTGAGGAACAGGCCGAGGAGCACGGCCAGTACGGGGACGGCGCACAGGATGGTGAACACGCCCTGCGGCCCGTACGCCTGCGCCGCCGCACCCAGCGCCGGGGCGATCAGGCCCCCGATGCTGACGGCGAGGCCCAGCGTGACCCCGGCCGCCGTGCCCGGGCGCCCCGGCAGGTAGTCCTGACCCAGCTTCACCAGGACGGCGAACGGCACGTTGAGCGCCAGCCCCGCCAGGACCGCGAAGACCAGCGGCAGCAGCGTGCCCGGGGTGAACCGCAGGGCGAGCAGGGCCGGTACGGCGGCGAGGCCGCCCAGCTGCACCGTACGGACCATGCCGACGCGGTCCGCGATCCGGCCGCCGAGCAGCGTGCCCGCGACCCCGCCGACCAGGAAGCAGGCGAGCGCGACACCGGCGACGCCCTTGCCGGAGTGGAGGTGGCGGATCCAGAACAGCTCGATGAAGGTGATCGCGCCGAAGAACGCCACCGAGCGCACCACCTCGATCCCGGTGAGGAAGAGGAACGGCCGCCACCGGTCCTGCCCCGCCCGGCCCGCCCTGCGCACCGGAGCGGCGGCCGGGCGGTGCCGGAGCAGGACGAACGCCATCAGGACGGCGGGCGGGATGAACAGCGCCGTCGCGCCGACCCCCATCGCGACGAGCGCCGGGGTCGCCAGGACCGGGGCCAGGAAGAAGCCGACGCTGCCGCCCGCCGCGAAGACGCTCATCGCGGACGCGCTGTCGCCCGCCGCCTCCCGGGCCGCCTTGCCCGCCGCAGGGTGGAACATCGCCACGCCGAGCCCGGAGAGCAGGATCAGCAGCCAGACGGCGGCGTACGGCCGCACCAGACCGGACAGGCCGAGCCCGATCCCGGCGACGGCGAGGCCGGCGGGCGCCAGCCGGGGCAGCCGGTAGCGGTCCACCGCGAGCCCGATGAACGGCTGCGGCACCGAACTGCCGAGGGCCGCCGCGAGGGTCAGCCCGGAGGCGGCGACATAGCTGTAGCCCCGGTCGAGCACGAAGTAGGGGACGCAGGCGGGCACCAGGCCCTGATAGAGGTCGTCCACGGCGTGCGCGGCGCCCCACATCCGCATCCGCCGCCAGGCGGAGCCGGGCGCGGCGGGCGGGGCGCCGGGCGGTGCGGCGTTGTCGGTGGTCATGAAGGTGCTCCTCGCTGAAGGTCCCCTTCGAGGATTCCGGCCGCGCACCGGAGCGGGCTAGCGATAATCTGCCTGCTTGTGTCGTCAACCTGCCGCACTCTGCACGGCCCCGCCCGGGTCCCGCTCGCGCACCAGGAGCGCATCGGGAGCCACCACCATCTGGAGCACCAGCTCGTCTGCCCCTCGCGCGGGCTCCTCGAAGTCGCCACACCGCTCGGCGTCTGGGCCGTGCCCCCGCACCGGGCGGTGTGGATCCCGGCCGGCGTCGTCCACGCGCACCTCGCGTACGGGCCGACCGAGCTGCGGGCGCTCAGCTTCGCCCCCGCCGACAACCCGCTCCGGCTCGACCGGCCGACCGTCCTCGCCGTCACCCCGCTGCTGCGCGAGGTCGTGGCCTGCCTGACCGACGACACGGAACTCACCGGCGACGCGCGCCGCCGGCGCAACCTGGAGCGCGTCGCGCTCGACCAGCTCCGCCGGATCGAACCGCTCGGCGTCTGCCTGCCCACCCCGGCCGACGCCCGGCTGCGCGACATCGCCCGCATCCTCCAGGACGATCCGGCGGACGGCCGGACCCTCACCGAGCTGGGCGCGGCCGTCGGCGCGGCGCCCCGCACCCTGAGCCGGCTCTTCCGCGCGGAGACCGGGATGTCCTTCCCGCAGTGGCGCACCCAGCTCCGCCTGCACCACGCGCTGACCCTGCTCGCGTCGGGCGGCTCGGTCACCTCGGTGGCCGTGGCCTGCGGCTACAGCGGCCCGAGCGCCTTCATCCAGTCCTTCCGCCACGCCTTCGGCACCACTCCGGGCTCCTACGCCTCGGGCACGTCCTGACACCCGCCACCCGGCGGTGCTGCGGATGCGGGAGCGGGCGGGGCGACCGAGGATGAAGGGCCGGGCAGCAGGCGGCCCGCGCCCTGCCTCAGGAGGTTCGTCTTGCCAGTGCACGCCGACCATCCGCCGTCCATCGACGTCACGGCGCTCGCCGCCGTGCTCGACGGCACGACGGCGGGCGTGGGCGTGTTCGACACCGAGCTGCGCTACGTGTACGTCAACCCGTCCCTCGTACGCCACAACGGCCTCCCGCCCGCCGCCCACATCGGCCGCCGCCCCGGCGAGGTCATGCCCGACATCGACGCCCGCGAGGACCTGATGCGCGCGGTGCTCGCGGACGGCCGGGCGCGTGAGGTCACCTCCAGCGGCCGGCTGCCCGCCGCGTCGGGGACCGCCCGGGTCTACTGGCACGGGGCCTACCACCGCCTGGAGGTGGACGGCCGGGTCGCCGGCGTCGTCGGGATCGTGCTGGAGGTCATGGCCGACGACGAACAGCGCCGGCTCGCCCAGGCCCAGCGCCACCTCTCGCTCCTCGACAGCGCGAACACCCGCATCGGCACCACCCTCGACATGGACACCACCTGCGCCGAGCTGGCCGACCTGGTCGTCCCCGGCCTCGCCGACATCGCCGCCGTCGAGGTCTTCCCGCCGGACGTGGCCCCGCCGGTGCGCCCGGCACCGCCCGACGTGGTGCGGCTGCGGCGCGCGGCCATGTCCGCGGTGCGCGGGCTGAGCGGAGAGGTCGACCGGTTCGGGGTGGCCGGCGACTACATCGACTACCAGGAGGAAGCCTCCGTATCGCGCTGCCTGGCCACCAACCAGCCCGTCGTCGAGGACATCAGCGACGACGAGCGGCTGAGCCGGTCCGCGCCCACCCCGGAGCGGCTCGCCGCCTACCGGGAGCTCGGGCTGCACTCGGCGGTCGCCGTGCCGATCTCGGTGCGCGGGGCCCCGATCGGTGTGCTCGGCCTGCTCCGGGCCGGCGGCTCGCCCGTCTTCTCGGACGACGACGTGGTGGTGGCCCGGGAGCTCGCCGGGCGGGCCGCAGTCCATCTCGACCACGCCCGCCGCTTCACCCACGAGCACACCATCGCCCTGGAGCTCCAGCGCTCCCTGCTCTCCGAGCCCCGGCCGCCCCACCCGCACATCGAGGTCGCCACCCGCTATCTGCCGGCCGACCGCAGCGTCCTGGTGGGCGGCGACTGGTTCGACGTCATCCCGCTGCCCGACGGGCGGCATCTGAAGGCGATGGGCGACGTCATGGGGCACGGCGTCGAGGCGGCCGTCGCGATGAGCCACTACCGCTCGCTGCTGCGCCTCCTGGCCGACGAGGAACTGCCCCCGCACCGCATCCTGGAACAGCTGGACCGGATGGTGGAGCGGTCCGGGATCGACCGGGCGGCGACCTGCCTGCTCGCCGTGGTGAACGCGGACGGCGGGCAGTGCGAGGTGGCGAGCGCGGGCCACCTGCCCCCGGTCTTCCTCGATCCGGGCTCGGTGGGCACCCGGATCTGCGACGTCCCGGCGGCCCCGCCGCTCGGCACCGGGTTCGGCGGTTACCGGTCCACGGTGATGGAGTGCGGCCCGGGCACGGTGCTGTTCATGTACACCGACGGGCTCGTGGAGCGGCGCGGCGAGGACATCGACACGTGCGTCGCCCGGCTGGGGGAGCTGGCCCTGCCGGACAACGGCGATCTGGAGACCTTCCTGGACCGGGTGCTCGAACGCTTCGGACCCAACGCCGAGGACGACATCGCGGTCATGGCCTCGCGGACCCGGGACGAACCGGACGCCGCGGACCCGGCGCCCTGAGCGGGGTCACCCGAACAGGAACGCCCCCGCCGTCGCCGCGCCCAGCGCCGTTCCCGCGGTGACCTGGCCGACCGTGTGGTAGCCGAGCGCCACCCGCGACCAGGAGACGGCGGCCGCCATCGCGTACCCGAGGAGCCACCACGGCGAGTGGACGGCGGCGAGCAGGGCGACCACGGCCGAGGCCACGGAGGCGTCCACGGAGATCTTCCACACCGTGTTGACGGCCAGCAGCACGACCGTCATCGCCCACAGCGCGAGCATCGCGACCAGGATGCCGGTGGGCGCCCCGCCCAGCACCATGACCGCCGAACCGGCGCCGATGGAGCCCAGGATCACGAAGAAGATCGGCGCCCGCTTGGTGCGGTCCACGACATGGCGGTCACCCCAGGTGCCGCGCCCCCGCTCCCACTCGATGTACCCGGCGGGGACGATCCCCGCGCACAGTGCGCCGAGCAGTCCCCAGGGCACGCCGGTCCAGTCCCCGGCCGCCGCGAGGCCGATGCCGAGCATGCCGACGAGCAGCAGGTTGCGGGGCTGGAGGACGTCGGTCACCCTCCGGGCCAGGGTGTGGTCGGGGGCGGTCGCGGGGTCCGTGGCGTCAGTGGTGGTCATGCCGGCTGCTCCTTGCCCGTGGCGTCACACATGTCGAGGATCTGACGGGCCCGCTCCGGGGTCACCGTGCGGTACGCGGCCGCGACCCGGACCAGCCAGGCGACCTCCCCGTCCTGGTCGGTGGCGTGCTGGGTGGACACGGCCGCCGCCGCACCGGCGGGCGCCCCTGCGGCCCGGGCGGTCAGCGCCGCCCTGATCCAGTACGCGTCGGCGAGCGGCGACCCGGAACCGCCCCCGGCGGCGGCCTCGGCGGCGGGCAGCAGGGTGTCCGGCACGTAGTGGCGCAGCTTCTCGACCGCGTCCGCGATGTCCGCGGCCCAGCGGTCGACGCGCAGGTCGGCGGGCGTGTCGAAACGGGCCAGTTCGCGCCGCAGCGGGCGCGGGGGCTCGAAGGGCTGGTCCGGGAAGGCGGTCATCAGCTCGTACCAGAGGCCGTGCAGCCGGACCTGCGCCCGCCAGAGCTTGGCCCGGCGGCGGACGTTGCTCAGGGCCGGGATGGAGGCGCCGACCGCGAAGAAGAGGAACAGGACGACCTGGGCGGCCTCGGTGACCTCGTCGAAGTCCAGCGCGAAGGACTCGCTCGGCCGGTCCACGACGCTCACCCAGAGGAACAGCGTCCGGCTGACGGTGTACCCGACGCCGATGAACATGGCGAACGTCATCATCCCGAGCCCGACGCGCAGATGGCGCATCCGGGCGCTCCCGGTGGCCAGCGCCCACTGGTACGCGCAGACGGCGGACGCGGCGCCGAGGTAGAGGTAGAAGACGCTCATGTACAGCGTGGCGCCCCACTGCCCGGCGTGGTCCGCGACGAAGCGGTCCGAGGGCGTGGAGCGGTCGACCACGGTGAAGAACAGCACGGTGAGCAGCACCAGCGTGGCGACCGACGCCTTGGCCGCGACCTGTTGGATGAGCCGGGCGAACCGTACGTGCCGGGGGATGTCCCCCTCGTCCTCGTACCGGCCGTAGATCGCCACGATGTAGCTGAGAATGGCCAGAATCGCGATGGTCGCGGTGTAGTGCTTGATGAGGACCGACAGGTCGGTCACCGGACTGTCGTTGAGGCCGACGCGCACGAACCGGGTCTTCGTCCAGAGCGCCAGCGCGAATCCCGCGTAACACCCCCACAGGGCCCGGCGGCGCCGGTCCTCCTCGTCACCCCACAGGGCGGCCGGCATGCGCCACAGGGCGACGGCTGTCATCAGGCCCGCTATGAGATAGCCGGCGAGGTCGAGCGGGGTCACGGCGGAAGTCCTCGGTGGTGGGGGGGGATGCGCGGTCGGGCGGTACGGAGGCTACGGACGCCGGAACAGGCCGCCGCGGCGGTGGGCGACCGGACGCGAGAGCGAGTTGGCGAGCCGCCCCACCATGTCATCGCTCGTGACGTCCCGGGCCATCCGGGGGATCAACGAGGCACCGAATTCGGCCATGCGTTCGTCGTGGGTGTCGTACTGCGCGCGCGCCTGCACGGCGTCCGGGGCGAGCTCCGCGTCCGGGCCGACCATCCGGGAGATGAGCGAGGTGTCGAAGACCGGCAGCAGCCGCTGGAGCTGTTCCGCGTCGAGCGAGGTGCCGTGGTCGAACCACTCGTGGCACAGCTCGTGCAGGATCACGTGCTGGGTCTGGTACTCGGTGGGGCGCCGGCGGTACAGCACGAAGCTGGTGTCCCCGGTCTTCAGCCGCAGCCCGCAGGCGGCGTTGACGCGCGCCAGCCGGTCGGGCATCTCGTGCAGCACGATGGTGCGGCCCCGGGCCGCCTCCATGTTGGCCACCAGGCCGGGTATCGAGAACGGAGAGGGCAGCGGCAGCTCCGCGAGCCCCTCCTCGCACTCCCTCCGCAACTTCCGCAGGGACATGGCTCAGCCCTGCTGTCCGCCGCCGGCCGGGGGCGTGCGCTCCTCGGCGTCCCGCAGCAGGGACATCGCGAACCGCAGCAGCTCCGGCGGCAGCCCTTCCTCGTCGAGCCCGCGTCCGGCGAGCCCGCTGATCTCGCCGGTCCGGCGCTTGGCGAGGAACTGGAGCCCGGCCACGACGTCGTCCACGACCTCGGACTCCTCCTTGAAGAACCGCCAGTCCACGCCGAAGCCCAGCCCGAGCGCCTTCAGGATCTCCTCGGACGGCTGGGTCACCTTGCCGGCCAGGATGTTGGAGAAGTAGCTGTGGGAGAGCGATCCGCCGCGCTCCTTGACCAGGTCGGCGAAGAACCGGCCCGAGATCCTGCGGCCGGGAAAGGTCTTCTCGACCATGTACTCGACCTTCTGGCGCAGCGTCCGCAGCCCGGGCGCGCGCTCTTCGCCGTTGTCCATCCGGCCCCCACGTTCACGTCCGCCGCAGGCCCCTGTCCGGCCCCGGGCGGCGCTCGATTCGGTCAACGGGCTCGTACTGTAACGAACCGCGGACCGCGGCCCTCCCGGCGGGCTCCCGGAGGGCAGGTGAAGCGGAACAATCTGATCCGGTGCCCGGAGCGGGCTTGCGCAAACACTCTACGTCACTGTTAACTCGAAAAAACATGGGCAGGGGGCCACGAGGGGAGTCCCTTGCCCGTGAAGACGCCCGTGTGCGCCGCCGCCGCGCGCCCACAAAGGGGTGTAGCCCTTCACGACGGGGGATGCGTGAAGGGCTACCCGCACATTATGGCCCCTGCCCGGGCAGTCATCAACTGACCGGCCGGTCAGTGTCCTTGTCCGGGGCGTGTTTTTCCGGGCCCGGCGCCCCGCACCCGCCCCGGTTACCATCGGAAAAGACCCGCGGGACCGCCGCGCCTTCCCAGACGAAAAGGTTCCGCTTGAGCCGCGACCGCAGCCCCCGCTTCCACGACCGCTCCTCCCGCTCCCGTGGCCAGGGCTCGGCGGGCTCCCGCGCGGGCGGCGGCTTCCGCACCCGGGGCGCCGGCCGCTCAGGGGCCCCGGACCGCCGCTTCGGCGGGAAGGGCGGCAAGCCCGTCGCGCGGCAGGGCGAGTACGAGCTGCCGCGGAC
>NZ_JAAGNI010000406.1 GCF_010550605.1 Streptomyces sp. SID9727
CGGGGGCCGCCGAGCTCGCCGAGGCGCTGCGCCGCGCCACCGACCAGGGCGCCAAGGCGGTGCGGGAGCGGCGGGTGCCGGACTGGACGCCGGTGCGGGAGGCGCTGGAGCGCTGGGAGGCGGAGTGCCGGGCGCGCGAGGAGGCGGCGGAGGGCGGGGCGCCGCCTCCCGCCGGTACCGGACTCGTCCGCAACAACGTCGCGCTGCTCCTCGACGCCCTGGAGGACTTCTCGCGGGGTCTGGCCTCGTGACGTCACGGCGTCACGGCGTCGCGGGGGCTGGGCTCCTGACCTCGTGACGTCACGGCGTCACGGCGTCGGCAGGTCCGGGACGTCGGGGAGGTCGGAGAGGCCGGGGATGTCCTTCAGCGAGCCCGGGTCGGTCTTCTTGAGCGTGTCCTTGGCCCCGGCATCCCACGAGATCACGACGGTCTTGCCGTCGTTGGACTCGATGGCCCCCATGGTCCGGGCGGTGTCCCCGTCGGCGCACTTCAGCTCCAGCATCGGCTTGCCCATGTCCGCCACGGTGCCCGTGCAGACGTGGGACTCGGCGACGACGGCGGCCTTCCCGGCGACGACGGACAGCACCACCGACTTGCCGTCGGTCTGGCCCAGCCAGGCACCCTCCAGCGCCTTCGCGTCGCCGCCGGTTCCGCCGTCCGGCTCCGAGGACGCGTCAGCGCTCCCGCTCGGCGTGGAGCCGGCGCTCGACCCGGAGTCCTTGCCCGAGTCGTCCTTGCCACCGTCGCTTCCGCAACCGGTGAGGGCCAGCGCGGTCAGCAGACCGGCGGCGAGGACTGCGCCGGTACGTGCGACTTTGTACATGTGGAATTCCCCCTGGAAGACGAATGGCCATCCAAGCTACCAGCGGGTCGCACGGGCTGCCGAGAAGTCAACTCCCGGAATCGGGAGCCGCAGAGGCCGTTCACACGTCTTCATCGGCAGGAACTGTAATCACGGCACCACCGCGCGTGCACGTGCATCTGCTCGTGCATCCGCTCATGCACTAGGAATTGAACACAGCTATGATCCGGGACAGTTGACACTTGCACCTTGCAACTCGGGGAGCGTCCTGTGCACCACGTGTACAACGGCATGGCGGCCACAGAGCTTCGCGGAGTCGTCTGGCAGAAGAGCAGACACAGCAACTCCCAGGGTTCCTGCGTGGAGTTCGCGAAACTGCCCGACGGAGATGTGGCGATGCGCAATTCGCGCCACCCGGACGGGCCGGCGCTGGTCTACACACCGGCCGAGATAGAGGCGTTGCTGCTCGGCGTCAAGGACGGCGAGTTCGACCACCTCGTGGGCTGACGGCCGAGCGTTCCCGCACGGACCGCACGCCAGCGCCGTCCCGTACACCACGGAGGGCTGAACCCCGCCGGAATCCAGCGGTGTTCAGCCCTCGGGCGGTGTGCCACGCGGTGCGCCGGCCGGTCGCACCGCTCCCCTCACACCGGGTCGGTCAGTCTGAACAGTGCCCAGACGACCTTGCCTCGGGAAGCCGCCGTGCCCGGCGTGCTCTCGGTGGTCAGTACGGGAGAGGGGTGCCACCCCCAGCAGTCGCTGAAGGACTCCACCAGGAACAGCCCCCGCCCCGACTCGGCGGAGTCCGGTGCCTCGGAGGCGACCGGGCTCGCGTGGCTCGGGTCGCGCACCGCGCACACCAGCCGCGAGGTCCAGCGCATCAGGTGCAGCCGTACCGGCGGCTCCTGGGGCTCGCGCGGGGCGTCGGCCGGCAGGGCGTGCCGCAGGGCGTTGGTGACCAGTTCGGAGACGACGAGCGCGACGTCGTCGAAGCGCTCGCTCAGGCCCCATCCGCCCAGGGTCGACCTGGTGAACTGCCGTGCGCCGCCGACGGCTTCGTAGTGCGGCGGCAGGGTGCAGGTGGCCGACCCGGAGACGGCCGAGGGATCGATGGGGGGAAGCCCCTGCCGTAACGGCTCGAGCATCGTCGATCCATTCGTCCCCATGCGAGGCACTCCCGGGAATCGCGGCTGGACCGGTACTGCGTACCGGCGACAGCGGCACAACACGAACGAGAACGCAGGTGCGCGGGCTCCATGGTTCCGAATGCGCACAGCAGATGCAAGGGCAGATGCACGTGCACGCACCGGACCTGTCCGACCCCGCCCGGTTCTTGCTCATTTCTTCCCCGCCCGGGTTTCGGCGTCTTCCCAAGCTCTTCCCATTTCCGTAATCGAATGAGTACGGGGCGAAGCGTTTTGATGGCAGAATCCGGCTCTTGGGGTTCAGGGGGAGCCCCGATGCCAGGAAGCGATGGGGAGGGTTGGACCAGTGGCGGCAGGCGAGTCGAGTGGGTCCGTGGTGCGACGCATCCTGCTGGGCTCTCAGCTCAGGAGACTGCGTGACTCGCGAGGCATCACGCGCGAGGCGGCCGGCTACTCGATCCGGGCCTCCGAATCGAAGATCAGCCGCATGGAGTTGGGACGGGTGAGCTTCAAGGCCAGGGACGTCGAGGATCTGCTCACGCTCTACGGCGTCACGGACGAGGCGGAGCGCGACTCCCTGCTCGCCCTGGCCCGTGAGGCCAACGTGGCGGGCTGGTGGCACAGTTACGGGGACGTACTGCCCGGCTGGTTCCAGACCTACGTCGGCCTGGAGGGTGCGGCCTCGCTCATCCGGATCTACGAGGTCCAGTTCGTGCACGGACTCCTCCAGACCGAGGACTACGCCCACGCCGTCGTCTCCCGGGGCATGCGCGGCGCGCCCCCCGCCGAGATCGAGCGCCGCGTCGCCCTGCGCCTGGAGCGGCAGAAGGTGCTCGTCTCCGAACGGGCGCCCCGCTTCCACGCCGTGCTGGACGAGGCGGCGCTGCGCCGCCCGTACGGCGGGCGCGAAGTGATGCGGGCGCAATTGCGGCATCTGATCGATATGTCGGAACAGCCGAACGTCACGCTTCAGGTGATGCCGTTCAGTTTCGGTGGGCACGCGGGCGAGAGCGGAGCATTCACCATGCTGCGATTCCCGGAATCCGATCTGTCGGACATCGTGTATCTGGAGCAGCTGACAAGCGCGCTCTATCTGGACAAGGACGAAGAAGTCGCCCAGTACGAAAAGGCGATGACGCGGCTCCACGAGGAGAGCCCGGGCCCCGAGGAGAGTCGTGACCTGCTCCGAGGACTTCTCCAACTCTCCTGAATTTTCAGTACGATGGCGCTCCTACAGGAGTCTGCACCTGAGTTAAGGGATCGCATGTCCTTCTTCCAAGAGCTGGCCGGCCAGTACATCGACGGTGAATGGCGGACGGGCGCCGGCTCCTGGGACATCATCGATTTCAATCCGTACAACGGTGAGAAGCTTGCCGCGATCACCATCGCCACCGCCGCCGAGGTGGACGGCGCCTACCGTGCCGCCGAGCGCGCGCAGGGGGAATGGGCGGCGGCGAGCCCGTACCGCCGCCGGGACGTCCTGGAGCGCGCGCTGCGGGTCACCGAGGAGCTGGCCGACGAGATCACCGAAGCGATCATCGACGAGCTGGGCGGCACCCGCACCAAGGCCGCGTACGAGCTGAGCCTCACCCAGGAGTTCCTGCGCGAGGCCGCCCGGCAGGCGCTCTCGAAGGAGGGCCGCATCCTGCCCTCCGCCGCGGACGGCCGGGAGAACCTGCTCTACCGGCTGCCCGTCGGGGTCGTCGGCGTCATCGGCCCCTTCAACTTCCCGCTCCTGGTGACGATGAAGTCGGTCGCGCCGGCCCTGGCCCTCGGCAACGCGGTCGTCGTCAAGGCCAACCAGAACTCGCCCGTCGTCGGCGGCGGACTCGTCGCGAGGATCTTCGAGGAGGCCGGGCTTCCGGCCGGGCTGCTCAACGTGGTCGTCACCGACATAGCCGAGATAGGCGACGCGTTCATCGAGCACCCCGTGCCCCAGGTGATCTCCTTCGCCGGATCGGACCGGGTCGGCCGCCATGTCGCCGCGACCGCGGGCGCCCTCTTCAAGCGGACCGTCCTCGAACTCAGCGGCAACAGCGCCCTCGTGGTGCTGGACGACGCGGACATCGACTACGCGGTCGACGCCGCCGTCTTCAGCCGGTTCGTCTACTCCGGCCAGGTCTGCATGGCCGCCAACCGCATCCTGGTGGACCGGCCGGTGGCCGCCGAGTTCACGGAGAAGTTCTGCGCCCGCGTGGCGGCCCTGAAGACCGGTGACCCGCGCGAGCCGGACACCAGCATCGGCCCGGTCATCAACACCTTCCACGCCGACTCGCTCGCCGCCCTGGTGGACCAGGCGATCGCCGAGGGCGCCGAGGCGCCGGTGCGCGGACGGGTGCGCGGCAATCTGGTCGAGCCGACCGTGCTCACCGGCCTGCCCGGGAGCTCCCCGCTGCTCCACCAGGAGATCTTCGGCCCGGTCGCGCTGCTGGTCCCCTTCGACGGCGAGGACGAGGCCGTCCGGATCGTCAACGACAGCCCGTACGGGCTCAGCGGCGCCGTGCACACCGCGCGCACCGGGCGGGGCGTCCGGTTCGCCCAGCGCATCCGCAGCGGGATGTTCCACGTCAACGACTCCACCGTGCACGACGACCCGGGCATCGCGTTCGGCGGTGAGAAGGACTCCGGCCTGGGCCGGATGAACGGGGACGCGGCGGTGGACGCGTTCACCACCCAGAAGTGGATCTCCGTCCAGCACGGCCGCAGCGTCTTCCCCTTCTGACCTCCCCCCGACTCCGCCCGCTAGGCTGGCCGGGTTGTCCAGAGAGGTGGAGGGCATGTCCGCGATCCGGCTGCTGGTCCTCGGCGCCGTGCGCCAGCACGGCCGGGCCCACGGCTACCAGGTCCGCAACGACCTGGAGTACTGGGGCGCCCACGAGTGGTCCAACGCCAAGCCCGGCTCCGTCTACCACGCGCTGAAGCAGCTCGCGAAGCAGGACATGCTCCTCGCCCACGAGGTGGCCCCGAGCACGGTGGGCGGCCCGCCGCGCATCGAGTACGAGATCACCGAGCGCGGCACCGAGGAGTACTTCGCCCTGCTGCGCGCCTCGCTCACCTCGTACGAGCAGCGGATGGACGTCCTCTCGGCGGGCATCGGCTTCATCGTCGACCTGGAACGCGCCGAGGCGGTGGCCCTGCTCCGGGAGCGCCTGGAGAACCTCGCGGCCTGGCGGGCCGCCGTCACCGGGCACTACCTCCCCGAGGGCGGCCCGGAGCAGCTGGGCCACATCGGTGAGGTCATGAACTTCTGGGTCCACTCGGCGGACGCCGGCGCGGAGTGGACGCGCGGGCTGATCGCGCGGATCGAGGGTGGGGCGTACGTCTTCGCAGGCGAAGGCGCCCCGTTCGTCGGCGTGCTCGCGGAGGGCGAGGAGAACCCGTACGCGACCGGGGTCCAGGACCCGGGCGACGCGCACTAATCAAGTTTGACGAATGACGCGAGGCGGTCTATCTTTCCCTTACTAGTCAAGTTTGATTACTGGACGGCCGGGGGTGTGCTGGATTGCGGGACGCGATCGTGGTCGAGGGAATGCGCAAGCGCTACGGAGGGACCTACGCCCTGGACGGACTGGATCTGACGGTCGGCCGCTCGACCGTGCACGCCGTGCTCGGCCCGAACGGGGCAGGGAAGTCCACGGCGGTCCGCATCCTGTCGACCCTGCTGCGGTACGACGAGGGCCGGGCCGAGGTCGCGGGACACGACGTACGGCGGCGGCCGGCCGAGGTCCGCCGCCGGATCGGGCTGCTCGGCCAGCATCCGGCCCTGGACGAGGAGCTGTCCGGCCGGCAGAACCTGGAGATGTTCGGCCGGCTGCACCACCTGGGCGCGCGCCGGGCCGGGGCGCGGGCGGACGCCCTGCTCGACCGCTTCGGCCTGGCGGACACGGGCCGCAAGGCGGTGCGCGACTACAGCGGGGGCATGCGGCGGCGGCTCGACCTGGCGGCTTCACTGATCACCGAACCCGAGGTGCTGTTCCTGGACGAGCCGACGACCGGGCTCGACCCGCGCGGCCGCGCCGAGGTGTGGGCCGCGGTGCGCTCGCTGGTCGGCGGCGGCACGACCGTCCTGCTGACCACGCAGTATCTGGAGGAGGCCGACCGGCTCGCGGACCGGATCTCGCTGATCGACGGCGGCCGGGTCGCCGCCGAGGGAACGGCCGACGAGTTGAAGGCCCGCGTCGGCGGCGACCGCCTCGACGTCGTCGTGCGCGACGCCGCCCAGGTGGCGCGCGCGGCCGCCCTGCTCGACGGCGGCAGGGTGACGGACCCGGACCGGCGGACCGTCGGAGCGCCGGCGGCGGACCGGGTGGCGGTGCTCACCCGGGCCGTGCGGGCGCTGGCGGACGCGGGCATCGAGGCGGAGGACATCGCGGTGCGCCGGCCGACGCTGGACGAGGTCTTCCTGGCCCTGACGGGCAGCGGAGACGAGAAGGAGGTGGCGGCGTGAGCGCGACGATGTGGGCGGTGTCCGACTCCTGGACGATGACCCGGCGCGAGCTGGCCCGCTGGGCCCGGCAGCCGGCGCAGGTCGTAGTGGGCCTGGTGTTCCCGGTGATGCTGCTGCTGATGTTCACCTACCTGGTCGGCGGTGGCCGGGGGATCGAGGGGGAGACCGCCGATTACCTGGTGCCCGGCATGCTGGCGCTGACCATGGCCTTCGGCCTGGAGTCGACCGTGCTCGCGGTCACCCGTGACCTGGAGAAGGGGGTCGTGGACCGGTTCCGCTCGATGCCGATGGCGTCCGGGACGGTGCTGGTCGGCCGGGCCGTCGCGGACATGCTCCAGTCGGTCGCCGCGCTGCTGGTGATGGGCGCGGCGGGTTACGCGGTCGGCTGGCGGTGGCACGAGGGGGTGACCGCCGCACTGGTGGCGATGGGGCTGCTTCTGCTGCTGCGGTTCGCGATGCTGTGGCTCGGCATCCTGCTGGCGCTGGTGGCGGGACGGCCGGAGAAGGTGCAGGCGGTGCAGATCCTGGTCTGGCCCGTCGGCTTCCTCTCCACGGTGTTCGCCGCGCCGGAGACCATGCCCGGGTGGCTGGGGTCCGCCGTCGAGTGGAATCCGCTCTCGGCCACCGCGACGGCGGTGCGCGACCTGTTCGGCAACCCGGGCGCCGACGGCGGCTCCTGGGCGGCCGACCACGCCGGACTGCTCGCGGTGGTGTGGCCGCTGGCGCTGCTCGTGGTGTTCTTCCCCTTGGCGGTACGGCGGTTCGCCGCCCTCGGCCGCTGAGGTCCGCCGCCGTCTCAGTGGTGGAAGGACGTCGCCGCGTTCTGGTCCCGGGTCAGCGGGTGCGGCTGGGCGCGGAGTTCCGGCATCAGGAGGCGCAGGTCCTCCAGGAGCAGGTCCGCCAGGTCCGATGAGAAGCCGTTCCGGCACACGATCCGGAGCACCGACAGGTCCTCCCGGTCGGCCGGGAAGGTGTACGCGGGCACCAGCCAGCCGCGTTCGCGCAGTCGCCGTGACACGTCGAAGACGTCGTACGCCGTCACCTCCGGCTTGGTGGTGAGCGCGAAGACGGGCAGCTGGTCGCCCCGGGTGAGCAGCCGGAAGTCGCCCAGCTCCTCGATCCTCGCGGCCAGCCCGGTCGCCACGTCCCGGGCCGCCTGCTGCACGGCCCGGTAGCCGTCCCGGCCCAGCCTCAGGAAGGTGTAGTACTGCGCCACGACCTGGGCGCCGGGCCGGGAGAAGTTCAGCGCGAAGGTGGGCATGTCGCCGCCCAGGTAGTTCACCCGGAAGACCAGCTCCTCGGGCAGTTCGGCGGGCGAGCGCCACAGCGCCCAGCCGACGCCCGGGTAGACCAGGCCGTATTTGTGGCCGGAGGTGTTGATGGAGGAGACCCGGGGGAGCCGGAAGTCCCACACCAGGTCCGGGTCGAGGAACGGCGCGACCATGGCGCCGGAGGCCCCGTCGACATGGACGGGGATGTCGAGGCCGGTGCGCTCCTGGAGGTCGTCCAGGGCCGCGCACAGCTCCGCGATCGGCTCGTAGCTGCCGTCGAAGGTGGAGCCGAGGACGCCGACGACGCCGATGGTGTTCTCGTCGCACAGCTCCACGGCGGCCCGCGGGTCGAGGTGGAAGCGGTCGCCCTCCATGGGGACGAGGCGCGGTTCGACCTCCCAGAACGTGCAGAACTTCTCCCAGCACACCTGCACGTTCACCCCCATCACGAGATTGGGCTTGGCGCTCGCCGGGTAGCGGTCGGCGTTCTTGGCCGCCCAACGGCGCTTGAGTGCCATCGCGGCGAGCATGCACGCCTCACTGGACCCGGTCGTGGAACAGCCGACGGCGGCCGAGGGGTCGGGCGCGTGCCAGAGGTCGGCGAGCATCGACACACAGCGCCGCTCCAGTTCGGCGGTGCGCGGGTACTCGTCCTTGTCGATCATGTTCTTGTCGCGGCACTCGCCCATCAGCACCCCGGCCTGGGGTTCCATCCAGGTGGTGACGAACGTGGCGAGGTTGAGCCGTGAGTTGCCGTCCAGCATCAGCTCGTCGTGGACGAGCCCGTACGCGGTGTGGGGCGGCAGCGGTCCGTCCGGCATCCGGTGCCTGGGCGGCGCCGCCTCCATCCCGGCGACCGGGTCGGCCACCCCGTAGAAGGGGTTGAGCGCCAGCTTGCTCTGCTCGGCCGACGGTTCGCCCTCGTGCGCGGAGCCCCGGTGGAGCGGCATCACGGACCTGCCTTTCTCGGCTCGCGCCCGCGAGACCGGACGGGACCGACGGTACGGACGGCTCCGGCGCCCGGCACCCGGTGCTGGGCCGTCCGGCTCAGCGCAGCGCCGTGCCGTCCTCGCGCAGCTGCATCAGCGGCCGGCCGGTCACCAGCAGCCAGGCGGGCAGCGAGGCCACGCACAGCACCGGCAGCAGGGCCGTGTCGAAGCCCAGCACCGCCGCCGTGAACAGGCTCAGCCAGCCCTGCCGGGTGACGGCCAGCAGCACGCCCAGCACCGCGCACGTCACCGCGAGCGCCACCGGCACCGCGTCCACCAGCGCGTGGGCGCACAGGCCGAGCGCCACGCCCACGAACACCGCCGGGAAGATCCGGCCGCCCCGGAACCCGCAGGTCGCCGCGATCACCAGGGCGGCGGCCTTCACCACCGCCATCGCCCCGAACCCGGCGGCCGACCAGCCGTCCGGATCGGCGGCGAGCGTCTTCACCTCGTCCAGCCCCTTGAAGAGCGTGAGGTGCCCGCCCAGCGCCCCGAGCAGGCCGAGCGCCAGACCGCCCAGGGTCAGGGCGAGCACCGGATGCGGCAGGGCCCGGAAGAAGCGGTGGACGAAGGGGAACGCGTACACCGCCGCGAGGCCGAGGACCGCTCCGGCGGAGGCGATCACGAGGGCGGCGAGCAGGTCGCCCCAGCCGGTGTGCGTGTACGGGGGCAGCGACAGGTCGAAGCTGGGGTGCTCGGCCAGCGACATGGTGAGCGATCCGGCGGCCCCGGCCGCGAGGGGCCCGAACAGCTTGTCCCAGAGCGCCCCGGCGCCCGGCGCGGCGGCCAGCGTCTCGGTGAGGATCAGGGCGGCGGCGACCGGGGTGCCGAAGAGGGCGCCGATGGTGCCGGCGGCGGCGAGCGCGAGCCACAGCTCACCGGGCGCGCCGGGCGCGATCCGGCGGCCCGCCCAGGCGGCCAGGGCGATGTTGGCCGCGGTGATCGGGTTCTCCGGGCCGAGGCTGACGCCGCCCGCCAGGGCCAGGACGGTGACCACGAGCAGGCCGGGCACCACGTGGGGGGGCAGGGGAGGGTCGACCAGGCCCATGGTCGCCGGGTCCGGGCCGCCCCGGCCGGGGACGGCGCGCAGGACCAGGCCGGTCACCAGGCCCGTGGCCGTGAGCATCACGATCATCCACAGCGAGGAGAAGCCCCCCACGGAGAGCGCGTCCGGCAGCGTCTTCCACAGCACGTCCTGGAACTGCTCCGCGAGCAGGCTGACCCCGAGCAGGACCAGGGCCGAGGCTACGCCCACGGCCAGGGCGGGCACGATGAGCACGAGCAGCCGGCGGGCGGCGGCGGGCTCGGCGGCGACGGCGGAATCGGTCGGCATCGGCACACCATAGCGATACGAAAGCCTTAAAGCCGCTCAAAAGGGGCGGGTGGCAGGCGGGACTTGCACCTCACGTCGCGTGAGGGCCGAGGCTCGTACCCGTACCCACACAGGAAGGAGCGGGGAGCCATGGAGCACTCCGTGGGAGAGGTCGCCGGCTATGCCGGGGTCACGGTGCGCACCCTGCACCACTACGACTCCATCGGCCTGCTCTCACCGGGCGGGCGCAGCCACGCGGGCCACCGGCGGTACGACGACGCCGACCTGGACCGGCTGCAGCAGATCCTCTTCTACCGGGAGCTCGGCTTCCCGCTGGAGGAGATCGCGGCCCTGCTCGACGACCCGGACGCGGACCCGCAGGAGCACCTGCGCCGCCAGCACGCGCTGCTGTCGCACCGGATCGCGGAGCTCCAGCGGATGGCCGCCGCCGTAGAGACAGCGATGGAGGCACGCAGGATGGGCATCAACCTCACCCCCGAGGAGAAGTTCGAGGTCTTCGGCGACAAGGACCCGGATCAGTACGCAGAGGAGGCCGAGCGCCGCTGGGGCTCCACCGACGCCTACGCCGAGTCGCAGCGCCGGGCCGCCCGCTACACCAAGGAGGACTGGCGGCGGATGAAGGCCGAGGTCGACTCCTGGAGCGAGCGCTACGCGGCCCTGGTGGAGGCGGGTGAGCCCGCCGACGGCGAGCGCGCCACCGACCTCGCGGAGGAGCACCGGCTCCACATCTCCACCTGGTTCTACGCGTGCGACCACGAGTTCCACCGGTGCCTCGGCGGGATGTACGTCGCCGATCCGCAGTTCAAGGCGTTCTACGACGCCATGCGGCCGGGCCTCGCCGAGCACCTGCGCGACGCCATCGAGGCGAACGCGCGCCGCCGGACGTAAGCGGGGAGGCGGGTGGAACCCGAGGCCGCCCCGAGGCGTTGATAGCTTGGGGCGGCCACGCAGCCGCCCATCGACCTCATCCTGGAGCCCGGACCCTTGAATACGCTTGCGCTCGGACCGAGCTGGCTGGACCCGGACCATCTCATCGGGCAGTTCGGCCTGATCGGCGTGCTCGTCATCGTCTTCGCCGAATCCGGGCTGCTCATCGGCTTCTTCCTGCCCGGTGACTCCCTGCTGTTCACCACGGGCCTGCTGGTCACGACCGACAAGCTGCACACCCCGCTCTGGCTGGTCTGCGTCCTGGTCGCGCTGGCCGCGATCATCGGCGACCAGGTCGGCTACCTCTTCGGCCGCAAGGTCGGACCCTCGCTCTTCAACCGGCCCGACTCCCGCCTCTTCAAGCAGGAGAACGTCGAGAAGGCCCACGAGTTCTTCGAGAAGCACGGCCCGAAGTCGCTGATCCTGGCCCGTTTCGTGCCGATCGTGCGGACCTTCACCCCGATCATCGCGGGCGTCAGCCGGATGAACTACCGCTCGTTCATCGTGTTCAACGTGATCGGCGGCGTCCTGTGGGGCGTCGGCGTCACCCTGCTCGGCGCCGCCCTCGGCAACGTCGAGTTCGTCCACAAGAACATCGAGGCGATGCTCGTCCTGATCGTGCTGATCTCGGTGATCCCGATCGCCATCGAGTTCCTGCGCGCCCGGAGCAAGGCCAAGAAGGAGGGCCCCGCCGCCGGGAACGGCGAGGTGCCCCCGCAGGATCCGTCCGCCGGCCGCCGGGGCCGCCACGCCAAGCGCTGAGCGTCGTACGCCCCTGAGGGGCGACCGGGTCAGAAGCCGCGCGTCCGCTTGGCCGCGCGGCGGTTCGCGCCCCCGACCGCGCCCGGCACCCGCATGAACAGCCGGGAGATCTCGCTCCCCAGGTTCACCCCGATGGCGATGGCCAGCGCCGTCGCCACCGCCGTGGACAGCGAGGCGAGGCCCCGGTCCAGCTCGTTCTGCGCGACGCCCAGCAGACCGAAGTACGTCGCCGAGCCGGGCAGCAGCGGTCCGATGGCCGCCGTGATGTACGGCAGCGACGACGTGTAGCGGTACCGCGAGAACAGCTGCCCGAACAGCCCGACGAGCCCGGCTGCCGCGGCCGTCGCGGCCACCGCCGACAGCTCGCCCGTCCGGGCCATCGCCCCGTAGACGATCCAGGCCACTCCGCCGTTCAGGGTCACCGCGAGCACCGTCACCCGCTCCTGCTGGAGCAGGATCGCGAAGGACAGGGTCAGCACCATCGACGCCAGGATCTGGATCACCGGCCGGTCGTGCGTGATGAACCGCGCCTCCGGGTCCAGCTCCGCGCCCAGCTGGAGCCCCCCGTACAGGGCCAGCAGCACCCCGGTGACGATCGCGATGAAGAAGTACATGACCTCCAGGAGCCGCGCCGAGGCCGTGATGTAGTACCCGGTCAGGCCGTCCTGCACGCCCGCCACCAGCGCCCGCCCCGGCAGCAGGGCGAACAGCCCACCGGTGATCACCGCCGACGGCCGTACGTCCGACCAGTGCGTCAGCGTCAGCGCCACGCCCATCGCGGCGGGCGGCATCGCCGCCACCACGAACTGGTAGAACTCCGGCAGCCCGCGCCCCGCACACAGCCAGGCCAGCCGGTCACCGAGCATCGCCCCGAGCGCCGCGATCAGGAACACCAGCGGACCACCGCCGACCAGCACGGACGCCGCCCCGGCCAGCCCGCCGGCGGCCAGCGTGAGCACCCAGCCGGGATACGGGTGGCGGTTGCGCCGGATCTCCGCGAGCCGCCGGTACGCCTCCTCCAGCGACACCTCGTCGTCGGCCGTGGTGATGTCGTCGATCAGCCGGAAGACCGCCGCCAGCCGGGTGTAGTCGGTGCCCCGGCGGCGTACCGTCCGGCTCGCCGTCACCGGGTCGTCCACCAGTGACGGCTGGTGCGAGATCGACAGCAGGGTGAACGTCACGGTCGGCTCGCAGCGGTCGAGCCCGTAGCTCCGCATCACCGCGAACATGGCCGCCTCGACGTCCTCGGCGCCCTCACCGCCCGCCAGCAGCAGCTCCCCGATGCGCAGCGTCAGGTCGAGCACGCGCGGCACCGGGGGCCCCGCCTCCTCGTCGTGCCGCTGGACCGGCTCGGGCGCCGGGCGCTCGGCGACCGGCATCCGCAGCATCGTGCGCATCCGGTCCTGCCAGGGCGCCTCCTTGGTCAGCCGGACCATCGGCACCCCGTACGCCGGGGTGAACGCCGGCGGGGAGTCCCGGAAGCTGTACGTGCTCGGCGTGGCGAACGCCGAACCGGTCGTCTCGGAGCCGGAAGCGGAACCCGTACCGGAACCGGAACCCGGGGCCGGCGGCTCGGGCGTCACCCCCTCCGGAAGGGCGAATTCCGAGGTCGGGTGGTCCTCCTCCGGCGGCGCCGCCGGTCCGGTCCCGGCAGGCCGCGAGAAGGCACTGTGCGCCTCGTCGGACTGGGGCTTCTCGTCATCGGGCCCGTCCGGTTCCGCCACCACTCGACCTCGATCCTCCTCGGCTGCGCGTCCTCGGCCGCACTCCTGCCCAGTATGGCCACGCCCAAGGGAGGGCACACGGAACGGGCGGCACACCCACCTGGGTGTGCCGCCCGTTCGCAGGCCCGCTCATCCGGAAGCGGAACGTCAGTGCGCGCCGCCCTGCGCCTCAAGGCGCTTGCGGGAGGCGACGATCTCGGCCTCGGCCTCGGCGCGGCCGACCCAGTCGGCGCCCTCGACGGACTTGCCCGGCTCCAGGTCCTTGTAGACCTCGAAGAAGTGCTGGATCTCCAGGCGGTCGAACTCCGACACGTGCTGGATGTCCTGCAGGTGCTCCACCCGCGGGTCGGACGCCGGGACGCACAGCAGCTTGTCGTCGCCACCGGCCTCGTCGGTCATCCGGAACATGCCGATCGCGCGGCACTTGATGAGGCAGCCCGGGAACGTCGGCTCCTCCAGGATCACCAGCGCGTCCAGCGGGTCGCCGTCCTCACCGAGGGTGTCCTCGACGAAGCCGTAGTCCGCCGGGTAGCTGGTCGAGGTGAAGAGCCGACGGTCCAGACGAATCCGGCCGGTCTCGTGATCCACCTCGTACTTGTTGCGCGAACCCTTCGGGATCTCGATAACGACGTCGAACTCCACGGGTGGCTCCTCCATGATCAACACATACGACTGGTGGTTAAGTGTCCCTCACGCAGATGTGTGCTCGCGAAAGGGGCTGGTCAACGGTGGCCGAGCCGGTGGAAAGACCGTCGACCGAACCGCCCGGCACGCCCGGCGGCAGTATCGCGGCCCGTCCGGGCGCACGCGGCGGAGTGAACGACTGGCAGTTCACGGCCGTGTCCGCCGTCGTCGGACTGGCCCTCGCGGCCGGCGCCGTCCTCGCCACCGGACCCTGGGACTCGGGTCAGCGTAAGGCCGAGCGGGACCGCGCGACCGCCGCCGAACGCACAGGTGGCGCACATCACGACGCGGGCGACCCCGACGGTCCCGCACCCGCCCCGAGCGCGCCCGCCGTCCTCGCCGCCCTGTCCGCCGCCGGGACCGGCCCGGCGAACGCCCCGGCCGGCACCCCCCGCGACCTGCGCACCGTCCTGGACCCGCTGCTGGAGAACGACGCGCTGGGCACCCGCCGCGCCGCCGTCGTCATCGACACCGCCACCGGCGAACGGCTCTACGGCAAGGGCGCCGACGCCCCCATGACGCCCGCCTCCACCGTCAAGATCGCCACCACCGTCGCCGCCCTCGGCGCCCTCGGCCCCGCCCACCGCATCCCCACCACGGTGCGCGCCTCCGACGACCTGCGCACCGTCACCCTCGTCGGCGGCGGCGACCCCACCCTCGACAAGGCCGCCCTGCGCGCCCTGGCCACCGAGACCGCCCGAGCCCTCAAGGCCGCCGAGGCCCCCTCCGTACGCCTGCGCTACGACGCCTCCGCCTACTCGGGGCCCACGCACCACCCGATCGGCCCCAACGAGAACATCGCGCCGATGAGCGCCCTGATGCTGAACGAGGGCCGCCAGGACGACTCCGCCAAGGGCCCGGCCCCGCGCACCGAGGACCCGGCCGCCGACGCCGCCCGCGCCTTCGCCGGTTACCTCGACAAGGCAGGCGTCACCACCAAGGGCGCCCCCGCCCCCGGCCGCCCCGCCGAGAAGTCCCGCACCGTCGCCACCCACCTCTCCGCCCCGCTGTCCGGCCTGGTCGAACGCGCCCTGACCAACAGCGACAACGACATCGCCGAGGCCCTGGCCCGGCAGACCGCCATCGCCGCCGGGCAGCCCGCCGACTTCAAGGGCGGCCGACGGGCCGTCACCGCCCGCCTCAAGAAGCTCGGTCTGCCCCTCAAGGGCGTGAACATCGCCGACGGCAGCGGGCTCGACCGCCGGGACAAGGTGACCGCCGCCCTGCTCGCCGGCCTCCTCGCCCGGGCGGCCGACCCCGCCCACCCCGAACTGCGCCCCGTCCTCACCGGCCTCCCCGTGGCGGGCTTCAGCGGCACGCTCAGCAGCCGCTACACCAGCAAGGCCGGCGGCACCGGCTTCATCCGCGCCAAGACCGGCACCCTCACCGGCGTCAACAGCCTGGCCGGCACGGTCGTGGACACCCGGGGACGGCTCCTCGCCTTCGCCTTCCTCGCCTCCGGCACCACCGCCCCCACCGAGGCCCAGAAGGCCCTCGACAAACTCGCCACCGCACTCGGCGCCGGCGAGCGCTGACCGCGTCAACCCCTCACCGCGCCAAGGGCGGAGCACGTACGGTTGACGCATGACGAGCATCGGTGGTGCAGGGATGGTCGACTGGAACCTCGCGGTCGCGACCGCGACCCGGCTTGTGCGGCCGGGCCCCGAGATCAGCCGCGAGGAGGCCCGCGAGGTCGTCGCGGAGCTGCGCAGGCACGCGAAGGCGGCGGAGGAGCACGTCCGCGCCTTCACCCGGATGATCCCCGAGGGCACCGAGCCCGAGGACACCCCCGTCCTCGTCGTGGACCGCGCCGGCTGGATCAGGGCCAACGTCGCCGGCTTCCGGGAACTGCTGCGCCCCCTCCTGGAGAAGATGGAGGAACGGCGCACCGGCGGCGCGGGCGGCGCCGTGCTCGGCGCGGTGGGCTCCAAGGTCACCGGCGTCGAGGTCGGGATGCTGCTGTCCTTCCTCGCCTCCCGCGTCCTCGGCCAGTACGAGACCTTCGCCCCCGCCACCCGCGACCTCCCCGCCTCCGCCGACGGCGGCGGCCGCCTCCTGCTCGTCGCGCCGAACATCGTCCACGTCGAACGCGAGCTGGAGGCGGACCCGCACGACTTCCGGCTCTGGGTCGCCCTCCACGAGGAGACCCACCGCACCCAGTTCACCGCGGTGCCCTGGCTCCGCGACCACCTCCAGGGCGAGATCCAGTCCTTCCTGGACGAGACCGACGTCGACCCGATGACCTTCCTGGAGCGGCTGCGCGAGGCCGCCCAGTCCCTCGCCGGGGGCCGGCCCGACGGCGAGTCCGACGAGGACGGCGGCCGCAGCCTGGTCGAACTCGTCCAGACCCCCGCCCAGCGCGAGATCCTCGGCCGCCTCACCGCCGTGATGTCCCTCCTCGAAGGGCACGCCGACTACGTGATGGACGGCGTCGGCCCCGAGGTGGTGTCCTCCGTCGCCGAGATCCGCGAGAAGTTCCAGCAGCGCCGTGCCCGCGGCGCGAGCCGCCTCGACCAGGCCCTGCGCAAGCTGCTCGGCCTCGACGCCAAGCTGCGCCAGTACCGGGACGGCGAACGCTTCGTGCGCGCCGTCGTGGACGAGGTCGGCATGGACGGCTTCAACCGGGTGTGGACCTCGCCCAACACCCTCCCCACGAAGGCGGAGATCGCCCGCCCGGCGGACTGGATCGCGAGGGTGCACCGTAAGGCAGAGTCGTGATCAAGGGCCCCGGTACGAAGGCAACGCGCCGGTAATCACCCATCCGAGGGACCGTAGGGGCATGGGAAGGCGTGCAATGCTCGATGAACGGCATTGCTCTGTCACCATCGACGCACTCTGAGTGACGGCACTCCTTCCCGTCCCGGCACTCCGAGACACCCCTCAAGAACCTCACGAAGGGCACCGGACATGGGTCCCCATCCTGCGGTCGCGGCGATACGCCTGGCGGTCCGCCGCGTACTCCACGACGTCATCGCCGAACACGCCGAACAGACCGAACGCGCCGGGTACGCCCCGCACCCCGAACTCGCCCGGGCCGGCTCGGGCGGCCGCCTCGGCACGCTCCCCGACCGCCCCGGCACCCCCCTGGTGCTCGTCGCCTGCTCCGGCGGCGCCGACTCCATGGCGCTCGCCTCCGCCCTCGCCTTCGAGGCCCGCAAACTCCCCGTCCGGGCCGGCGGCATCACCGTCGACCACGGCCTCCAGGACGGCTCCGACACCCGCGCCGCCGAGGTCGCCGCCCGGCTCGCCGCCATGGACCTCGGCCCCGTCGAGGCCGTCGCCGTCCACGTCGGCCGCGAGGGCGGTCCCGAGGCCGCCGCC
>NZ_JAAGNI010000422.1 GCF_010550605.1 Streptomyces sp. SID9727
GAGCCGAGGGCCGCCCTGCCCGCCACCCGGCCCGCCGCGCAGCCGCCCGCCCCGCGCCCGGTCCCGGCCGCCAGCGCGGTCGTCCCGTACGCCGCGTCCCGCCGCCACCTGGTCC
Source organism: Streptomyces sp. SID9727 (assembly GCF_010550605.1). GTDB lineage: Bacteria > Actinomycetota > Actinomycetes > Streptomycetales > Streptomycetaceae > Streptomyces. The sequence goes on from NZ_JAAGNI010000422.1 coordinate 116, forward strand.
CGCAGGGCGGCTTCGACTTCTTCGGTACGCAGAAGGCCGTGCCCGCCGGGGCCGAGCGCTCCGCCATCGAGGCCGTGCAGAACGAGGACCTGGCCGACGTGGTGGGCGAGGAGGTCCTGGCCGCGCAGCGCCCGGACGCGCCGGAGGACCGCGCCGTCGGCAAGGTCATCGACCTCACCGCGCACGACGAGACGGAGCAGCTGGACGTGGCGGAGCTGCGCAGCGCGATCTCGTAACGCGCCGGCGCCCGCCGGGTCGCGGGGGCGCGCTACTTGTCGATGTCGCCGACGACGAAGAACAGCGAGCCCAGGATCGCCACCATGTCGGCGACCAGCGTGCCCGGCAGTAGTTCGGTGAGCGCCTGGATGTTGTTGAACGACGCCGAGCGCAGCTTCAGCCGGTACGGGGTCTTCTCGCCCTTGGACACCAGGTAGTAGCCGTTGACGCCGAGCGGGTTCTCGGTCCAGGCGTACGTGTGGCCCTCGGGGGCCTTGAGGACCTTCGGCAGCCGCTGGTTGACCGGCCCCGGCGCCAGGTCCGCCATCCGGTCCAGGCAGGCGTCGGCGAGGTCCAGGGCGTTGTGCGTCTGCTCCAGCAGGCACTCGAACCGGGCCAGGCAGTCGCCCTCGGTCCGGGTGACGACCTTCAGCGTCTCCGACAGCTCTCCGTACGCGAGATACGGCTCGTCGCGCCGCAGGTCGAAGTCGACGCCCGAGGCGCGGGCGATCGGCCCGGACACCCCGTACGCGTGCACCGCCCCGGCCGACAGCACGCCGACGCCCCGGGTGCGGGCCCGGAAGATCTCGTTGCCGAGGACCAGTCCGTCGTACACGTCCATCCGGGAGCGGACCGAGGCGACGGCGTCCCGGGCCCGGCCGAGCCAGCCCGCCGGCAGGTCCTCCTTGAGGCCGCCGACCCGGTTGAACATGTAGTGCATACGGCCGCCGGAGACCTCCTCCATCACCGCCTGAAGCTCCTCGCGCTCCCGGAACGCGTGGAACACCGGGGTGATCCCGCCGAGTTCCAGCGGGTACGAGCCGAGGAACATCAGGTGGTTGAGGACCCGGTTCAGCTCGGCCAGCAGGGTGCGGGTCCAGACCGCGCGCTCCGGGACCTCCATGCCGAGCATCCGCTCGACGGCCATCACGACGCCCAGCTCGTTGGAGAACGCGGAGAGCCAGTCGTGGCGGTTGGCGAGCATGATGATCTGGCGGTAGTCGCGGGCCTCGAACAGCTTCTCCGCGCCGCGGTGCATGTAGCCGACGACCGGTTCGGCGTGCTGGACGCGCTCGCCGTCCAGGACGACGCGGAGGCGGAGCACGCCGTGGGTGGAGGGGTGCTGGGGGCCGATGTTGAGCACCATGTCGGTGCTTTCGGCCGCGCCGCCGATGCCGATGGTCGTCTCCGTCATGGGGCGATTATTGCGTGCCGCGCCCTTGCCCGGGGCTCTGCCCCGGACCTGCTCCTCCATCCCCGGAGGGGCCGACCACGTGGCTCAGCCAGCCGAAGTCGCCCAAACCGCCCCGGGCCGTCAGTTCCGCCGCCTCGCCCGCCGTGGACAGGGCGCGGACGTACGCCGCCGGGTCCGTCGACGCCAGGGCCAGGGGCGGGCGTTCGCCCGCGATGCCCAGGGCTGCCAGCGCCTCGCGTTGGGTGCGTACGGTCCCGCCCGGGGCCGTCGCCGCGCACGCGTCCAGGGCCACGTGCGCCGTCAGGTCGCAGCTCCCGTCCGGCACCGGACGGACCTCGCGGCCCGCGCGGAAACCGGTGAGCGTGCCGAAGGGCGGGCGTTCCCCGCGTACGTGCGCGTAATCCACCGCCACCGCCAGCCCGGCGGACAGGGCCGACACCGCCGCCGCCCACGCCTCGTCGCGCGGGCGGCCGATCTCCGCCCGGCTGCCCGGTCCGGCCGACGGCCACCAGCGGCGCAGCCACTCCGCGTCCGGCCCGGTCACCGGAGCGCCCAGCCGCTCCGCGCCGTCGGAGGCGCGGACCTCGACGTACCGTTCGACGCCCTCGGCGTCCGTCTCCGCGACGGGGAGCGGCACGTTGTCCAGCCACTCGTTGGCGAAGAGCAGCCCGCGCGCCCCGTGCGGCGGCTCGGCGCACCACTCCACCCGGGGGTCCAGGTCCGCGGGGCGGGCGGCGAGTTCCACCGCGTACGCACGCACCGCGAGGTCCGCCCCGCCCTCGGCCGGGAGCGCGGCGAGGACGCCGGTGACGAGCTCCCCGCGCCCGGCGCCCATGTCGACCAGGTCCACGTGCGCGGTGCCGAGGTCCGCCGCCGTGCGGACCAGGAGCCGGGCGACGGCGGTGGCGAACAGCGGAGACGCGTGCACAGAGGTACGGAAGTGACCCGCGGGGCCCTCGGGGCGCCGGTAGAAACCCTCGTCGCCGTAGAGGGCGGTCTCCGCCGCCTCCTGCCACCCGCGCCACTCATCCGTCACGGCCTCAGTCTCCACCTTGGGGAGTACGGTCCGGGGACCCGGATCGGCCCTTCGGTTGACCCGGCGGCCCCCGGCCTTCTTTACGCTGGGTTACGTGCAGCGCCTCTACGATTTCATCCGCCGGCACCCGACGGGCGTCGACAGCTTCTGGGCTGTCTTCCTCCTCGGGCTCTCCGGCATGACCATCGTGGTGGGCGACGTCGGGCACGGCGGGCGTCTCGAACGGATCGCGGTCGTGCCGGTCGTCCTCGGCCTCTGCCTCGTCGTCGCGCTGCGCCGCCGCGCGCCGGAGAAGATGCTGCTGCTCGCCATCGCGATGGGCGTCGTCCAGCTGATCTGCGGCGTCCGGCCGAACGTCGCCGACTTCGCGATGCTCGTCATCACCTTCACGGTGGCCACCGTGGGTGAGCGCTGGGCCTCCCGGCTCGCCCTGGCGTGCAGCCTGACCGCCGCCACGATCTCCCAGCTCCGCTGGCCGAACGAGGAGGGCACCCCGCGCAACTGGGCGCAGACGGTGTTCGTCGTCGCCGTGCTGACGGTGCCCTTCGTGCTGGCCTGGGTGCTCGGCGACTCGATGCGGACCCGGCGGGCCTACTTCGACCAGCTGGAGGAGCGGGCGGCCCGCCTGGAGCGGGAGCGCGAGGCCCAGTCGAAGGTCGCGGTGGCCGCCGAACGGGCCCGCATCGCCCGCGAACTGCACGATGTCGTCGCGCACAACGTCTCCGTGATGGTGGTGCAGGCCGACGGCGCCGCCTACGTCATGGACGCGGCGCCCGACCAGGCCCGGCAGGCGCTGGAGACCATCTCCGGCACCGGCCGCCAGGCGCTCGCGGAGATGCGGCGGCTGCTCGGGGTGCTGCGGACGGGTGACGCGCAGGAGAGCGGGGAGTACGTCCCGCAGCCCGACGTCGAACAGATCGAGGAGCTGATCGAGCAGGTCCGCAAGGCGGGTCTGGCGGTGGACTTCAAGGTCGAGGGGACCGCCCGCCCGCTGCCCAGCGGCGTCGAGCTGACCGCGTACCGCATCGTGCAGGAGGCCCTGACCAACACCCGCAAGCACGGCGGCCCGCACGCCGGGGCCAGCGTGCGGCTGGTCTACTTCGACGACGGGCTCGGCCTGCTGGTCGAGGACGACGGGCGGGGCGCCGCGCACGAGCTGTACGAGGACGGGGGCGCCGACGGCGCCGGCCACGGCATGATCGGCATGCGGGAACGGGTCGGCATGGTCGGCGGCACGCTGGACGCCGGGCCGCGACCCGGCGGAGGATTCCGGATCAGCGCGCTGCTGCCGCTCAAGGCCGCCGACCGCTGAACGAACGAGGAGAGAAAAGGCCCCCATGGCGATCCGCGTGATGCTCGTCGACGACCAGGTGCTGCTGCGCACCGGCTTCCGGATGGTGCTCGCCGCCCAGCCCGACATGGAGGTGGTCGCCGAGGCCGGTGACGGCGCGGAGGCGATCGACATCCTGCGCGCCACCGCCGTGGACGTGGTGCTGATGGACGTCCGCATGCCGAAGCTGGACGGCGTCGAGGCCACCCGCCGCATCTGCGCGCAGCCCGACCCGCCGAAGGTGCTGATCCTGACCACGTTCGACCTGGACGAGTACGCGTTCTCCGGGCTGAAGGCCGGGGCCAGCGGCTTCATGCTGAAGGACGTGCCGCCGGGCGAGCTGCTCGCCGCGATCCGCTCCGTGCACAGCGGGGACGCCGTCGTCGCCCCGTCCACCACCCGCCGGCTGCTCGACCGCTTCTCGCCGATGCTGCCCAGCGGCACCCAGGAACCGCAGCACAAGGACATCGCCAGGCTCACCGAACGCGAGCGCGAGGTGATGCTGCTCGTCGCGCAGGGCCTGTCGAACGGAGAGATCGCGGGGCGCCTGGTGCTCTCCGAGGCGACCGTGAAGACCCATGTCGGCCGCATCCTGACCAAGCTGTCCCTGCGCGACCGGGTGCAGGTCGTCGTCCTCGCGTACGAGACGGGACTCGTCCGCGCCGGAGGCGGGGCTTCCTAAGGGCTGTCCCTCAGCGGAGGATCCCTTCCAGGAAGTCGCTGCCGAGCCGGGCCACCACGGTCAGGTCCAGCTGGTGCAGCACGTACCGGCCCCGGCGCCGGGTCGTGACCAGACCGGCCCTCTTGAGCACCGCGAGATGGCGCGAGACCTCGGGCGGGGTGATCCCGTTCGTGTCGGCGAGTTCGCCGGTGGTGTACGGGGAACGCGCGATGTTCCGGCACAGCCGCATCCGCATCGGGTGCGCCAGCGCCTCCAGCCGCAGCCGGAGCAGCTCCACCGAGGCGGGCGCGGGCAGCTCCGGCCGGTGCACCGGGTAGTGGATCACCGGGCGCCAGCCCGGGGCGTGCAGCACCATCAGATGCGGGCGGCCGAAGCTGGTCGGGATCAGGGTGAGCCCGGGGCCGACGGCGGGGTCCGTCGCGTCGGTCGCCCCCTCGGTCAGCTTGTCGACGCTGATCCTGCCGCCGTCCGGGTCGAGAGTGAGCGCGGGCGAGACCGCCCGTATCGCCTCGGCGAGCCCCTTGCGCCGCAGCAGGTCCGTCTTGTGCCGCGCGTCGGCGGCCAGCGGGAGCCGCACCCGTTCCCAGGTGTCCGCGAAGAACGCCTGGTCGCAGTCCTCGAACAGGCGGCGCAGCCAGCGGCGTACGGGAGCGGGGTCGGCCAGCAGCCGCTTGGTGAACTCCACCTGGCGCGGGCCGCGCGCCGCCGCCATGTCCAGCGCCCGGGCGCGCGCCCCGGCGTTGCGCAGCGGGGAGGCCGCGCCGGTCCCGTAGAACGCGGCGCAGGTGAACTCCAGGGCGGCGGAGACGAACCGGTCGTCGTCCAGCCGGTCCAGGATGTCCAGATCGGCGGCGAGGTCCTCACCCGGCGTGCCGTCTCCCCCGACGACCCCGGCGAACGGCATGAAAACGTCCGAGAAGGTGTTCCGCCACAGGAACTCCGCCTCGTGCAGCCGGTCGGCGAGATCGGGCTCCAGGGCGGTGGCGGTGGCCGTCGCCCAGCCGTGCAGGCCCGGATGGTGCCCCGGCTCGGAGAGGGCGTGCAGGGCGACGCCCAGCTCCACGAGGGGGGAGGTCCGGAAGACGATGCGGCTGGGGTCGAGCCCCGCGATACCGATGGTGACGCTCACCGGTCCATGGTGCCGGGTGGCTGTGACAGCCGGGGCCGGGGCCCCGCCGCCTCAGCTCTTCCCGTCCAGCCGCTCCAGGAACGCGGCCACCGCGTCCCGTACGTCCTCGGCGCTCCACTCCAGCCCGGCCTCCGCCACCGTCACCTCGGTGAACGCCACCCCCGGCGCCCCCGTGTCCGGCGTGAACCAGCGGCGGAAGAGCAGCGTGCCCGTCTCCTCGGCCTGCCGCACCGACGCCAGGCTCAGCGCCTCCGCGTCGTACGGCAGCCACACCTGGAACTGGTGCGTGTGCGGAACCTCGGGGTGCACCCGGAACCAGCCCGTTCCCGCCGCCTCGAACCCCTCGGCCAGCGCCCCGGCCACCACCTTCGCGTGCTCCGCGTACGACGGCAGCTTCGGCAGCTCCCGGTCGAGCCCGGCGAGGGCCGCGACCGCCGCCGGGAACTGCTGGAAGAGCTGACCGCCGTACCGGTGGCGCCAGAGGCGGGCCTCCTCGACCAGTGAGGCGGAACCGGCGAGCACGGCCCCCGAGATCCCGCCCAGGGACTTGTAGAACGACACGTACACGCTGTCCGCGAGCGCGGCGATCTCCGGCAGCCCGCGCCCGAAGTGCGTGGCGCAGTCCCACAGCCGGGCCCCGTCGAAGTGGACGACGGCGTCGCGGTCGCGCGCGGCGGCCACCACGGCCTCCAGCTCCTCCCAGGAGGGCAGCACGAAACCGGCGTCCCGCAGCGGCAGCTCCAGCATCAGCGTGCCGAACGGCTCCGGGAAGTCGCGGACCTCCTCGGCGGTCGGCAGCCTCGGAGCGGTCGTCGGGTGGACGGTGCGCAGCCCGCTCACCGCCTCGAAGGCGCCGTTCTCGTGCACCTCCGGGTGCGCGAGCGGGTGCAGGGCGACCACGGGACTGCCGGTGCGGGCGGCCCAGCAGCGCAGCGCGACCTGCTGCGCCATCGTCCCGGTCGGGAAGAACACGGCGGCCTCCGTGCCCAGCAGTCCGGCGACCCGCTGTTCCAGCTCGCCGACGACACCGTCCCCGTAGATGTCCGCCGGGAGCTCCAGGTCGGTGACCGTCCCGGCGTCCGCCGCCAGGGCGGCCAGCTGCTCGCCGAGCGTGCGGTCCTGCGGATTGCGGGACAGCACGCGCCCGGCCCGCCGCCACGCGGCGATCCGGCGCGACCGCCGGGCCTCCTCGCTCTCCGGCTCCGCCGTCTCGTCCGTCACCTGCGTGTTCATGTCTGCCATGGGACGATCATCACGCAGAACGCCGGACCTGCCCACCGCGTTTCCGGGGCCGCCCGGGACGCTGTCCACAGCCTGTGGACAGCCGGGAGGGCGGGGCGGTCGCTGGCGTAGCATGCAAGGGAATCGTCCGGTACCCCCCGCGGACTGGAACGGAAGGCCCGCAGCGTGAACGCAACAGCTCCCAAGGACCCCCTCGACGCGAGGGACCGCCCCGCCCGGCTCACCGTCGGCGTGGTGGGGGCGGGCCGTGTCGGTCCCGCCCTGGCCGCCTCCCTCGCCCTCGCCGGCCACCGCCCGGTCGCCGTCTCCGGGGTCTCCGACGCCTCACGGCGGCGCGCCGCCGACCTCCTCCCCGACGTCCCCCTCGTGACGCCCGCCGACGTCCTCGCGCGCGCCGACCTCGTCCTGCTGACCGTCCCCGACGACGCACTCCCGGGGCTGGTCGAGGGCCTGGCCGAGACCGGGGCGGTCCGCCCCGGACAGCTCATCGTCCACACCTCGGGGCGGTACGGGACGAAGGTGCTGGACCCCGCGCGCCGGGCCGGCGCCCTGCCGCTCGCGCTGCACCCCGCGATGACGTTCACCGGCACCTCCGTGGACGTCCAGCGGCTGGCCGGCTGCTCCTTCGGGGTCACCGCGCCGGACGAGCTGAGGCTCGCCGCGGAGGCGCTGGTCATCGAGATGGGCGGCGAGCCGGAATGGATCGCGGAGGAGTCCCGCCCGCTCTACCACGCGGCCCTCGCCCTCGGCGCGAACCACCTGGTCACCCTGGTCGCCCAGTCGATGGAGCTGCTGCGCACCGCGGGGGTCGCCGCCCCCGACCGGATGCTCGGCCCCCTGCTCGGCGCCGCCCTGGACAACGCCCTGCGCTCCGGCGACGCGGCGCTCACCGGCCCGGTCGCGCGCGGCGACGCCGGCACGGTCGCCGCGCA
>NZ_JAAGNI010000439.1 GCF_010550605.1 Streptomyces sp. SID9727
TGCGATCAGGTCGCGCAACTCGTCGGGGACCCCGGTCAGTTCCGGGGCGGCCTGAGCGATGCGGTCGGCGGCCTCGGCCGGGGGGGCGGCGGCCAGCGGGGTCGTCCCGGTCGCCGCGTAGGCGAGCAGCAGGCCGAGCACGAAGAGGTCGGAGGCCGGGCCCGCCTCCTCGCCCGCGAGCTGCTCGGGGGTCAGATAGCCGAGCCGTACGGAGAGCCTGCCGCCCGGCCCCGCCGACGCCTCCGCCGCCGCGCCCAGCGGGCCGAAGGCGGTGAGCCGGGGGCCGTCCTCGGCGAGCAGCACGGTCCCGGGCGCGAGGCCGTGCAGCACGGCGCCGGTGGCGTGGACCCGGGACAGGGTCTCGGCGATGCCGGCGCCCAGTACCCGCACGGCATGCCCGGGGAGCGGTCCGACGGCCTCTATGGCCTCGGCCAGGGTCAGCGCGGGAACGTACGCCGCAGCGGTCCACGGCGCGTCGGACCCGTCCGTGCGGGTCTCCAGCGGCTCGTCGACCCAGCCTCCGGCGATCCGGCCCGCGAGGAGCGCCTCGGTGTCGAAGCGGTGGCGGAAGGCGGGCGAGGCGGCGAGCTCCGGCCGGGCGGCGGTGACCACGACGAGCCCGCCCGGGTCCGTACCGTGCGCGGGGCCGGGGTCCGTACGGTGCGCGAGGTACTGCACCGCGGCGGCCGTCTCGCGCAAGCGGGCCAGCACGGTGTACGGCCCGAAGCGGCGTGGCTCGTCCTGACGCGGCGCCTCCATGGCGCATCCCCCCTTGTTGCCGTCCCCGTGCCGTCCCCAGGGACCAGACGATCGATCTTAGGGCCTGCCGCCCGACCGCCGCCCGGCCGCCCTCCGGGCGACGACGGCAGTCGGGCGGCGGGCCCTACTGGGGCGGTTCCGGCCGCCCACCGCCCGGCTTCGACCAAGGCCACCGCGGCCGCTCGCGCCCCTCGGGGGCGTACGCGTAGATCCACCCCCGCTGGATGCCGAGCCGCTTCGTGTGACCGGCCGGGGTCCTGCGGTACGCGTACACCGTGGGCGGCCCGCCGGCCGCGTCCGGGACCGGGACCTCGTACCACTTGGGCGGATGGCCGGTCGCGCCGGTGAGGACGGGCAGGACCCGGCCGTCCAGCGGGCCGCCGACGAAGGCGGTGTTCTCGCTTCTCACCCGTCAAGTCTGACTGATCGGACCGGTCGGCAGCAGATGCGCGGCCACGCCGGTCAGCGGGGCCAGCCGGTCCACCAGCCGCCCGGCCGGGCCCTCCACGGTCTCCAGCGGGAGCAGCGCGGCCACGGCGGCCGCGGTCCGCGGGTCCGAGGACGAGGTGACGGCCAGCAGGCCGATGAACTGGTCGACCAGCCAGTCGCGCAGTTCGGCCGCGTCCGGCCGCTTGCCCTCGTCCAGCCAGATCAGCGAGGCCGCCTCGACCGCCGCGATCCAGGTGCGCACCATCATGCTCATCCGGGGCGCGGGCTCGCTGCGCTCGTCGTGGCCCAGGTGCAGCAGGATCTGCTCGGCCGCCGAGCGGCGCACCTCGTCCACGATGGTGGTCGTCCGCGAGGTCTCGGCGACGCTGCCGCCCCGGAGCAGGGCGCTGAAGCCGGCGTCGTGCTCGTCCACGAAGGCCAGGTAGCGGTCGAGGACGCGGGTGACCCGCTCGGTCGGCGGGCCCTCGGCGGGCTCGGCGAAGCACAGTTTCAGCTGCTCGGCGGCCGAGCGGAGCGCCGCCTCGTACAACTGCTGCCGCCCGCCCGGGAAGTAGCGGTACACCAGCGGCCGCGACACCCCGGCCACGGTCGCGACCTCGTCCAGCGAGACCTCGTCGGGGGACCGGTGCGCGAAGAGTGTGAGCGCCGCGCCGAGCAGCTGGGCGCGGCGCTCCTCGACGCTGAGTCTTCGGTACGCGCGGCCGGTCGGCGCGGCGGCAGCTGGGGTCATGACCCCCAGACTAAGCGCACCCGCCTTCACGCCAGCAGGCCCGAGCTCTTCCAGAGCCGGCGCCCCACCCCGTTCAGGACGCCGATGTCCTCGAAGAAGTCGGTCAGCCGCTTGGCTCCCGTCTGCATGACCTCGGTGCGGTGTCCGCTGGCCTTCACCTGGGCGACCGCCTCGTGGCGGTCCAGCCCGACGTTCTCGTACACCTGCGGGTTGATGAAGCAGACGGAGAACACGCGGGCCGCCTGTCCGCAGCTGACGCGGGCCAGTTCGCGTTCCCAGCGGGGCGCGGTCACCATCTGGCGGCGCAGCTCCTCACGGGCGTAGCGGACGTGCCGCGCCTCCTCGATGACGTGGATCCGGGTCACGCCGCGCACCAGGGGCTGGACGCGCTCGTCGGGGAAGGTCAGCCGCTGCATCCAGTCGAGGATCTCCTCGCCGAGGAGCGTCCCGGCGAACGAACCGGGGGTCGTGGAGACGCTCTTCAGGACGCGCGCCATGTTGTGGTAGCGGCGCGGCACGGTGTACGTGGGCCCGCCGCCCCAGGTGATCATGCGGCCGAACATCATCGAGTGCCGGCACTCGTCGGCGATCTCGGTGAGCGCGTAGCGGACGTGGTTGCTGGTCGGGGGCTTGTCGTAGACGTGCCGTACGAGCAGCTGCATGAGGATGATCTCGAACCAGATGCCGAGCGAGGCGAGCGAGGCGGCCTCGTGCCGGGCCAGTTCCTGCCGCTGGTCGTGCGACATGCGCTTCCACAGCGGGGTGTCGTAGAGCGAGACCAGCTCGGGCGGCCAGAACCACTTGCCGTCCTCCGGCAGCGAGTCCCAGTCGAGTTCCTTGTCCGGGTCGAAGGAGTGCTTGGCGGACGCCTCCAGGAGCCGCTCGGCGATCTGCTCGCGGCCGCGCAGCGGGCCGAGTGCGTCGCGGAGCGCCTGCAGGTCGCTTTCGGTCACGGTCGTCATCGCGGAGGCACCTCACCCATGGGTTACCGACGGTCACCCACTATGAGACTGCTTGTCAGCAAGCCCGTCAATCCCTTGTGCGCGACTTGTTGACCGCGCGTCTACCAACGTGTGAACCTGCCAACTGAGCGGGGAGCCCGCCGACTTCCCGGCATTCGCGAGGCGAAGGAGCCGTACGTGTCGACCCACGACCTCTACACCACCGCCCCCGACGAACCGCTGTGGACCGTGCCCGCCACCGGCGCCGCCCGCTTCAGCTGGGACTACGACGACGGCCGCGAGCGCCTTCTCGCCCTGTACCAGAAGGGCAAGGACAAGCAGTGGGACGGCAACAAGCGCATCGACTGGAGCCTGGAGGTCGACCCCGCCGACCCGCTCGGCACCCCCGACGAGGCCCTGACCCTGTACGGCACCCCGCACTGGGCGCGGATGACCGAGAAGGACCGGGGCGAGCTGCGCACGCACTACACCTCCTGGCAGTTCAGCCAGTTCCTGCACGGCGAGCAGGGCGCGATGATCTGCGCGGCCCGCATCGTGGAGGCCGTCCCCCACCTGGACGCCAAGTTCTACTCCGCGACCCAGGCCATGGACGAGGCCCGGCACGCGGAGATCTACGGCCGGTTCCTGCACGAGAAGATCGGGATGCTCTACCCGGTCAACCACAGCCTTCAGGGCCTGCTCGGCGACACCCTGCGCGACTCCCGCTGGGACATGCCCTACCTCGGCATGCAGGTCCTCATCGAGGGCCTGGCGCTGGCGGCGTTCGGCATGATCCGGGACACCACCACCAAGCCGCTGCCCAAGCAGATACTCGCCTACGTCATGCAGGACGAGGCCCGCCACGTCGCCTTCGGGCGGATGGCGCTGCGCGACTACTACAAGCAGCTCAGCGACGCGGAACGGCGCGAGCGCGAGGAGTTCGTCATCGAGGGCTGCTACCTGATGCGCGACCGGCTCAGCGGGGTCGAGGTCCTGGAGAACTTCGGCATCGGCCGGCAGGAGGCGAGGGAGCTCTCCGAACACTCCGAATTCCTCCAGCTCTTCCGGAAGCTCCTGTTCAGCCGCATCGTCCCGTGCGTCAAGGACATCGGCCTGTGGGGCGAGCGGCTCCAGAAGGCGTACGTCGACATGGGCGTCCTCGAACTCGGCGACTCCAGCCTGGACCTGCTCATGGCCCAGGACGAGGAGATCGCCGAACAGCTCGACAAGGACCGCTTCGAGGCGGAGGAGCGGGCGAGGGTGGCGGAAGTGGCCGAGGCGATAGCGCAGGGCGGGGCGGACGGGGCCGCGGGGCGGTGACCCTACGCGGGGCGCTCCATGCAGACCAGGTCCGCGCGGTCGTCCCACGACGGTACGGCGGTGAAGCCGAGGCGTTCGTAGAGTGCCACGGCCCCGGTGCGCCACTGCCAGACGGAGAGCCGCACGGTGCGGACGCCCGCGCGGCCGGTCCGCTCCAGCGCGGCGCCGAGCAACGCGGAGGCCACGCCCCGGCCGCGCGCGCCGGGGTCCGTCCAGAGCCGCTTGATCTCCGCCGTCCCGTCGGCCGGGTCCGTCACCACGACACAGCCCACCGCCGCACCGCCGTCCCGGGCGACGAGCACGGTGGCGTCCGCGAACGCGCGGTCCGGGGCCTCGGTCTCGCTCCGATAGCGGTCGGGCAGCCCGGACGCGTCGGCGACGGGCACGCCCTTCTCCGCCTCCGTGCTCAGGTGGTAGGCGGTGAGCAGCGCGGCCAGGCCGGGCACGGCGTGCAGCGAGCCGGGCGGCGGGCAGTCCACGGAAACGGGGCACCGGTCGTTCATGGCCCGAGGATCGCACGGGGGGAGCCCGCCCGGCCGGGCAGGCTCCGGAAGGCGGCGTCCGGGCATGCCGTAGCTTGGGCGGCATGAGCATGCCCCCGCCGCCGCAGGGTCCTTACGGTGCACCCCAGGGCCCCTACGGCCCGCCGCCGCCCCAGCCCAATCCGTACGCCCAGCAGCAGCCCTGGGGAGCCCCGCAGGGGTCCGCGCCCCAGCCGTGGGGGCCGCCGCCCGGCGGGCCCGGGTTCCCTCCGCCCCGGCGGGCCCGGCCCGGGGTGATCGCGGCGGTCGTCGTCGGGGCGCTCGTGGTGGCGGGCGGCATCGTCTTCGGCGTCGTGCAACTGGGGGACGCGGCCGACGACAAGCTGCCGGTCTCCTCGGGGTTCCCGGCGGCCGAGTACAAGCTGACCGTGCCGAAGACGCTCCTGGAGGGCGAGTACACCCTCCAGGAGGACACCTCGGACACGGACGGCAAGGACATCGAGGACACGTACGACCCGACCATCCGCGACCCCAAGGCGGTGATCGCCCAGTACGCGTCGAAGGACGGCGGGACGCTGATCGTCTCCGGGATGTGGGGGCGCATCAAGAAGCCCGAGTTCTCCCGCGGCACGATCCTCGACGGGGCCGCCGAGACCGAGGGGATGACCGTGGCGGTGCCCGCGCGGGAGTTCACGCCCGAGGGCTACGGGATCACCGTCGCCTGCGAGGTCGTCCGCTCCGAGGACGGGGGCATCACCAGCACCCTGCCCATGTGCGCGTGGGGCGACGAGAACACCGCGTCCTTCGTCGCCGTGGTCACCGCCGAGACCGCGCTCCAGGACCCCGACGAGGTCGACCTCGCCGAGGCGGCGCGCCAGGCGGCCCAGGTCCGCAAAGAGATGCGCGAGCCGATCAGCGCCGGGGCGGCCGGCTGACCGGCCGCCCGGCCGTTACTCCGAGACCTCGATGATCTTCCCGTCCTTGTCGAGGGTGTGCTCGTTCCAGTACGTCCACCACTGGTCGTCCACATGCTCCGGGACCTTGCCCTCGGGGTAGCGTGCGTACCCCTTGGGGGGCTCCTCGCCGTCCTTCACGCACGCGCTGCCCGTGCTGCCGACGTACAGCACCGGGTACTCGCCGTCGGAGCAGACCGCGTCCGCCGTCGAGCAGGCGGACGTGAGCAGCGCGAACACCGCGCCTCCGACGGCGAGGGCGGCGGTGGTCCGCAGAGGGCGGGGGCGGCTGGTCGTACGCATGGTGGCACTCCTTCAGGGGGTGGCTGTCGCAGTCCAGGCTGCCCCGCCGGGGGCCGGGCCGCCCTGAGTACCCGTACTCACCCGCGCGGTCCGCGTACGGGGGCGAACGGCTCACCCGGCCCCGACAGGGCGCGCTCCACCGCCCCGGCCGCGCCCAGCACTTCCGCGTCCCGCCCCCGGGCGGCCACCAGTTGGAGCCCCACCGGGCAGCCGTCACCGGTGAAGCCGGCCGGAACGCTCGCCGCCGGATGGCCGCTCAGGTTGAACGCCCAGGTCAGGGCCGTCGAGAAGGTGTCGCCCGGCCCCGCGTGGCCGTGCGGCCGGTTCGGCGTGACCGGGGTGAGCAGCAGCGGCGTCCGGGTGAAGAAGGCGTCCAGGCGGCGGTCGTTCTCCGCGCGCACCTCCGCCTCCGGCGGCCGTACGTCCCCGCCGCGCACCGCGGACCAGGCCGCCCCCGGGTCCAGCAGATCGCAGCCGCCGCCGGTGAGCCGCACGACCCCGGCCGCCTCCAGCCGCCGCACCGCACCCCGCACCGCCGCGGCCACCTCCGGCTCGGTCTCGGCGAAGCCCAGGTCCGGGCTGTAGGCAGCGGACAGCGGCAGCGCGGGCGGGGCCGGCGCGTAGTCGTCCAGCACGCACCGCAGATACGTCTCCGCCTCCGCCGCCGACGCCGCCAGCACCCCGGCCGAGGCGAGCCCCGACCGGTCCGGCGAGGGCAGCAGGCCGTTCGTCGTCTTCAGGCCGAACACCCCGCACCAGGCGGCCGGGACGCGCACCGACCCCGCCCCGTCGCTGCCCGTCGCCAGCGGCACCAGGCCCGCCGCGACCGCCACCGCCGAACCCGCCGACGAACCGCCCGGAGTCCGGTCCGGGCGCCAGGGGTTGACCGTACGGCCGTGCCGGCCGAGCCCCCACGTCTTCCAGTACGTCCCCGGACCCGGCACGGACGTCGAGCCGACCGCGACACCGCCCGCCGCGATCAGCCGGCGCGCCGCGTACGAGCGGAGGCCGGTGGGGCCCTTCACCGCGAAGGGGAGCCCGGCCAGCGGGAGCCGGGACGCGGCCGGGAGCCGGGCGGACGCGTCCTCGTGCCACACGTCGAGGAAGGCGCACAGCCCCGGGTCCTCGCGGTCGATCGCGGCCAGCACCTCGCGCAACTCCCCGGAATCCGTCACCCGTTCAGTGTTCCAGGGCCGCCTCCATCACAGCACGGGCGATCGGGGCCGCGCTGCCGCCGCCGCTGATGTCGGCGCGGTCGGCCTCGGCGTCCTCGACGACGACGGCGACCGCGACCGCCGGGCGGGCCGCGCCGTCCGCCTGCGCCCAGGAGATGAACCAGGCGTACGGCAGGTCGGAGTTGTCGACGCCGTGCTGGGCGGTGCCGGTCTTGCCGCCGACCGTCGCCCCGTCGATCGCCGCGTTCGCGCCCGTGCCGTCCTGGACGACGTCGACCATCATCTGCCGCAGCCGCGTCGCCGTCATCGGGTCCATCGCCCGGTGGTACGACTCCGCCCCCGTGGTGCGCACCGTGGCTCCGTCGTGCTTGGTCGTCCGCTCCACGAGGTGCGGGTACATCAGCTCCCCGCCGTTGGCGACGGCCGCCGCGACCATCGCCATCTGGAGCGGGGTCGCGGTGGTGTCGAACTGGCCGATCGCGGACTGCGCCAGCTGGTCGTCGCTCATCTCCGTGTCGAAGTTGCTCTTCGCCACCCCGGACGGGATCTTCAGGCCGGTGTCGTTGAAGCCGAACCGCTCGGCCGCCGCCACCATCCCGTCGAGCCCGACCTCCACCCCGAGGTGCGCCATGACGGTGTTGCAGGAGACCCGGATCGCGTCCGCGAGGGACGCCTTCTCGCAGCCGCGCGACTCGTTGGGCAGCACGGTCGACGTGCCGGGCAGCACGTACGGGGACGGGGTGTCGGTCTCCGCGTCCGGATCGGTGACGACCTCGGCGTCCAGCGCGGCCGCCGCCGTCACGATCTTGAACGTGGAGCCCGGCGGATAGGTCTGCCGGATCGCCCGGTTGAGCATGGGCCGGCTCTCCGCGTCGTTCAGCTCCCGCCAGGCACCGGTGACGGACGCGCCCGTGCCGGACAGCCGCTCGGGGTCGTACGACGGGGTCGAGACCAGCGCGAGGACGCGCCCCGTCGCCGGTTCGACGGCGGCGACCGCGCCCCGCCGGTTGCCGAGGCCCTCGTACGCGGCACGCTGCATCGCGTCCCGGACCGTGGTGACGACGTCCCCGCCCGGCTGCTGGGTCCGGGTGACCTCGCCCCACAGCGGGAGCGAGGCGAGGAGCGGGTCGGTGCCGGCGAGGATGCCGTCCTCGGCGTTCTCGATGAGGGTGGTGCCGTACGTCTGCGAGGCGTACCCGGTCACCGGCGCGTACAGCGGCCCGTAGCGGTAGGTCCGTTCGTACGCGAGCTGTTCGCCGGTGTCCGTCGAGCCGGTGACGGGCCGCCCGTCGACGAGGATGTTGCCGCGCGCCTGGCCGTAACGGGCGATGGTGCTGCGCCGGTTGGCCGGGTTGTCGTCCAGCGCGTCGGCCTCGAAGACCTGGACCCGGGCGGCGTTGGCCAGCAGCGCGACGAGCAGCAGCAGGCAGAACGCGGCGGCGTGCCGGATGTAGCGGATCACCGCTCGTCCTCCGCCCCGGGGAGCGGCGCGGGCACCGACGCCACGACGCCCGCCTTCGCCTCGTCCGGCGCCGGTCTGCGGGCGAGATCGCTGACCCGGATCAGCAGCGCCACGATGATCCAGTTGGTGACCACGGACGACCCGCCCTGCGCCAGGAACGGCATCGCCATCCCGGTCAGCGGGATCAGCCCCGTCACCCCGCCCGCGATCACGAAGACCTGGAGCGCCAGGATCGAGGCGAGGCCGATCGAGAGCAGCCGCCCGAACGCGTCGCGCAGCGAGAGCCCCGCCCGGAAGCCGCGCGCCACCAGCAGCGCGTACAGCAGGAAGAGCGCGGTCAGCCCGGCGTACCCCAGCTCCTCGCCCGCCGTCGCCAGGATGAAGTCGGACTTCGCGGCGAACCCGATGAGCACGGAGTGGCCGAGCCCCAGCCCCGTACCGAGCATCCCGCCGGCCGCGAAGGCGAACAGCGACTGGGCCAGCTGGCCGGGACCGCGTCCGGCGTCGATCGAGGCGAAGGGATCGAGCCAGTCCTGCACCCTGCTGTGCACGTGCGGTTCGAACGAGCCGACGACGAACGCGCCGACCGCCGCGAGCAGCAGCCCCACCGCGATCCAGCCCCGGCGCCCGGTCGCCACGTACAGCAGGATCACGAAGAGGCCGAAGAACAGCAGCGAGGTCCCCAGATCGCGTTCCAGGACCAGGACGCCGACGCTGAGCAGCCAGATCGCCACGATCGGGCCGAGCACCCGCCCGGTGGGGAGCTGGAACCTCCAGACCTTGCGGCCGGTGTACGCGAGCGCGTTGCTGTTCGCCGCGAGGTAGGCGGCGAAGAACACCGCGAGCAGGATCTTGGCGAACTCGCCGGGCTGGAAGGAGAAGCCGCCGACCCTGATCCAGATCTTCGCCCCGTTCACCGCCGGGAAGAAGATCGGCACGATCATGAGGACCAGCGCGGCGGCCACCGACACGTACGCGTAGCGCTGGAGGACGCGGTGGTCGCGCAGGAACGCCACGACCGCGATGAAGAACGCGACGCCGATCGTGGACCAGATCAGCTGGGTCGTGGCGGCCCGGTCGCCCGGGGTCTCCAGGTCCAGCCGGTAGATCAGCACCAGGCCGATCCCGTTGAGCAGGACGGCGATGGGCAGCAGCAGCGGGTCGGCGTACGGGGCGCGGAGCCGTACCGCGAGGTGCGCGAGCAGCGCGAGCAGGCCGAGCCCCCCGCCGTATCCCGCGACGTCGGGCGGGACGGCGTCGTCGTGCGCGAGGCCGACCGCCGCGTAGCCGTAGACGGAGATCAGGACGGCCCCGATGAGGAGCGAGAGTTCCACGCCGCGCCGCCGGGGCAGGCGCAGCTCGGGCGGGGGTGCGTCCGCCGTGGATGCGGTCATGCCCCGCAACGTAGCAAGACGCGGGTGTTATGTCGGTTATGTCGCGATGCGGAGGTGCCGTGGACCGGGGTTCACGGCACCTTCTCCGTGACGGTCAGCCCTGGTAGGGGTTCTGCCCCGGGCCCGAAGGCCCCGAGGCGCCCGGCGCGTAGCCCGGCTGCGGCGCCTGGCCGAACGGGTTCCCGCCCTGCGAGGCCATCTGCTGGGCCAGCAGCTGCTCGGCCTGCTCCTTGGGTATCCGCTGCTCGCCGCCGCAGAACGTGCACTGCGTGGCGTACGACGTCGAGATCGGGAACAGCGGCACGAAGAACAGCGTGAACTTCGTGACCCGCTTGCGCAGCGTGTGCGCCGCCGGGTTCCCGCACCAGCCGCAGACCAGCGTCAGGATGGCCAGCTGGTACAGATAGCCCCGCGTGCCGAAAATGATCATGTCGGTTCCTTCCCCGTGTTCCCCGGGAGCGCCCGGCGGCAGAGCGCCAGCAGCTTTTCGTCGGTGTACGTGTCGTGGCTGCCGCAGGCGCCTTCCGGCGCGTTGTGACGGCGTACGGAGGTGAGCTCGGCGAGCAGCACACGTGCCGCGTCCGACCCTGCCGCAGCGGGCCTCATCCGCGCCAGGCATTCCGCCACCCGGACCCGGGCCCGGTGGTTCTGCTCCCAGGCGGCCAGCAGCACCGGCAGGGACTCCTCGGCACGACCGGAAACCTCCCACAGAGCGATCCCCGCGTCCACCCGCACCCACAGGTTCCCGTCGCGCAGCAGTTCCCGCAGCCGGGGCGCGCCCGCCGCCGCCCGC
>NZ_JAAGNI010000446.1 GCF_010550605.1 Streptomyces sp. SID9727
GCCCGGCACCGCCCCAGCCCAGCAGCGCGCGCCGCGACGGGGCGCCGCCGTCGACGGGTGCTTCGCGGGTCTCCTCGCTCATCCCCGGAGCCTCTTTCCGGCCGGTTACTTCGTGACCGCGGCGGCGAGCCTGGACAGCGGCTCGGCCAGCGCGTTGACCGCGTCCGACAGCTCCTTGCGGTCCGCCTTGCCGACCTTGTCGTAGGAGGTGAAGTCGTACGTGGAGGGGTCCTCGCGGTACTTGTCGAGCAGCTTGTTCAGCTCCGCGAACCGCTTGTCCAGGGTGGCGGTGAGCGCGGCGTCGTTCTTGGACGCGATCGCCTTCAGCAGGTCGTAGGACTGCTCGGCACCCTCGACGTTGGCCTTGAAGTCGACCAGGTCGGTGTGGCTGTACCGCTCCTCCTCACCGGTGACCTTGCCGGTCGCGACCTCGTCGAGGAGTTCCTTGGCGCCGTTGGCCATCGAGGTCGGGGTGATGTCGGCGGTGCCGACGCGCTTCTGCCAGCCGACCAGGTCCTTGTAGAGGACCGGCGCGAGGGCCTTCTCCTCGGCGCCGAGCTTCTTGTCCTGCCACAGGGCCTTCTCCAGGCGGTGCCAGCCGGTCCACTTCTGGCCGTCCTCGAGACCGTCCTCGCGGACGTCGACCTTGGGGTCGATGTCGCCGAAGGACTCGGCGACCGGCTCGGTGCGCTCCCAGCCGACGCGGGAGTTCGCGTACGCCTTCTTCGCGGCCTCGATGTCACCGGCGGCGACGGCGTCCGTGAAGACCTTGACCTTCGGCAGCGTCTCGTCGGCCTGCGCCTGCACGTAGGTGCGGTACCCGGCGACGGCCTTGTCCATCTCGGGGCTGCGCTTGGCCGCCTTGCCGCCGCTGACCTCGATCTTCTGCCGGATGCCGTGGCCCTTCATACCGGGCTTGCAGGCGATCTCGTACGAACCGGCCTTGATCTCGGCCGTGATGGTGGCCTTGGTGCCGGGGCCGATGTTCTCGCGCTCGGCGACGATGCGGTCGTCCGGGAACAGGACGTAGACCTCGGTCACCTTGGAGCCCTTGTTCTGCACGGCCAGCTCGATGTGCCCGGCAGGGAGCTTCTTCTTCGAGACCTCGCAGGAGTCGTCCTTCGCGACGACCTGGACGGCCCCCTCGCCCTTGCCGTCGCTCTTCTCGGCGCAGCCCGTGACGGCGGTCAGAGCGGCCGCGGTGGCGGCTGCGGTGACGACGGAGAGACGAACGGCTCGCATGCGGGCTCCACTTGAGGATGAAGGAGTAGGTGGTGAGAGGCCGGACAAAGCCGGGTGAGGCGGACCTAACTTAGCCGAGGCTTATCTGTCCGATACCCGCCCGTGCAGTGATTCAGCTCTCACTGCGGGGACCCGGAAACGGTGCGGTCACGGCCGACCCATGGACGTACCTCACACAGGTAATGCACAGGTCAAGGGATGCGACCGGCGCGGCCTCCGGCGTGATCGCGGTGGCCGGTGTCCGCGCGGGTGCTTGAATGCCGACGTGAGCGACTACGACGTACCCGCAGGCACCGACGTCCTCCGCGTGTTCTGCGGCCCGGACGGCCGGCACGGCAACGCCCTCGGTGTCGTACGCGACGGGCGCCGCGTCCCCGGCCGCGCGGACCGGCAGGAGCTCGCCGGGAAGCTCGGCTTCAGCGAGACCGTGTTCGTGGACGACCCCGAGCGCGGCCGGCTCGACATCTACACCCCGGGGCTCCGGCTGCCGTTCGCCGGGCACCCCGTCGTCGGCGCGGCCTGGCTGCTCGACCTGGAGATCCTGGAACTGGAGGTGGGCGACGTGTTCGCCCGCCATGACGGGGAGTTCACCTGGATCACCGCCCGCCCGGAGTGGGCCCCGCCGCGCACCCTGGAGCAGTACGCCTCGGCCGCCGAGGTGGACGCGCTGCCGGCGCCGCCGCCCGGCGAGGGCTGGCTCTACGCCTGGGCGTGGGAGGAGGAGGCGGCGGGGCGGGTCAGGGCGCGCGCGTTTCCGCGCCGGGACGACCGCATCACCGAGGACGAGGCGACGGGAGCCGCCGCCCTGTTGCTGAGCGCGCACCTCGGACGCGCGCTCAACATCACACAGGGCCGCGGCTCCCAGATCCTCACGGCGCCCGCGCCCGACGGCACGGTGGAGATCGGCGGCAGGGTCGTCCTGGCCCACCACGGATAACGGGGACCCTCCTGCCCGGGCAGGCGTCCTCCCGTCAGGCGTGCTCGTCCGGGGCGGCCGAGATGCGGTCGAGCAGCTCGGTCAGCAGGGCGCGTTCGCCCGCCGTGAGGGCGCCGGTCCGGGGGAGGAGGGCCCGCAGCGCCACGGCTGCCGCGGCCGGGCCGGCGGGCGGGGAGGCGGGCGCCTCGGTGGTGATCGCGGCGATGACGGCTTCCCTGGCCAGGTGGGACACGCTCATGTCCCGCCGGTCCTCCGGGGTGGCGATGAGCGAGAGGGTGGTGCCGCCGCCCACCGCGTGCACCAGGTGGGTGGCGCGTGCCTCGTCGATCCGCAGGCGTCCGGCCTCGGCGATCCGGTGGACGTGCGCGGCGAGGATCTCCAGCGCGGCGGTGGAGGCGGGGGAGGGGGTGCCCGGGCTGGGCTGGGCGTACATCAGCGTGTACAGGGCCGGGTTGGCCAGGCCGAACTCCGTGTTGAAGTTCCAGCCCCTGCGCAGGTCCTCCACCGGGTCGCCGGTGAGCTCCAGTGCGGCCTTCTCGCCGACGTGGCTCGCGAAGCCGTCGGCGGCGACCGCGTCGAGCAGGCCCTGCTTGTCGCCGAAGAGCCGGTAGATGGTGGGCGCCTGGACGCCGGCCGCGGCGCCCACGGCTCTGGTCGACACCGCCTCGCGCCCCTTCTCCGCGAGCAGCCGGGTGGCGGCGGCGATGATCCGCCGGCGGTTGCTCTCGGCGGGGGCGGGGTGCTCGGTCTCCATGGTTTCCGATGATAACGGACTCGCGTTAGCGCTTTGCGTTATCGGCGCTATCGTGTAATCGTTAGCGGTGGAAACGGTGAGTGCCGGCGACCGGCCGGCGCGCCGGGCCCGCGTCCACAGCCATGACCCCTTCGGAGGTTCCCGTGATCGTCGTTACCGCCCCCACCGGCCGGATCGGCCGCCAGGTGCTCGATGCGCTGCTCGACGGCGGCGAGAAGGTGCGGGTGGTCGCCCGCGACCCCGCGAGGATCGCCCCGGAGGCGCGCGAGCGCGCCGAGGTCGTGCGGGGCTCCCACAGCGACCCGCGGGTGCTGCGTGAGGCGTTCGAGGGGGCCGACGGCGTCCTGTGGCTGGTCCCGCCCAACCCCCGCGCCGAGGACATCCGGGAGCACTACCTCGGTTTCACCCGCCCGGCCTGCGAGGCCCTGCGGGAGCGGGGCGTCCGCCGGGTCGTCGGCATCAGCAGCCTGGGCCGCGGCTACGGAGCGCACGCGGGACAGCTGTCGGCCGCGTTCGCGATGGACGAGATGATCGAGAGCACCGGGGTCGGCTACCGCGCCCTGGCCATGCCGTTCTTCATGGAGAACCTGCTCCACCAGGCCGGAGCGCTGAGGGCGGAGGGCGTGCTGTCCGTGCCGGTCGCCCCGGACCGCGAGCTGCCGCTCGTGGCCACCCGCGACATCGCCGCCGTGGCCGCCCGGCTGCTCGCCGACGGTTCCTGGACGGGGCGGGAGACGGTCCCGGTCATCGGCCCCGACTCCCTGACGCCCGTCGGGATGGCCCGGGTCCTGTCCGAGGTCCTGGAGCGCCCGGTCCGCTTCGAGCGGCCCGACGGCCAGGCGTACAAGGCGGCCCTGACGGGATACGGGATGCACGACGCCTGGGCCCAGGGGCTGCTGGACATGGCCGCCGCCCAGGACGACGGCATCTACGAGCCCGAGTGGCGGGCCCTGACCACCCCGGCCCCCACCGGCTTCCGCCAGTGGTGCCGGGAGGTGCTGCTGCCCGCCGCGGAGGCTACGGCAGGGTGAGGATGTCCGCGCCGGTCTCCGTCACGACGAGCGTGTGCTCGAACTGGGCGGTGCGCTTGCGGTCCTTCGTCACCACGGTCCAGCCGTCGTCCCACATGTCGTAGTCGTGGCTGCCGAGCGTCAGCATGGGCTCGATGGTGAACGTCATGCCGGGCTTCATCACGGTGGTGGCGTGCGGGCTGTCGTAGTGCGGCACGATGAGCCCCGAGTGGAACGAGGTGTTGATCCCGTGCCCGGTGAAGTCCCGCACCACGCCGTACCCGAAGCGCTTCGCGTACGACTCGATGACCCGCCCGATCACGTTGATCTGACGCCCCGGCCGCACGGCCTTGATCGCGCGCCGCAGTGACTCCTCGGTGCGTTCGACGAGCAGCCGCGACTCCTCGTCCACGTCACCGCAGAGGTACGTCGCGTTGTTGTCGCCGTGCACCCCGTTGATGTACGCGGTCACGTCGAGGTTCACGATGTCGCCGTCGCGCAGCACGGTGGAGTCCGGGATGCCGTGGCAGATCACCTCGTTGAGCGAGGTGCAGAGCGACTTGGGGAAGCCGCGGTAGCCCAGCGTCGACGGGTAGGCGCCGTGGTCGCACATGAACTCGTGCGCGACGCGGTCGAGTTCGTCCGTCGTGACACCCGGGGCGATGTGCTTGGCGGCCTCGGCCATCGCCTGCGCGGCGATCCGCCCCGCGATGCGCATGCGCTCGACGGTGTCGCTGTCCTGCACCTCCGGCCCTGTGTACGGCGTCGGAGCCGGCTTGCCCACATACTCGGGGCGCCGGATGCTTCCGGGCACGGAACGGACGGGAGTGATCTCCCCGGGTACGAGCAGCGACTGGCCAGACATGCCAGCGAGTCTAACCAGCGCGTCCGGGGCACCATGGCACAGAGGAAAGGATCCGATGATGGCCCTGTTCAAGAAGCGCACGGTCGGCAAGCCGGGCGAGTGGTTCTACTGCCTGGAGCACAAGAAGGTCGAGGAAGGCCCGGACTGCCCGGCGAAGGACCGCTTCGGCCCGTACGCCTCCCGGCAGGAGGCGCAGCACGCGATGGAGACCGCCCAGGAGCGGAACCTGGAGTGGGACACCGACCCCAAGTGGCACGACCGCAAGGGCCCGGACGAGGACCAGGCGGCGGGCTGACGGGGTGGGCGGCCCCCCTGGCTGACCGGCGGCCGGCCCCAGGGCTCAGGCCGCCGGTTCCACGGCCGGCCCCGCCGCACCCCGAGCGCGCCGGCGCAGCGCGTCCTCGTCCGTCTCCGAGTCGTACGTGAGCAGCTTCGGCAGCGCCGCCGCCAGCAGCGCCACCGAGGCCACACAGGCCACGCCGCCGGTCCAGATCGCGGGCCGGGTCCCCGTCCACCCCGCCATGCCACCGGCCCTGACCTGGCCGAGCTGCGGGCCGACGCTGTACGAGAGCACCTCGATGCCCGCGAGGCGGCCGCGCAGCTCCTCCGGGATCGTCTGGTTCCAGATGGTCGACCGGCCGAGCCCGCTGAGCATGTCGCCCGCCCCGGCGAACCCGAGGCACACCAGCACCAGCCAGACATCGCCGAACCAGCCGGCCGCCGCGATCGAGAGCCCCCAGACGGCGGCACCGAACACGACGAACAGCCCGTGCCGGCGCACCCGCGAGGTCCAGCCGCTGGTCAGACCGAGCACCAGCGAGCCGACCGAGCCCGCCGCGTACATCAGGCCGAGCGACCAGTCGGCGTCCAGCTCGTCCGCGAGGAACGGGAAGATCGCGTTGGGGAACGCGAAGAACATCGCGGCCATGTCGATCGCGTACGTCCCGAGCAGTACGGGCCTGCTCCAGGCGTAGCGGGCGCCCTCCACGATGCCGCGCAACGACGGCTTCCGTCCCGTCTCGGCCGGTGGCGCGGGGGCGAGCCCGCGGCACATCAGCACCGAGGCGGCGAAGGTCACGACGGTGATGGAGTACGCGGTGGCGTGCCCGGCGTACGCCACCACCAGACCGGCCAGCGAGGGGCCCATGATCGCCCCGGCCTGCCAGCGCAGCGAGTTCAGCGCGGCGGCCGCCGGAAGCTGGTCGTGCGGCACGATGCGGGCTATCAGCGAGTCCAGCGCGGGCCGCTGGAGCCCGGCGAGCGCCGAGACCCCCGCCGCCACCCCGTAGAGCGGCCACAGCATCGGGTCCGGCAGCGCCGCGTTCACCAGCAGGACCAGCGCGAGCAGCCCGAGCCCGGCCTCGGTGGCCAGGATGATCTTCCGCCGGTCGGCGGCGTCGGCGAGGGCGCCCCCGTACAGGCCGCACAGGACGAGCGGCACCAGCTCCACCGCGCCCATCGCGCCGACGGCCAGGGGCGAGCCGGTGAGGTCCTTGATCTGGAGCGGCAGCGCGATCAGCGCCATGAAGCTGCCGAAGTAGGTGACGATGCCCTGCACCCACAGCAACCGGAAGTCGGCCGACGAACGCCAGGGGGAGAGGTCGGGGAGGAGTGCGGCCAGCCTGGCGGCGAGGGAGGTGCGAGAGGTCACGAGGAGACATGGTCCGTCGCGATACGTGGGGGATGCAAACGGGTTTCCCGGCCGCCGGGCCCGCTCACCAGCGAGGCGGAGGGGGCGCCGTCAGCTGGTCGGCCAGCCGGGACAGCCGGTCCCGGAACGTGCGCCGGCCGCCGCGCGGCACCGGCGCGCCGTTCTCCCCGGCGGCGGCGCTGACCAGGTGCTGGACGGTGTCCAGGTCCACGTCGTCGCCGTCCGTCACCGACAGCGCCTCATGGGCGAGCCCGCGCACCTGCGGATCGCCGTTGTCCAGCGACAGCACCGTCGCCCCGGCCCGCCGGGCGTCGTGCACCCGCTCCAGCAGCCCCTCGCCGGGGCGGTCCGGCGTCACCACGAGCAGCGTCTCGCCGCGCCCGGCCGCCTCGATCCGGCCGAGGCCGACCGCGAGGTGCGCCGGGACGCCGGGCTCCACCCGGTGGCGCACCAGGGTCGGACGGAGTTCGGGCAGCCCGGACCAGGTGGACTCGTCCACCAGATGGGCGGCGAGGTGCCAGGGCTCGTACACCTCGGTCCCCACCAGCAGCAGCCCGCCGCCGTGCGGGACCACGGACGAGCGGAGCGCCCCGGCGAACCGGCGGGCGGCGGCGGGCCACTGGGTCCTGGCGAGCACTTCACGCAGCAGCGCCACACGTACGGCATCCATGGCCCGGCATCCTGCACCATGCGGCGGCCCGGGCACCGGCGAAAGGCCGGACAGCCATCCGTACGGGTGGCGGCCCGGGCCCACGGGCTCCGCCCCGGCCCTCGCAGTAGTGTCGGGCCATGACGACGAATGACAGCAGCAGCGCGCCCAAGCCCCCCGCCAAGGACCCCTGGGACCTGCCCGACGTGTCCGGCCTGACCGTCGGCGTACTCGGCGGCACCGGGCCGCAGGGCCGCGGCCTCGCCTACCGCTTCGCCCGCGCCGGCCAGCAGGTGATCATCGGCTCCCGCGCCGCGGACCGCGCGGAGGCGGCGGCCGGGGAGCTGGGGAACGGCGTGCGGGGCGCCGACAACGCCACGTGCGCGCGGGAGAGCGACGTGGTGATCGTGGCGGTGCCGTGGGACGGGCACGCCAAGACGCTGGAGTCGCTGCGCGAGGAACTGGCCGGGAAGATCGTCGTCGACTGCGTCAACCCGCTCGGCTTCGACAAGAAGGGCGCCTACGCGCTGAAGCCGGAGGAGGGCAGCGCCGCCGAGCAGGCCGCCGCCCTGCTGCCGGACTCCCGCGTCACGGCCGCCTTCCACCACCTCTCGGCGGTGCTGCTCCAGGACGAGACGATCGACGAGATCGACACCGACGTCCTGGTGCTGGGCGAGGCCCGCGCCGACACCGACATCGTCCAGGCCCTGGCCGGCCGCATCGCCGGCATGCGCGGCATCTTCGCGGGCCGCCTGCGCAACGCCCACCAGGTCGAGTCGCTGGTCGCCAACCTGATCTCGGTCAACCGCCGGTACAAGGCGCACGCCGGACTCCGTACGACGGACGTGTGACCCGGGTCCGCGCCGGACGTCCCGGGGCATGGGGGAGACTGGACGGGACCACGCACCACCCCCGACAGGAGCCACCCATGCCCCGCCTCGCCCTCTACGCCCTCGTCGTCTGCGTCCTGGCCCTCGCCGCGGCCGTGACGTCCTTCGTCCAGGGCAGCGTGCTCATCGGCATCGTCTGGGTCCTGCTGGTCGGCCTCTCCTCGAACATGGCCTGGTACTACCTGCGCCGCCGGAAGGCCGGGGCCACGCAGTAGCCGGAGCGCGACGCTCAGCGGTCCCGGATCCGGACAGATGCATGTCATGGCGTCCGTCGTCGTGCACGGCCGCACTGCGCTTGACGCCTTCCAGGGCGTAGCCGCACTTCGCCGCGACCGCGCACGAGGCGTCGTTCCCCGTCGAGTGGTCCAGTTCGAGGCGCCAGAAGCCCACGCCCAGAGCCCACGAACTGAGCGCCGCGAGAGCACCGGAAGCCACGCCCCTGCCGCGTGCGGCGGGAAGCACCCAGTAAGGGCTGTCCCGCAATTCCCGGCGGGCGCACGACGACAGCTACGGCACCTCGCCGCGTTGTCGAAACGCCCGAATACATCCAGTATGCGGGCGCCTCTCCGCCTTGCGACGCACCGCATCTGACGCCGCGCGCTGATCCACCAGGAATTGCGGGACAGCCCTTAGGCGGCTTCGGCGGTCCCGTCGTCGAAGTCCATGCCGCGCGGGGTGATCCGCCCGCGCACCTCGCCGTCGTGGCCGGTCACCGCCCAGTGACCGCCCCGCTCCCGCTGCCAGTCCTGCCCGTAGCCGTCGAACCACTCCCGGACCCGCTCCTTCGTCGAGGGCCGGCGGGTGTGCCGGCGGCGGATCTCCCCGTCCCCGTAGGCGGCGAGGAACACCGGGGCGTCGGCAGGCTCCCAGTGCCGCAGCGACAGCCCGCCGGCGGTGCGCAGCACCGGCTGGGGCGAGCCGGCGAGTGAGCCGGGAGCGAGAACGGGCGCGGTCGACAGGTCGCGGGGCACGGCCCATGGTCACCCACAGCCGCTGACCCGCGTCAAGGGCGGCCGGACGGTCTCAGCCGCCCATCTCGCACACCGGACTCGCCCCCTGCCAGAACCGGTACGCGTCCAGCCCGCAGTCGGTCCAGAACCCGTGCACGCCCAGACCCCGCAGCAGCGCGTCGACCGCGTCGAAGAAGGCCCGGTTCAGCTCGGGCACCCACAGCAGGGCGAAGACCGCGATCAGCCCGAACGGCGCGATCGGCTCGACCGCGCGCCGCGCCGAGTGCGACAGCCACGGCTCGATCACCCCGTAGCCGTCGAGCCCCGGCACGGGTACGGAGTTCAGGATGGCGGCCGTGACCTGGAGCATCGCCAGGAACGCCAGCGCGTTGCGGAAGGCGGGCGGCACCCCGTCCAGGGCGTCCAGCCAGAACGGCGCGGTGCACACGACCGCGAACAGCACGTTGGTCAGCGGCCCGGCAGCCGAGATCAGGCTGTGCCGCCACCGCCCGCGAATCCGGCCCCGCTCGATGAACACCGCCCCGCCGGGCAGCCCGATCCCGCCCATGATCACGAACAGCACGGGCAGCACGATGCTGAGCAGCGCGTGCGTGTACGCGAGCGGGTTCAGCGTCAGATAGCCCTTGGCCCCGACCGAGATGTCCCCGCTGTGCAGCGCGGTCCTGGCGTGCGCGTACTCGTGCAGGCAGAGCGACACGACCCACGCCCCGGTCACGAACAGAAACGTCGCGAACCCCGGCTGCGCCGCGAAGTCCGTCCACACCCCCCACCCGGCCACGGCCGTCACGGCGGCGATCCCGAGAAAGACCGGACTGATCCGCTGCTGCGCTGCGCTCGCCATGGGCCCGAGCGTAGCCGTCCCCGCCGAACGGAACGCCCCTGCTAGCGTCCCCCCACGTGAACGACAACGTATACGTGGGCAACGCCGGCAAGGACGCCGCGCTCGACCGGGGATGGATCCTCGGGCACTTCAAGGACGCGGGCGATCCCCGGCACAGTGAGGACGTCGAGATCAAGTGGGGCGTCCATCCCGTGGGCGACGAGCGGGCGCAGTGGGTGCGCGGGGAGAGCCGGACCGCGTTGCTCGTGCTCATCAGCGGGCGGTTCCGGGTGGAGCTGCCCGGGCGCAGCGTGCTCCTGGAGGAGCAGGGCGACTACGTGGTGTGGGGCGTCGGCGTCGACCACTCCTGGGTCGCCGAGGAGGAGTCCGTGGTGCTCACCGTCCGCTGGCCGTCCGTACCGGGTTACGCGGTCGAGCCGAAGGCGCCCACGACGCCGGAGGGCTGACCCCGACACGGCGGAAACGGTTCGCTTCCCGCCCCGGGACCGGAAAGGGTGGGGGCCATGACGAGCAGGGGCGGGGGCGGGGCGGCTGTGCGGGCACCGGGGCGGGTCGCGGAGAATGGGCGCGTGCGCTACGGCATCCTCGGCACCACCCAGGCACTCCGCGACGACGGCACGGCCCTCTCCGTCGGCGGGGCGCGGCTGCGCGCGCTGCTCACCGTGCTGGCGCTGCGGCCCGGCCGGACGGTCCCGGTCGCCGTGCTCGTGGACGAGGTGTGGGACGGCGAACCGCCCGCCGACGCGGCAGGCGCGCTCCAGGCGCTGGTGGGGCGGCTGC
>NZ_JAAGNI010000459.1 GCF_010550605.1 Streptomyces sp. SID9727
AACCGGAGCGCGCGCTCAGGGCGCGTACGGTCGCCACCACGCTGTACGAGGGGCTGACGGCGGCCGGCCTGACCGCGGTGCGGCCCGACGCGGCGGTCGTCTCGGTCCGGGCGCCCTCGGCCGACGCCGCCGTGCG
This sequence comes from Streptomyces sp. SID9727, assembly GCF_010550605.1. Classification (GTDB taxonomy): domain Bacteria; phylum Actinomycetota; class Actinomycetes; order Streptomycetales; family Streptomycetaceae; genus Streptomyces. The sequence continues at coordinate 137 of NZ_JAAGNI010000459.1, forward strand.
CTGGGCCGCCGACTGCCGGACGGCCGGGATGGCGGTGGGCTGCTTCCGGCCGCCGTCCGTCCCCGACGGCGTCTCGCGGCTCCGGCTGACCGCCCGCGCGGATCTGACGGACGAGCAGACCGCGCGGGCGGTGGAGACGGTGCGGCGCACCGCACCACTGAGTTGAGGCGAGGCCCGCCTCAGCGTTTCAGACCGGAGACGAAGGACGCCCAGGCCGTGACGGAGAACTCCAGAGGCGTCCCGGCCACGTCCTTCGAGTCGCGCACGGCCAGCAGCCGTCCGCTCCCGTACGGCGCGGTCTCCACGCAGTTGTTCATCCCGGTGCTGTAGCTGCTGCGTCGCCAACGTAACGCGTACCGGGCGAGGTGATCGGACATGACGCTTCCTCCGGGCGGTGGGGGGTCATCGGTCGCCGCGGTCGATCGCGGCGATCAGGTCCAGCGTGTGCTCCGGCGACAGCGCGTGCGTCTGAAGGGTCTCGAAGGCCGAGCTGTACGCCGCAAGGTCTTCTTTCCGTTCCAGATAGAGGCTACTCGTCAAGTGGTCAAGAACGACCACGTCAAGGTCGGAAGCGGTCGGAAAGGAGAAGATAACGAAAGGGCTGGTGAGGCTCACATAGCCGCCGACCGAGAACGGAAGCAACTGAAGCTGCACATGGGGAAGTTGTGCCACCCGGGCGAGATGGCGCAGCTGCTCCCGCATCACTCTTCGGCCACCGACCTCCCGGCGCAGCACCGCCTCGTCCAGGACCGCGCTCAGCCGCAGCGGCGGATCGCTCCGCAGCACCCCCTGCCGGGTCAGCCGCACCTCCACCAGCGAGTCCAGCTGACCGGAAGGCAGCCCGTCCAGGGACGCCCGGGTCACCGCGCGGGCGTAGTCGGCCGTCTGCAACAGGCCCGGAACCACCGTGGTCTCCAGCGTGCGGGCGGTGCGCGCCTGCGATTCCAGGCTGATGAAGTCGCGGTACTGCGGAGGGATGAGCCCCCGGTACGCGTGCCACCAGCCGGCGCCGCCCCCGCCCGCCGAACCGGCCAGCGCACCCAGGACCTCGCGGAGCTTCGGATCGTCCATCCCGTACGCGTCGAGGAGCCGGTTCACGTCATCCGGCCGCACCCCGCTGACACCTGTCTCGATCCTGCTCACCTTCGACTGGTGCCAGCCGAGCAGCGCCGCCGCCTCCCGGCTCGTGAGACCTGACGCATGGCGCAGGCTCCGCAGTTCCTCTCCCAGCTTGCGGCGCCGTACCGCAGGGCCGTGCTGCATCCGATGACTCCCTCCCGCTGCCCGACGAGCAGACAGTGTGGCGCCGGAGCGGGCCCGGGCGGGGAGAGTTCACCGATTTGAGCGACAGATATATGCATATCGCGGTGCATCGCCGCCGCGGAGGGCAGCATCGGTGGCAATCTGACGCGAAGCGCAACCGGACCGCTCGCCGGGACGGTAACGGGTGGGAAAGGGACGGCTCGCCATGGCAGACCATCAGGAAGCACGTGTCACGCTGCCGAGCGAGCCGGTCTCGGTCTCCACGGCCCGGAGGTTCGTCGCCCGGGTGCTGACGGAATGGGGCCTGCCCGAGGACGCGGAGCAGGCCGACACCGTCCGCCTCATCCTCTCGGAGCTGGCCACCAACGCCGTACTGCACACGTTCGGGCAGTCACCCACCTTCACCGTGGATCTCCGGCTGGAGCGCGAGGAGGAGCTGCGCGTCGGCGTGACGGACAGCCACCCCCGCCGGCCCCAGCGGCTGCCCGCCGCCGTCCAGCAGGACAACGGCCGCGGCCTGGTCATCATCCGCTCGCTGGCCAAGGAGTACGGCGGCCGGCTGACCGTCACCCCCACCGCCGACGGCGGCAAGACCGTCTGGGTGGTGCTCCCGTGGCAGGTCCCCGCCCAGCCTTGAGGCGTCCGGGTCAGGAGACCCGGCCGTAGTAGACGCTCCTGGTCCAGATCTTCTCCAGACGGACCACGGCGCCGGTCTTCGGCGAGTGCCAGATCTTCCCGCTCCCGGCGTAGATGCCCACGTGGTAGACGCTGCGCCCGGAATGGAAGAAGACCAGGTCACCTCGTTGGCGCTTGGACGCCGAGATGTGCCTGGTCCGGTTGTACTGCTGCTGGGCCGTCCGGGGGAGCTTCCTGCCCGCCTTCTTGAACGAGTAGAGCGTCAGTCCCGAACAGTCGAAGCTGCCGGGTCCGGTGGCACCCCAGCGGTAGGGCGCCCCCTTCTTCGACGCGGCGACCTTCAGGGCCTTCATCGCGTGGCCGGCCGCCTGCGCCTCGGGCGCGGCTCCCGGCACGCACAGCGTGCCGCCGACGGCGGCGAGAGTCATGACCGAGGCCGTGGTGGCCCGGGCGAGCAGAGACGGGACATGAACCTGCGCACTCATGCGCAACCCTTCGTCAGCCGCCTGTGAAGGATGACCTGTCGGGTTCGGGCTGGCGAAGTTGCCCGGCCGCGCGCGGCGGCTTCACCCCGAGGGACGACCGGAGGTCCGGCGGTCCCGTAGTGCTCGGGTCCTCCACTCCTGCCGATCCACTCCTGTCGACCAGTCATCCGCGCGGCGGCAGGACTCGGCGTCCGCCCGGACCGCCCCGCCGCGGTGGCGGGGGCTTGTCGTCCCAGGGATCTTGACTCACCTCGGGCCGGATTTCCGAGCCGGAACAGCCATCGGTGAAGACCGCCGCGCATGGCCCGTTCAGGTGGACCGCAACCCGTACGGCGGCTCCTCCGCCGCCGGCGGCCACGGCCGTACCAGCGGTGTCGCGGAGGAAACCGCCCCACGCGCATCAGGAAAAGGCAAATCGGGCCATCGCTCGTGAGAGGGAACGCCTACGCCGAACGAGCGAGGATTTCCTGCGCACCCCTCGGGCGTGTCGGTGGATTACGGCGCCTCAGCCCGGCGGAGCCGACGGCAGGGTGACCCGGGCCGCCCGCCGCTCGCCGTCCAGCGCCCGCAGCGCGCGGGTCAGCGTGGTGCTGTGGATCCGTGTCTCGCCGCGCCGGTGCATCAGCGCGAGGGCGTCCCGCAGCTCCGCCGCGTGCGAGGCGAGCGCCTGGGCCGCCCGCAGGGCCGCGTAGGTGTCGTGGCCGTGCGCCGGGTTGATCCGGCCCACCTGGTCGAGAACGTCGAGATAGCGGTCGACGAACGCGGACTCGGCCCCGGTCAGAGCGGGCAACGCGGAGAACTCCGGTGGCTGCATCGCCGGTTCACCACCCGGGGCGCGGCGGCGCCGGGACCCGGTTGCGCACGATGTGGTCGACCAGCCCGTACGCCAGGGCGCCCTCCGCGTCGAGGACGAGGTCGCGTTCGGTGTCCTCGGTGACCTGCTCGACGGAGCGCCCCGTGTGCCGGGCCAGCATGCCGGTCATCGTGCCCCGCATCCGCTCCAGTTCCCGCGCCTCGATCTCCAGGTCGGACGGCTGCCCCTGGACCGGCTCGTCCAGGGCGGGCTGACTGACGACCACCTTGGCGCCGGGGAGCATGTGCCGCCGGCCCGGGGCGCCCGCGGCGAGCAGCACCGCCGCTCCGGCCCCCGCCCGGCCCAGGCAGAAGGTCTCCACCTCGCAGCTGAGGAAGTTCATCGTGTCGTACAGGGTCGTCATCGCGCCGAACGAGCCGCCCGGCGAGTTGATGTACAGCGAGACGGGCCGGTCCGGCGCGTCGTGCTCCAGATACATCAGCTGGGCCACCAGGTCGTTGGCGGCCGTCTCGTCCAGGGCCGTGCCCAGGAAGACCACGCGCTCGGCGAGCAGCTTGGAGTACGGGTCCATGGTCCGGGACCCCTGGAACGTGCGCTCGGTGAACTCGGGCAGGACGTAACGGGCGACGGGACGGTACACGGCTGTGCCTTTCTCCGGTCGCGCGGACGCAACGGTGCGCCCGCGCACGCTTCTGCAAAAACGTACAGGATGTACAGAAGTCTTTCCCGGGAGAGACCCCGGAGAATTCGGGAAAGTACGAGGTCAGAGGCGGTTGGCTGTTCGCCGTGGGCGGATATCGCGCGCCTGTCGGCCGATCAACGGCCCGGCCGGCAGGGCCAGTCACTGCCGCGTCGGCGTCCCGTCCGGGCCGCACCAGGCGCCCCAGGGCGGGAGGGGCCCCGCCCCCGCATCCCCGGACGACGGACACGAACCGTGCCGCCGGGGGCGGCGAGAACGCGGGCAACCAGGACACTCGTCGCGCACGGGGGCGGGATCACCGCAGGAGCCTCTGACCCCTGGATGATCCTGTGGCCGAGGACGACGGCGGAACAGCTGGACGTTACATAGGCTGGGAGCATGGCTTACGAGATTCCGGTGACGCAGGCCCGGGCTGAACTCGCCGACCTGATCAACCGCGTCGTCTACGGCGGCGAGCGTGTGGTCGTCACGCGGCACGGCAAACCGCTCGTCGCCCTCGTGTCGGCCGCTGACCTCGAACGACTGGAGAGCGAGGAGGAGGCGCCGGAGCAGGAGCAGGTGATCAGCTCGGTCTCCTCGATCGGCTCCGCCCCGTCCGCTCCCGGCGCACGGCAGCGCTTCGGTATCGCGGCGGAGCACCGGGGCCACCACGGCCGGGACGACTGACCTCCGTACGCGGCGAAGCGCCCGCGTCCACCTGGGCGGGGGCTCACTTCTGAGCCCGGTCAGCCGGCCAGGGCCGGCTCTCGTGCCGGCTCCGGCGCCGTGGGGTCCGCGGCCGTACGGCGGCGCCCGCCGACGAGAACCGCGACCAGCCCCAGCGCCGCCCACACACCGAGCGTCAGAGCGGGGACGGCCGCCGCCGCGCCGTCGAAGAACGCCACCGACCGCAGCATCGACCCGCTCGCTCCGGGCGGCAGGAGCTGACCGATCAGGCCGACCGGCCGGGGGAGCAGTTCGGGCGCGCTGGTGACCCCGGAGAAGGGGTTGCCGAGGAGCACCATGAGCAGGGCCCCCAAGCCGATCCCCGGTGTCCCGATCAGGGCCGCGAGCCCCGCCACCGGTGCGCCGACGGCGAGCACGGTCAGTGCGATGGTCCCGGCCTCGCTCCACCAGGCACCGGTGAGGGCGCCGAGCCAGCTGTCCGTCACGGCGGTGGCCAGGAGCCCCACCACGACGGCCACGCCGAGCAGCGCGACCCCGGCCCGCGCCCCACGCAGCCGCAGCAGGGTGGCGGCCGCACCGGCGGCGACCCCCGCGATGGCCAGCGGCAGGATGCTCGCGCCGAGCACAGCACCCCTCGGGTCGGTGGCGGGCGCGGCCACCACGTCGGTGACCGGCACCTCGGATCCGGCCGGGGCTCCGGCGGTCACCGCCTCGCGCAGCAGCTGGGCGACGACCGTGCCGCCCGCGCTCGCGGTCAGCAGCTCGGGGCCCTCGGTGGTCACCACGACCGCGCCGTAGACGGTCCGGTCCTCGATCGCGGCCCGGGCCGCGGCCTCGGAGTCGTACCGGTGCACATCGAAGGCCCCGTCGCGCTCCTCGAACCGCTGCTGGAGCCGGTCGGCGGCCGGTGCGGTTCCGGCGATCCCGACCGGCAGGTCGCGCGGTGCGGTCCGGGCGGCGGGCCAGGCGAAGGCCCACAGGGCGAGGGTCACCACCAGCGGGACCAGCAGGACCACCACCAGCAGGCGGCGGTTCGGGGTGAGGGGCATGGTGGAGGCCTCGATTCTCAGAGAATGATCGTTCGTTTTATATGCATCGCCACTGTCGCCCCGCTGTGGTCGGTTGTCAAGAATGAATGTTCGTTTTAACTTGGTCGCATGGCTCGTGTATCCCAGGCGCACCTCGACGCCCGCCGCAGACAGATCCTCGACGGCGCCGCGCGTTGCTTCGCCCGTGACGGCTTCCACGGCACCTCCATGCAGGACGTGCTGAAGGAGGTCGGTCTGTCGGCGGGGGCGGTCTACCGCTACTTCAGCGGCAAGGAGGACCTGATCGCGGCCATCGCCACCGAGGCGGTCGACGGAGTGCGCCGGGCGTTCGAAGGAGCGGCGCGGGACACCCCCGTCCCCGCCCCGGACGTCCTGATGGGCCGGGTGGCGCGAAGCCTGTTCGTGGACGGCCGGGAATCGGGGCGAGGGCTCGAACCCCATGCGTACGCGGGGCTGATCGTCCAGGTGTGGTCCGAGACCCTGCGCAGCGAGCGGCTTGCGGCCACCCTCACCGAGGCGTTCGAAGGACTGCGCCGCGCCTGGACCGAGTTGGTCGGGCTGTACCGGGAAGCCGGGATGCTCCGGGCGGACGTGCCGGACGAGCACGTCGCCCGCGCCCTCATCGCGACCGCCCAGGGGTTCATCGCCCAGCTCGCCATGTTCGGCGACACCGGCCCGGAGGCCCTGGAGAGCGGCCTGCGCGGGCTCATGTCGATGGACCTGACGAGGACGGGCTGACGGGCCCGCCCGAGGTCACCCCCTCTGGGCGTGCTCCTCCAGCCAGGCGTCCTCCGCCGCGTAGTCGAACAGGCCCGTGCCGTACGCCCGCACCATCGCCGGAAACGCCTCCTGCCAGTCCCGCCCGGCCAGCCGGCCGGCGATCCACTCGACGGTCTCCGGCAGCGACTCGGCGTAGCCCGTCACCGGCCGGTAGCCGAGTTCCCGCTCGGCCGCCGACATGTCGAACACGATGGGGTGCGGTGCGCTCCAGGGCGTCGAGCCGACGCCCTCCGGGGACGGGCCGCCGGGCATCAGCACCGTCTCCGTGCTCCGGCCCAGTACCGCGTCCACCGCCGCGCCGATCTCCGCGACCGTGGGCGCCTGCGGATCGGCGGCGTTCAGCACCCGGGAACCGGGCCGGGCGGCGGCCAGCCGGATCAGCTCGGCCACGTTGGCCGCGTGGACCGGGTGGAAGCGCGAGGCCCCGCCGTATGCCAGGACACGCCGGGTCCGGCCGTCCAGCCCCCGCTTGACGAAGTACAGCTCACGCGGTGAGCGGCAGTACGGGCCGTGTACCGCGCCCGCTCGCAGCAGCGTGGTGGGCAGCGTGTCACCCGCCGCGAGGAGATCGCGCTCCAGCCGGATCTTGCGGGTGCCGTACGTGGCTTCGCCCGGCGCCACGGTGCGCAGCGACTCCGGGATCGGCACCGGATAGCGGGGCGACCCGTCCGGCTCGTCCTGCGTGTCGAAACTGCGGCCCCGCTCGTCCTCGTACACCGCGCCGCTGGAAATGACCACCGCCGAGCCGATCCGGTCCGCGAGCCCGGTCAGCTGGCCGGCGTGCTGCCGCCCGTACGCGACCATGTCGACCAGCACGTCGCATCCCCGGCCCAGCGCCCGCGCGAGCGCGCCCTCCTCGTCGCGGTCCAGGGCGACCGCCCTGACCCCGTCGTCCCACCGCTCGTCACGGCCCCCGCCGCGCGAGGCCGCCGTCACCTCCCAGCCGTCCTCTGACAGCGCGCGCACGGCGGCCCGCCCTATCTGTCCCGTCGCTCCCAGCACCCATGCGTGTCCCTTGCTCATGGACCGCACGCTAGGCCCGGCCCACCCCCTTGACCAGGGGCGTTCACCGCTCGCGAATCCGCTGTCGGCGTCGCCGTTCCGGGAACCGGACCGGCTGCTTCCCCGGCGCCGCCTCCTTCGCCTTCACGGCGTACTCGTCCACGTACTCCTGGCCGGAGAGCCGCAGGATCGCGTACATGATCTCGTCGGTCACCGCCCGGACGGCCGCCCTCTCGTTCTCCAGGCCCGCGTAGCGCGAGAAGTCCAGCGGTTCGCCGAAGCGGATGGTGACGGGCTTGAGGCGGGGGAGCCGCCTGCCGGGCGGCTGGATCTCGAAGGTGCCGACCATCGCGCACGGCACCACCGGCACCCGCGCCCGGATCGCCATCACCGCCACCCCGACCTTGCCCTTGTAGAGCCGCCCGTCGTGCGAGCGCGTGCCCTCCGGATAGATGCCCAGCAGTTCGCCCCGCTCCAGCACCTCGACGCCCTCGCGGATCGCGGCCTGTCCCGCCTCCTTGCCCGAGCGGTCGACGGGGATCTGGCCCGCGCTGCGGAAGAACGCCGCCGTCAGGCGGCCTTTCACGCCCGGACCCGTGAAGTACTCCGCCTTGGCCAGGAAGGTGATCCGCCGCTTGAGGATCGCGGGCATCAGGAAGTGGTCGGAGAACGACAGGTGGTTGCCCGCCACGATCGCGGCGCCGTCGTCCGGAACGTGCTCCGCGCCCTCGATGACCGGCCGGAACAGCAGCCGCAGAGCCGGCCCGAGAACGACGTACTTGAGGACGTAGTAGAACACGGTCTCTCCCCGGTCCGGTGGCATCAGCGGGTCGATGATGAAGACATGTACCCCGCGCCCGCGCGGCGACGCCGCGGCCTCACATCCCCGCGCCGAAGTCCTGGGTCCAGACGATGCCGCCGGGGCTGTCCTGGATGCCCACGCCCAGCTCCTTGAACGAGCAGTTCAGGATGTTCGCCCGGTGGCCCGGGCTGTTCATCCAGGAGTTCATCACGTCGGCCGGGGTCCGCTGGCCCTTCGCTATGTTCTCTCCGTACGTGCTCCACCGGTAGCCGGCGGCCGTGATCCGTTCGCCGGGGCCCGAGCCGTCCTGCGAGGTGTGCGAGAAGTAGTCGTGCGCGGCCATGTCCTCGGAGTGCCGCTGCGCGGCGCTCGTCAGCTCGTCGTTGCCGGTCACCGGCGAGCAGCCCTCCTTCGTCCGCTCGGTGTTGACCAGGGCCAGGACCTGTTCGGCGTCCGAGGGCGGGCTCGGCGCGGGCTCGGCCGGGGCCGCCCGGGTCGCGGAGGGGGCCTTCGTCGCCGGGGGACGTGTGGTCGCGGGCGCCGTCTTCTTCGGCTTCGTCCGGTCCTTCTTCTTCGTGGCGCTCGGGCTCGGGCTCCCGGCGGAGTGCGAGGGCGAGGCGGACGGGGTCGCGGAGGCGGACGCCCCGGCCGAAGCGGTCGCGGTGACGGAGCCGTCGGTCTCGGGGGCGGTCGCGACGGAGACCTCGTCGCTGCCGTCGTCGTCACCCGTCGACAGATGGACGGCGGCGCCCCCCGCCCCCAGCACGCCCACCGCGAGGACGGACGCCACCACCGCGTTCCGCCGGCGGCGGCGCGCCTGGTCCCGCCGCAGCGCCGCCCGCCCCGGCCGCACGGGCGCGTCCAGAGGCGT
>NZ_JAAGNI010000476.1 GCF_010550605.1 Streptomyces sp. SID9727
GCCCGCCCGGCGCAGCGCACACCCCCGAGGCGCCGCGCAAGCGCGGTGCGGGCGGTCTGGTGGCCGCCGTGGTGGTGGCGGCGCTCGTGGCGGGCGGCATCGGCGGCGCCCTCGGCTACTGGGCCGCGGACCGCAACGACGACGCCGGCTCGACCACGGTCTCCGCGTCGGCGAATCAGCAGGACCTCAAGCGCGACCCGGGCACGGTCGCCGGTGTGGCCGCCAAGGCGCTGCCGAGCGTCGTGACGATCGAGGCGCAGGGCGGTGACGGCGAGGGCGGTACGGGCACCGGCTTCGTGTACGACAAGGAAGGCCACATCCTCACGAACAACCATGTGGTGGCCTCGGCCGCGGACAGCGGCCAGCTCACGGCGACGTTCTCCAACGGCAAGAAGTACGACGCCGAGGTGGTCGGCCGGGCCCAGGGCTACGACGTGGCCGTCATCAAGCTGAAGAACCCGCCGAAGTCCCTGGCCCCGCTGCCGCTGGGCAACTCGGACAAGGTGGCGGTCGGCGACTCCACGATCGCGATCGGCGCCCCGTTCGGCCTGTCCAACACGGTCACCACGGGCATCATCAGCGCGAAGAACCGCCCGGTCGCCTCGGGCGACGGCAACGGCGGCAGCAACTCGTACATGAGCGCCCTGCAGACCGACGCCTCGATCAACCCGGGCAACTCCGGCGGCCCGCTGCTCAGCTCGGGCGGCGCGGTCATCGGCATCAACTCGGCGATCCAGTCGACCGGCAGCTCCGGCCAGAGCCAGGCGGGCTCCATCGGCCTCGGCTTCGCGATCCCGATCAACCAGGCGACGACCGTCGCCCAGCAGCTGATCAAGACCGGCCAGCCGGTCTACCCCGTCATCGGCGCCACGGTGACGATGGACGAGAAGAGCGGCGGCGCCGTCATCGCGGAGCGGGGCACCGGCGGCACGGACGCGGTCACGAAGGACGGCCCGGCGGCCAAGGCGGGCCTGCGTGCGGGCGACGTCATCACGAAGTTCAACGACACCGTCGTCGACAGCGGCCCCACCCTGATCGGTGAGATCTGGACCCACAAGCCGGGCGACCGGGTCACCCTGACCTACGAGCGCGACGGCAAGACGGCGACGGCCGAAGTCACCCTGGGGGAGCGCAAGGGCGACAGCTGACCGGATAGGCTGTCCCCGCGCCGGACCGGTCCCCACCGACCGCACCGGCGCGGGGTGGGTTGCCCGAGCGGCCTAAGGGAACGGTCTTGAAAACCGTCGTGGCGCGAGTCACCGTGGGTTCAAATCCCACACCCACCGCCACAGGTCAGAGAATGTGCAGGTCAGAGGGCGGGTCTCCGAGTCGGAGACCCGCCCTCTGCGTTCACCTTGTCTCACCCCGGGTGCCTGTTTCCCGGTGTCGGCCAGGCCGTGTGGGCCATACGTGGGCCAGAACCGCGCCTTACTCCTCCGCGCGAAGCCCCTGCTCAACGAGCAGATTGGCCGCCTCCGACCCGCCCTTGAGTAGCTTGGCGTAGAACCGGTAGAGCACCGCGAGGCTGTGGCCGGCGCGGGACGCGGCTTCCACCGGGTCCATGCCGGACTTGATCCACAGGGAAATGGCCGCGTGACGCAGGGCGTACGGAACGTCGGCCAACGGGGTGCCCTGCTCCCGCTCGCTGAGTACGGCCTTCCGCGCCTCGCTCCAGACCTCGGAGTACTCGTTCGACGTGAGGCGGCCACCACGCACGGCCCGGAACAGCCGGCCGTCCGGTGCCACGCCGAACCGCGCGATGTGAGAGCGGACCATGCGGACGTACGCCGGCGGAACGGGCACTGAGCGTACGGCCTTCCGGGCGCGGTGCTTGAGGCCCCGTTCGTCGTGGGACTTCCCGCTGTCGGTCCAGCCGCTTCCCACCTCGGGGTGGCTCTCCGAAACCAGGACTTCGCCCCACGCGTCCGGCTCACTCTCCGGCGGCAGGTCGAAATCCGACTCCCGTAGGGCCACGGCCTCGCCGGGGCGCGTCGCCACGTAGTACACGGCCCCGTAGAACGCCTCCAGGTGCTCACCTCGGGCCCCCTGGGCGGCCACGGCGGCGAGCAGGTGGCGAGCGAGCCGCGGGCCGGGTACCCAGCGGAAGTCGACCTCATCTGAGGTCTGGGGCGCGGTCCAGTCGACGGACAGGAACGGGTGGCGGGTGAGGAGAGCCCGCTCCTCAACGGCGTACCGGAAGGCGTTGCTCAGCACCATGCGCTTCCGGTTCGCCGTGTTCTCAGCCGCCTGCTTCCCGTTCAGGAGCTTGGAGAGGGCGGCCAGTGCCGCTCGTACGTGCTCCGGCTTCGCGGCCTCATCCACCCGCATGGAGTGCTGGGCGACCCATTCCAGGGCTTCGCGGACGTTGTCCGGGAGCTCTTGGCCGTCAGCACGCGAGACCAACTCTTCCCCCGGACCGTCCACGGCCCGGAACGCCCACTGATAGAGGGCGGCCCGAAGCACGCGAGCGTCAGGGCGGGCGCCCCGACCGCTCGTGAAGACGGGCGTCACGACGGCAAGGGACTCTGCAATGCTCGCTCGATGCTTGGCCGCCGCTCCGGGCCACTTCATCAGCGCGTACGCCTTGGCGTGCTCGTACCACGTGGGCATGGAGAGCGCGGCAAGTTCCTTCTCGGGGAGACCGGTCTCCTCGTCAAAGCGTTGCCCGGCTTGTAGGGCGGCCATGAGCTGAGTACGGCGCCCGTCGGCCTGCGGCTTCAGCATGTAGCTCTTGGAATGCCCCTCGCCGCCGACCCGCCAGCGGAGTTCCCAGGGCTTCGGCCGGCCCTTGCGTTGGCGGATGGACCAGATGACGACTTCGAAGGTGAGCATGTCTCTCCAAAGAGAGAGGGCCCGCCGTGGCGGGCCCTCTCGGAACTGGTTGGTACAGCGGACTCAGGCGGCTTCCTCGTACTTGTTGAGCCACGCGTCAAGGTCGGCGCGGCGCACGCGGACCTGGTGGTTGGGGAGCTTGATGAGCTTGGGTGCGAGGCCCCGGGCGCGCATGCGGTAGAAGGCGGCGCGGGACATGTTCAGCTCGGCGAGGACTTCGGGGAGCTTGAGCATCTGGGGGCGGGCCATGGGTGCTACTCCTCTGGGATCTGGGCGTTAGGGCGCATCTGTCCTAAGTGGGAATCTCTGCGTCACCGCGTCATCCGCGTCACCTGAGCCTCTGACCTGGGATTTTGGGTGACGTGGGTGAGTGGTCGTGCGTCACCGGTGCGTCATCGTCTGCGTCGCCTGGTGACGCAGGTGACGCAGGATGACGCAGGGTCGGCCGTCTGCGTCACCGTTGTTGTCGCAGGTCAAGGGCCAGTTTTTGCCGTGGGTGACGCAGGTGACGCAGACCTTCCCTACTTAGGAAAAGAGAGGGCGGTCTGTAGTAGTGGTGCTCGTTCAGGCGTGAGAAGGAGCCCTTCGGGCACGCCTTTGGCGCGGCGTTCCGCCGACAAGCAAGAGGAGCACCCGGGCGGGCGTGCTCTTCTTGCTTGTGCGGGTGATGAGCCGGGCTCGGGTCAGAATGCGGCGGCCTGCTCGGGCGGTGGCGGTGCGCTCTGGCGGGTCATTTCGAGATAGCGGCCCGCCTTGGTGCGTCCGCTGTCGATGAGCACCCCGCGGGCGGCGAGGGTGGGTTGCAGCCGCTTGAGCCGGTCGGAGAGCACCTTGCCGGTGGTCGGCCACCCCTTGGGCAGGGGCCGCAGGTCGTCGCCGCTGTAGACGCGGCTGAGGCAGTGCAGCCACTCGGTGGACGTCATCCGCTGCTGGCCACCCGGGGCGATGGTGTCGGCGTGCGCGAGGACGGTCTGAGCGAGCAGATCCCCCTCGATCACGTCGTCGTTCAGGTCGTCCAGGCTCGCCCGGTACGCCGCGAGTGCACCGAGGCCGGTGGCGACGTCGAGCTGGGCGCACAGGTGCGCGAAGTCCGCCATCCGCAGATCCGTCGGCGTCTCTGCCTCGGCGGCCCGCACCTTCACCGTCAGGTCAAGGAGCGATCCGAGGGCGACGGGCAGGACGTCCTCGTACTCCGTCCAGAGTTCGGCTTCGGTGCGTCGGACGCGGGGGCGCTCCAGCCGCAAGGGCAGGAGGCGTTCTGCGAGGTCGGGGCGGATGACGCCGACGTCGATGCCGGTCAGGAGCAGGGGGCGGCGGTAGCGGGCGCGGAAGACGTCGCCGTCGGTGAACAGGGCGCGCTTGACGTTCTCGGCGCCGGTGACGATGCAGCACATGGCGTCGGACAGGTCCGGCGTCATGTGGGACAGGTTGTCCAGCGCGGTCACCCACCCCGCCGCGACGGCGGCGATCAGGTTCTCCTCATCCTTCGGGGCCCGGCGCAGGTCCCCGCTCATGCCCTCCACGATGCGTACGAGCATCCGTCCGCCCGTGGACTTCCCCGCCCCCTGGGGGCCGGTGAGGAACGGTGCGGGGACGGGAACGGAGGGCCCCAGGCATCCGATGAGCCAGGCGATGGCCAGGCACTCGGTTTCCGCGGTGGCGAAGTTGCACAGCCGCAGCAGAAGGTCGATGCCCTTGCCCTCGGTGTCCTTCGCCGGCAGGGGGAGCTCCCCGGTGAGCTGGGTGCGCCGCCAGCACACCTCGCGCGGGTCGGGGACGGTGATCTCCCAGCCGGTGGGGTGGATGCGGACGGACTTCCCGTCGGACCGTCCCAGGTCCAGCCACGTCGCGCCGTCGAAGCCGGGGGCGACGCGGATGTGCACGGCCTGGGTGTCCTCGGTCAGGGCGAGCGCTTCGATCAAGTCGAGCGCTTCCTTGAGGGCGGTGCCGTTGAACATGCCGTGACCGTCCTTGTAGAGGCCGACCATGAGTTCCTGGCGGTGGCTGCCGGTGGTGCCTTGGGAGCGGATGGGGCGGGCGACGGGGTGGCCGTTGCGCTGGGCGTAGACGGTGCCGTCGGCGGTGCGGAAGTACCGGAAGTGGGACTGGGCGTAGTCGGTGATGACTTCGCGGGCGGGGTTCTTCTCGTCGTCGGACACGGTCACATCCCCAGTCGGACGAGGGCGTTGGTCCAGGCGTCGGTGCAGTGCCGGGCAGACTCACCCTTGGACTGGGCGGCGGCGAACAGGCGCTGCATGTGGGCGTCGGTCAGGCACCCGCACCCGCCGTGCGTGGAGAGCACGGCGAGGAAGGTGCGGTAGACGGTGGCGTGCACGGCGGTCGTGGCGGCGGTAATTCGCTGCTCAGCCATGGCGATCCCGCGCTCCAGGAAGGCGGGCGTGCGGTGACGGCACTCCCCGCCCCCGGTCGGCACGGGCGCGGCGACGGCCCGGACCGGAGACGGCTTTGAGGCGACCAGCGCGCGGACGGTGCTGGGGAGGTCGGCCATGGGGCCGGAGCCGGGGCCCAGCCACCGGGTGTAGGACATCGTGGACTTGACGTCGACCCCGGGCCGTACGGCGTTCGCGGACTGCATGGCGCCCCGGTAGATCCAGTGCTCGCCCCGCGTGGTGGACACGGTGCGGGTGGCGGGGAGCGTGGCACGTGCCCAGGCAATGGCGTCGGCGTCGTCCAGGTCGACCACGGTCAGCCCGGCGCCGCCGGGGTGGTAGGCCACAGCCTCCGCCTGCCGCCACGCCGACGCCCATCCGGACCCGGTCAAAGTGGCGGGGTCGGTGGTGGCCGCGGCCCAGGCGTGGCACGGGCGCGAACACTCGCAGGGGCCGGGGGTCTTCATGTTCGGCCGGCCGTCGCACCTGCTGTACAGGCAATCGGGGCAGTTCGCGAACGGGACCTTCCCTGCGCGCAGGGGCAGGACCGGCAGGCCGTGCGCGGCGAGATCGAGTGCGGTGGCCAGGTGGAGGGCTCGCCGGACGGGGGTCAGTTGGGTCATGCTGGGTGTCTCCAGTTCTGTTGCGTGCTGGATGAGGGCGGCCCCGGACTTTGGCGAGACGGGGGCCGCCCTCGGTGTTCAGTGGTTGATGGTTCCGTGGGCCTTGCCGAAGAGGCCGGTGGCGGTGATGTTCTGCGTGATGTGGGTCGAGCCCCCGCCGGTCCCGGTGGTGTTGCGGCCGAGTCGCAGGAGGGCGGGGACGCCGATGGCGGCGGCGGCGATGAGGGCGACGGCGGCCCAGAGGGCGTGGCTCATGGCGATCAGTCCCGGGGCGGCGTAGGAGATTCCGATGCCGGCAGCCGCGGTGCCGCCGCCGACGGTGGGCACGAGGAGCGCGGTTGTCTTGGCCCATGCCGGGATCGGCTGCGCGACCGGAACGGGTGGCGCTACGGGCGGCGGGGTGTGGGTGTAGGCGAGGGTGCGGATGCCGCCGGGGAGGGTGACGACCTGGACGCCGGGCGGGATCTCATCCGGCAGCATCGCGGGTCCCTCGGACGCGGGGAAGTAGGCGGGCTGGGCCACCGTAGCGGGGGTGCAGGTGGTGATCTGGTACGTGGCGTCATGCACGACGGGGCTCCTTCACGGGCCACAACAGCCGCCCGCCGGAGAGGGGGCGGGCGGCTGTCGGCTTGTCGTCTGGCTTGTCGTGTGCCTTGTCGCTTGTCTTGTCGCTTGTCGCCTTGCAGGTCACAAGCTGTTTCCGGCCCGCCCAAGCCCCTGTGGAGGGGTTCTCGGGCGGGCCGGGTGACAGGCGACAACCGGGGTGGCCGTCAGGTGTGGCGGCGGTGGACGTAGCGGGTCTTGGTGCCCTCTCCGACGCGCACCGCCTCGCCGGTCTGGGCCCATTCCTTGAGCCAGCCGACGACGGTCTGTCGGGTGGTGCCGTGCTCCTGGGCAAGGGCCCGGGAGATCGCGGAAGCGCCGGTGCCCTCGGGGCCGGCGTCCATGAGGAGCTGGAGCGCGGCCTGCCGGGCGGCGTTGTTCTCCGGCCGGAGCGCGGACAGGTTCAGCCCCGGCCCGGCCGGACGCTCCGACCCCGAGTCGGGCTCGGGGGCGGTGCCGAACTCCCGGTCGATCTGCTCCAGGAATGCCTGCACCGTGGCGTCGTGCTCGTCGGCGTGCGACTGGTCGCGGAGCGCGGACAGGTTCAACCCGCCACCGCCCGGTGTGGCCGTGTCAGCGGCCGGTGTTGCGGGGGCGGTGCTGTGGTCGCGCATCCACTGGGTCCGCTCCGGGCTCCACCGGTCCGCGTACGCCGCCCCGGCGGCCTTGGCCGACGGGCCGTCGAGAGTGGGGTGGATGCTGGCGGTGGCGGTGACGATGTCGCTGATCTGGTTGGGGAGGATCCGCCAGGACTTGAAGAGTCCCGGTTCGCTCTCCGGGGTGCCCATGAACCCGGAGCCCTTGTACGGGGCCTGCTCGGGACGCAGTCCGCGCGAGCCGGGGAACTGCTTGCCGAGGTCCATCCCTTCCTTCTCGCCGCCGGTCAGCGCGACGCGGACCTTGGCTTCCCGGCGGAGCATGAGGTTGCCGAGGACGGCGCTGGTGGCTCCGAGGGCGGTCAGGACGGTGCGGGCGCCCATGGCGCGGGCGATGCGGATGACTTCCAGGATGAGGGCGGCGAGCTTCTTCAGCTCGCGGTCGTTGCTGGACAAGATCTCGGCGCCCTCATCGATGACCAGCATGATCTGGGGGATCTGCGGGCTGATGGGCAGAAGATCGGTGTTGGCCCGTGCCATCAGGTCCTGGTAGGTGGTCTTGCGGTGCTTGGCGATCCGCACCAGGGCATTCAGCATGACCAGGGCCTCTTCGCGGGTGCCTGCCAGCCAGTCGATCCCCGGACGGGCACCCTGCAACGGGTTCCCGTACAGGTCGAAGGCGGGGCGGACCCAGGGCAGGCCGGCTGACCCGGCGTTGAGGTCGATGACCCAGGTCAGGACGTCCTCGGCGCGGGCGAACCCGGCGAGGATCGTGTGGACCATGTTCGTCTTGCCCGAACCGGTCGGCCCGACGACCAGAGCGCACTGCTCGCGCAGATAGGCCCGGATCTCGTCCGCGTTGGTCCGCAGGCCCCAGGGGATGCCGGTGTGGATGGACAGGCGGCTGTAGTCGGAGGGGTAGAACACCTCCTGCTCCAGCACATTCTTCGTCGTGACATCGATCAGCACCCGCCCCTGGTCGATGCCGGGCCCGGCGGTCGCGGTGCAGCCGTGCGGCAGGCGGGCATCGGCGCTGAGCTTGGCCGCTTCCTGTGCGATGCGAGTGTAGGTGGTGCCTCCCGGCGGGAGTTCGGCATCGATGGTGAAGCCGGTCCCGGTCGGCCACATCTCCACCGCGAGCACACGCAGGCTGATGCCGCAGACCCGCTGAACGCGGTCCACCCACTCCGCGGCGATCTCACGGCGCCCGGCGGACAGTTCGGCCGCCACCTGTCGTTCAGCCGCCGCGAGGGCTTCCAGCTCCCGGGCCTCCTCATGCAGGAGCGTGGAGTGGGCGGTCGTGCCGATCCCGACCCCGAGCACGGCGAGGGAACCGAGCGCCGCCCACGTCAGGGGCCCGTCCGTCATGGCCCACGTCGTCCATCCGGCCCCGACCAGCCAGGATGCGGAGCGCATGGCGATGGTCCGGGCGGACAACCGGTCGCGCAGGCTGCTGATGGTGTGGCCGATCGCGCCGGCGGTGCCGACCAGGAGAACCCAGCCGGGGGGCATGTGGGCGGCGGCACCGGTGGCGGCGACGGCGAAGGCGCCGGTGGTGGCGGACAGAGCGCCGGTCACGGGTCCGTGACCGGCAGCCCAGTCCCACACCGGCCCACCCGAACCACTGTTGTTGGTGGTGGTGTTGGTGGCCATGTCAGACGTTCCAGCCCTTCTCGGCCTCGGGGCCGTTGCGGGGGTCCTCGTGCCGGGCGATGTCGTGCTCGTGCACCTGGCGGAACAGCTCACCGAGGTCACCGGACGCGTCCACGGCCCGCATCAGGGCGCCGTAGATCTCGTCAAAGGCCCCGGCGATGTCCTTCTCCAGCGGGAACTCCGAGTCCGAGCGCTCCGCGAGGATGCGGAACGTGTTCGCGACCGAGGTCAGGGCGTCGGGCAGGTTCTCGACCATGGAGAGGATCTCCATGCTGTTCTCGGGCTCGTAGGTGCGGGCCGCGTTCTCCATCTCGGCAGCGGCCTCTTCGAAGCGGAAACCGGACATGCTGACAACCTCCAGCGGAGTACTGAACGGGGCGGGCAGAAGATGGAACGGGCGCTGCACGGTGTCGCCGATCTCCTGATCAGCACCGTCGCCCTCGGCGTCGATGGCCTGCTCCTCGGCAGCCAACCGCTCACGGATCGCCTCGTCACGCGCGGCACGGCGCTCATCAGCGGTGCGCATCAGGTGCTGGTAGAGACGCCGTCCAGGGTGCTGGAGCCAGGCCCAGCCGAGCCTGCGGCCCAGCGGCGTAGACAGCATCCCGAGCAGCCCCAACGGGGCCGCGAGCAGCCCAGCCAGCAGACGACGGTTGTGACGCCGCAGTGCCGACCGGCGCAGGGCGGAGCGGGCGGCGCGGCGGACACCGGCACGGCGAACCCGGTCTCGGCCGGCGGCGAGCTGAGCGGCACTCCGCTGGTCCCGTGCGGCACGGTTTCGGCGCACCGCGGTGTCCCGGGCGGAACGCGCGGCGCCTGCCACCGCCCGACCGGCACGGCCGACCAACCCCGAACGGGACCTGCCGGAGGCGGTGTTGGCGCGGGCGGTACGGCGGGCATCGGCAACCGAACGGCGAGCCTGAGCCGTGCCCGTACGCGCCGCGTGACGAGACGGAGAGCCCCGGCGGGCCGTGTCGCGCAGGGCCTTGACCTGCGAAACCCGGCCCGCAGAGGGTGACTTGCCACCGCGTCCCGCAGTGCCGCCACCGGCTTTGACGCCAGCACCGGTCCGGCCCGTCTTCGGAGTGGACCGGCCACCAGCCGTACGAGTGCCCGCAGCCCCCTTGGAGGCGCCACGGGTCCGCGAGGTGGGGCCAGCGGAGCGGGAAGCGCTCTTCGTACGGGCCTGCGCGGGCAGCCCGCTACTGGCACTGCCCGCACGGGCGGAGCGCTGTCGGACGGTGCCCGTACGGACGGGGTTCGCCGCACGACGAGCGGTGCGAGCCCTGCGGCGGCGCACCGCGGCGGCAGCGCCGACGACGGCAGCACCCGTGGCGGCCACCGCGACGCCGACCGGGCCGGCTGCCAGCGAGGACGCGGCGACCACCCCGATCGTGGAGTTGACCCCGGTCACCGCGAGCGGCACCACCGGCCACCCGCCCGGCGTGTGCTCCACCTCCCGGCCGGCGGACTGCGCGGGAGACGCCGGGGTCGGGGCGGGGTTGTTGGTGGGGGGAGGGGGTTCGGGTGAGGTAGCAGCGGGGGCTGCTACCGGTTCTGTACTGACTTCCGTCATGCTGAGTGCACTCCCTTGTGGAGGAGGCGGTGACCCGAACCCGGCCTACCAAGCGAGAGTTCGGGTCACCGCGCAGCCAGTCGTACGAGGTCAGAGCGTGTTCGGCTCCAGCGAGAAGAACATGACGTTGCCGCCCACCAGGTCGGGGTGGCGCTGCTCGAACTCCCGCCGGATCGCCTTGTACGTCTCGTGCCGCGACCAGTCCGGCTCCGGCGTCAGGAAGCCGGACCAGTCGGCCACCGCGTATCCACCGCGAGGGTCGGGCTTCTGCACGGTGATGACGAAGTGGTAATCGGGCATGCCGTACTCCAACTTCTGTGGAAGGGTGCTTACCGCTTTTCACGCGGCTGACAGTTCGGCTGTATCGGCGCAGGTCACGCACGTGCCGAGCGAGCGCGGGATGCAGTACCCGGCATCCCGATGACAGGCGGGGCAGGTGCGACGGGCCCGCATGGCCGCCGCGAGGGCGGCGGTGCGACCCGGGGTCATGGGCCGTACCGGGCGGGCGAGGTCGATGCGGTAGAGGTAGGCGACCAGCGGCTCACGGCGCCGCCGGGGCCGGCGGACTTCCGCGGCCACGTCTTGACCACCTGGGCGCAGTCCCATCGCACGGAGCTGACGCCGGGTGGCCAGACCCTCGGGGGCCAGGCGCCACCGGTACGTGGGCAGGCCGCTCATGCCGAGGCGCCCTCAAGAGCGGGGGCGGTGGTGTCGCGCAGTTCCTGGTAGCGGGTGGAGACCCAGCCGACCGACCACCCGCACAGCTCCGCCGCGTTACGCACGGGCAGGCCGCAGGCGTGGGCGGCGGTGACGATCTGCCGGGCCCGGTCCTCGGGCAGCTTGGTGTTCACCGGGCCACCGGACAGCAGCGCTTCGCGTTCACGGGCCTCACGCTCGGCCCGCTCCTCCTGCTGTCGACGCTCTGCCTGCTCGCGCTCCAGACGCTCGCGCTCGCGGCGCTGAGCGACCTCACGTTCAAGGCGTTCACGCTCGGCGCGCTGGTGTTCACGCTCGCGTTCACGGCGTTCACGAGCCTCCCGCTCAGCACGCTCCCGGGCCTCGGCCCGCTCACGCTCCTCACGCCGCACCGCCGCCTCACGCGCCGTCTGTTCACGGGCCAACAGGGCTTCGTGCTCACGCTGCTCACGCGCCAGCAGGGCGGCGTGCTCGCGCTCCTCACGGGCCCGCCGCTCCTGCGCCTCGCGGAGTTCGGCGGCTTCCTGCTCGCGCTCCTTGCGGTCGGCCTTGAGCTGGGCTTCCCGGGCCTGCTGGGCGTCTGTGATGGCCCGGCGGTACGCGAGTCCGGCTTCGGCCGTGACGATCAGCAGGAGCGGGGCGACGGAGTGGACGGACGCCCCGACCAGGTCTTTCTTCAACACGCTGTCGGCGACGTTCAGGGCGAGCGTCATGACACCGGTCATCCACCGCAAGACGACCGGCCACCCGCCGCCGTTGCCGCCGAGGCGGGCCAGGGTGGCGCCCAGGCGGACCACGATGATCACGGCCGCGTCCACGACCAGCGGCAGGATCGGGGCCGTCCACCGCCAGCCCTCGGGGGTGTGGCGGGCCGCGAGCGGGGTGACCGTGAGGATCGAATACAGCATCGCTCCGCCGACGATCAGCCACGTTCCGGCGGACAGCGCCCGCTCCGCTGAACGGATCTGAACATCGTTCACGACGCCACCTCCCGCACCCGTGCGGACGCGATCAGATGGACCGGGCCGGCCGGGTCATCGCCGGGGACGTGGTCCTCGGTCCAGTCCCACGCGGGGCCGTCGGTGAACGTGTAGCCGAGCGCGTTCAGGGCCCGTGGACGGTCCTGAACACTCGGCACCGTGGCGCCGTCGAAGACGTACTCGGGCCACTCGGAGACCAGCTCGCCGTAGATCACCACGTACAGGCGCCACCGGCCGGTGACCGGTGCGATGGACATCTGGGCGGTGAAGGTGTCGGCCGTCGTCATGCCCCACCACCCCGACGGGCACGGCCGTAGAGCACCCAGCCGATGAGCTGAACGACGACGGCGCCGGCGCTCAGCCACCGCCACGCCGGTTCGTCCAGCACGGCCGCCAGCACCGACCCGACACCCGCCAGGCTGATACCGGCGAACACGAGCACGAGCGCGGCGCGCTGCGACAGCGAGAAGCCGTTCATGCCGCACCACCCGGCTGCACCGTGACGGTGCGGTTGGTCAGGTCACGGCGGGCGGCCAGGACCCGGTTCCGGGCCCGGCGGATACGCCATACGTCCAGCTCACTGGCCGGGCGGTCGATGGTCATGATCTGCGCGTCGAGCAGCTCGACCTCCGCCCGGATGAGCGGCATCTCCTGCTCGATCGCGTCCAGCTCAGCGGCCGGCGGCTCGAAGTCGAGCGACCCGGCCGTAACAAGGTCCTGAAGTGCTGCGATGGTCTTCATGGGTCGTTGTCTCCCTGGCAGGTGAGACGGCCCGAACAGCGGCTCCGGTGTTCCCGCACCGGAGCCGCACGCCGTCGAAGTCGGTAATCCGGCTCCCCTCAGCGCCGCACGTACGAGACGTGCGGCGGAGGCAACCGGCCGCAGCTCGAACGCTGCGGATAGAGCAAATCGCGCTGTACTCACACGGAGAGCCCGTGTGGCCGCCTACTTGGCCGAGGAGAGGCGGCGTGATCCCCATTCAGTTGTCAAAGATCCGGCGCTTCCTTGGAGCCCGTTTCACGGAGCCCTCCGGGCGGCGGACACAGGTGTGTCGGGAGCCCTCCGCGCAAGCGATCCGACCGGCGGGCACATCCCTAAGGTTCCCTAGGGTTCCCTGCGGTGTCAAGCAGTAAGGTAGGGAACCTCAGGGATGTTCACGCGAAGGAGCAAGCGAAATGGCAGGCCAGGCCGACAATCGGGCGCCTTACGCAAAGATTGCCGCTCACTACTCAGAGCTGATCTCGTCCGGCGAGTTGCGGCCGGGGACGCTCCTGCCGAGCATCAAGAACCTCGCCGAAGAGTGGAAGGTCAGCACTGCCACGGCGGAGAAGGCCCTGCGGAAGCTGCGCAGCGAGGGCCTTGTCCGAGGCATCCACGGAATCGGCACCGAAGTCTTGGACCAGCCGGCCCCGATGTCCTCGGGCGCCCAGCGACAGGACCGGGGACGCCGTACCGGCTCCAGCTGGGGGACGGGCGAACGGTCCGACTCGCACCAGGCAGCCGTTGTGCCAGCACCCGCTGACGTAGCGCAGGCCCTAGACATCAAGCCCGGCTCGAAGGTCGTACGGCGCAGCCGGGTGTACCGGGACCGGCACGGCATCGTCGCTCACAGCACGTCGTGGATTCCCGCCCGGTACGGGAAGCTGGTGCCGCAGCTGGCGGAGAGCGAGCGCCTGACGGGGGGCACGTCGCTCCAGCTCATCGCCCAGGCGACCGGCCACCCGATCACTCGCCGAATCGACACCGCATCGTCCAGCCGTCTCACACCGGAGCATGCGCGGCTTCTGGAACTGGACCCGGAGAACCCGCCGGCCGATCCGGTGGTCGTGATGACCGCGAAGTTTCTGGACAGTGAGGACACCGTCGTGGAGTACGGCGTCGACCTCGGTGCGCCGGGCCGTACGTGGCGCACCGAAACCGAGGTCACCCTGTGACAGGCGCGAACACCACACCCGCGAACGAGCCAGAAGAGCGAGGGGGTGCCCCGCTCACGGCCAGGCCCGGTGGCAGCACAGCGCCAGGAACCGAAAGCGAGGCAGCAGTCATCTCACGAGCCATGACGCAACCGACGCCCGCGCGCCCCCCGTTCTGCGTGCTGATGGCCGGGCTTCCCGGTTCTGGCAAGACCACACTGTCCCGCGCCCTGACGGATCGGGGATTCGTGCGCCTGTGCCCGGACGAGGAAATGTTCCGCCGGCACGGCGTCTATGGAGTCGACTTTCCGCGGGGCGTTTTCCCCACCTTGGAACGGCCCGTGCTCGCAGACGTGGCGGCCGACCTACGCACACAGCTCAAGGCCGGACATGACGTCGTAGTCGACCACGGCTTCTGGACCCCCGAGGATCGCGCCAAATGGCAGGTCATTGCCACCGACGCCGGCGCGGTCCCCGTGCTCGTCTACCTTGCTGCCAGCCATGAAGAACTCTGGTCCAGGGTCAGCAAGCGCAACGAGTTCCACGCGAACGACCCGAACGCAATCTACTTCGCGGAAAGTGACCTCCAGCGCTACCGCACCAGATTCGTGCCTCCTACACCAGACGAGCCGCACCTGCTGTACGAGGGCGACCCAGCCGATGTCCTCATGGCCTTGCAAGGGCCTGATCGCTATTCCCTCTGAAGAGGTGGGCAGGTCATCGACGGCCCGCAGTACTTGGGTCGGTTGTTCTCCTGGCCTGACCAAATGAGAGCAGGAAAAGGTTCTCTACCTCGCCAGAACGGCTCGCTCCGTTTGTCGCGCGCGGCCCGGCCCCCAACCTGCGCTTCTATCTCGCCCCGCTCCAGCCCTGCCGGTGCCTGTGCCGCGCTCATGTCAATCGACAGGCTGATGCCCTAGGGGGGTACATCATGGCTAGAGTGGTCGAAGATCCTGATCCCAAGTCGCGCTTGCCGGCAGGCCGCAGTCTGCTCAATCCTCCATGACGGGGCCTTGAGCACTTGCGCCGAAGCAGCACCCCGCCCTATCCGCTCCGATACCTCGTCACAGGATGCGTTGGCTGTGCGCCGAGATTTCGATGGTCTGAGGCTGCCCCGTGATGGCGCCGCGACGTTTGATCTGTTGCGAAGAAACCCACACGATGTCCGGATGCCCCGTGGCGGCCAGTTGGCGAAATGCATCCTCTTGTTCTTGGTTGGGCACGAGCTCATAGACGTCCGCCACCAGAATCTCCAATGATTCTGCCCACGGACTGTAGCGAATACGATCAACCTCTCGCCCAAGATAGTTGTGCATGATGTGTGGAAATTTATCTAGCGGAAGAATCCCAGTCGCTAGCAATTCCTCTTGAAATTCACGCCATGGAGAATCCTCGCGACCTTGCCGAGAATCGAACCAACGGAAGAACTGAAATATGTTCTTCCCCGGTACTCGTACGCGCAGGTCGCCATATCTTACAGAATCGAGGGGGATTAGGTCATCATCTGTTACCCCCATGGCGGAAAGCGTGGCGTTCCCTTGGGGTGAAACCTTGTGAACCCCGCCCACTGGTTGGAATTGGGTGCGGTACCGTGATCCTCGGATCAGTAGATAATTTCCGTCGACGTAGATTTTGAACAAGTACGATGTCGAGACGCGTATGGAACGGCCGCGATAGCGCAGCGAATACCAAAGATGCCTAATATTTCCCCAGTTCTGTGCTACCTCGTCAATCACTGGTACGAACAAACCCACACTGAGACCAGCGGTCATATTGACGAGCGTGGAGTTGCTGATGAAAAAACTGGCCACCCCTGTTGAAATCGCCAGAAGTGCGTATACGGCAAGGCGCAGCAAAAAAATCTCCTAGCGGGGTAGGGGGACTGCGGGGTCACCGAGAAGGTAACGGCTAACCCACATCAGCCTAGAGGTCGACCGAGCCAATCTCTCAAGCAGTGGTCGGGAGACCGAGTGTGCTTCGTACATTGCGACCAGCAATGCGCGGCGAACGTTAACGTCGGATTCGTTCTCGTACTCGCGTCGCAGGAGCTGTCCGTCAGCGATCGTACTTACCCTTCCGAGATATCGGGCGGCAAACTCGCGAGGAAGGCTCGACTTATTCTTGTTCTGAAGTATCGCCCAGGCTGCATCCCGGATTTCGGGTGAGCTGATTCTCTGGCGCGTAGCTGCTTGAAGTATGCGCTGCTCCAAGCTGTCGTACTTATGGCCAGCGGCCTGCTGCATCGTAGACACGTAGGCCCTGGTGACTGCATTTAAGCGCTCAGGAAAGCACTCAAGGTATCTGATTATTTCGACCACCAAGTGGTGACTTTCCTTGAGGTGTCGTAGAGCCCAGGGGAGTGCGCGGTCGTCCTTCAGGTTGCCCATACGGAAGAGCGCGAACTTCACGTCTCGGTCTAACTGCTTCCCTTCGGTTGCTTCGAGAAATAGTTTAAAGAGTCTTTCGTCGGCCCCAATTTCTCCAATCTTTAGCCCGTAATTGATCGCATCCTTTTCTAGGTTCTCGAGTTGCGAAAGTGCGTTCGCCTCGTCATAAATGCTCGTTTTGCTCATGGACATAGAGAGGCGGCGCGATCGAAGAATGGCGTTTATTTCAAGTAGTGCGTTCCGGAGCGACTCTCTCTCCGTGTCAAATAGCATCATGTCATCCGAGTAGCGCAGATACTCAAAATTCGCCCTGTGAACGAACTCGTCGACGGGTAGCAGGTAAAGATTAGCCAGGATGGCCGAAGAATCAGGCCCCTGCGGTATGCCCCAAGCGTGACTCGATGACTGGAACATTCGCAGATAGGTGATCAGATTTTCTGCTGCCCAGGTGGAAGCGCCCGTAGATTGGATATCGATCGCCAGCGTATCAATATCGATATGCTCGTAAAACGAAACAACATCAGTTCGGGCTAGCTGAAATGGAGTTTTAGTCACCAACTGCACGCCGTGCTTTTGCATGGAAACCCAGGAGTTGACGGGTGACCAGAACGACTTGCCGTTGTCGCCCCATCTTGCGCTGTAAACGCTGCCGCGAAGCTGCTCCTCAACCCGCTCTGCAATAGAGAAGACGAGTGTGTCGTAAACGAGACGATCGTGCACTGTCAGGCGGGCGATCGGTCGCACGGCGACTGGATTTTTGGGTAGATCTAGAACTTCGACATAGTCAGGGCCGACTTTGCCACTTCGGAGGGCAGTCAAAACGTTGTTGCGGACTTCAAACCAGGACGCGTTTATATCCGCCCAGTTGATGATGTCGGGTATTTCCGACCGACCTCGCCCGTGAAAGAGACGAGTCCATGCCTCATCGAGGTATGTGACGAACGGGCGACGGTTCATTTTTTCTCTTACTGCTCCCCCTGGTCGGCGTCACCGACGCGCGAAGACCTAGCGTATAGAAGAGAGGTGCTCAGTGACAGGGGCAGACTTAAGATCGCTGCCTCCCGGCACAGACGGCCCTCTGCGCCGGGAGGCTAATTGCGGACGCTCGCGGCTGGGCCCGGCAAGTGCCGCACGTCGAGCGGACTGCAGGCACGCGGTTCGTTCGCTATGAGGGTCAGTCGAACCACGTAGACAGCAGGCCCGCTGCACCGGCGCATAGTAGGCCGATGGAAGCGAGCACGGCGGGAGCTGTGATCTCTGGTGGTTGCCCCAAGGTTTACGAGCTCGAGGCGCTCTCGAGTGTGGACGAGGTTTCCCCAGGTGCTCTGGCTGGGGCCCCTGTTCCAGCCTGTTCTTGCGTTCCTCCTCTGAGAGCTCACCCACCGTGGGCCATGCGCGGGCCAGACCTGGCGCATACGGGCTTTCGTATGCCTTAGGTGCAGGTCAAAGCGGTCCCGATTGGGCAGGCGGCACGGTCTTGAAAACCGTCGTGGCGCGAGTCACCGTGGGTTCAAATCCCACACCCACCGCGGGTGAACGGCCCCCGACCGGGCGAACCGGGCGGGGGCCGTTCGTCATGGGGGCGGGGCTTCTAGGATGGCCGGCGGGGGCGGAGCCGTAGCGCAGAGGTCGTCGCGCGCGGTCTCCAAAACCGTGAGGACGCCGGTTCGAATCCGGTCGGGTCCGCCTCCGCCTTTCCCTCTTCGGGTGCCGCTCATGCGGGCGCAGGGTGCACGGTTCGCCTCGGGGCGGGGGTTTGGTTCGGGTTCCTCACGCTTGCGGGGGAACCGGAAGCGAGGAGCGGTTCGGCGGTGGGGCGGTGGGCAGTTCTGGTCCGCGACGTCGTGATCAGAACCGGGCGGTCGGCCGCCGGCCCGGGTTCAGCCTCAGCCCTACTTCCGGTTCCTGGAGGAACAGACATGGCAAGCATCCGTACCGCTCGTGCTCTCGCCGTCGTTGCCGCGCTGCCTCTGGCCGCCGTTCTCCTCGGCGGAGTGGCCCAGGCGGACAACGGCGCGCTCGCGAGCAGCGGATCGAACGCGGGCGTGGCCACGATCAGCGGCAGCGGCGTCGGCCGGGACAACGCGGGTAACTCCTCGACCTCGCAGCAGCAGGCGACGGGCGCCGGAGCGTCGAACCAGAGCAACTCCGCGCAGGTGAACGGGTCCGGCTTCACCGACATCGACCAGTCCACGTACAACCTGGCGGTGAACTTCACGAACCTCTGGTGAGCCCCGAGCCGTTCGCGGTCCGGCCGGGGGGCCGGGCCGCGACGGGCTCGCACGACGGCCCGGCCGTACGCCACTCCGGCGTACGGCCGGGCCGTCCGCCGTCCACCCCGCGGCCGTACCGGGGCCTCGGGGCCGACCCTGAGGACCCGGGTACGGCCCCCTCCACCTACAGGAGGTGGAGGCGGACCCGGTCCTACACCCTGAGGCGGACGCGGTTTCGGGACCTGGGGGCGATTTGGGAGGCGGGCCCCGCTTCTAGCGTGGAGCCATGACCACGCCAGTCCGCACAGGCACCCACAGGGGAGCCGCACCGGCATGCACGTCGGCCGCGGTACGCACTTACGCGCCGGCGCGCGCCGCTGCCCCGGCGCGCACGCCGGGCACCTCAGGCCGTGCCGCGCGCACGTCGGCGGCGCCGCACCTTCCGTACCCCTCGTTCACCTCGTTCGTGCGGGCGCGCGGTCCGGTGCTGCTGCGGGCGGCGCGCTCGCTCACCGCCAACCCGAGCGATGCCGAGGACCTGCTGCAGACCGCGCTCACCAAGACCTACGTCGCCTGGGACCGGATCGAGGACCACCGCGCCCTCGACGGCTATGTCCGCCGGGCCCTGCTGAACACCAGGACCTCGCAGTGGCGCAAGCGCAAGGTCGACGAGTTCGCCTGCGACGAGCTGCCCGAGCAGGAGGCTGTTCCCGGCCCGGACCCGGCGGAGCGGCAGTCGCTGCACGACGCCATGTGGCGCGCGGTCCTGAAGCTGCCGGCCCGCCAGCGGGCGATGGTCGTCCTCCGCTACTACGAGGACCTGAGCGAGGCGCAGACCGCCGAGGTGCTCGGGGTGTCCGTCGGCACGGTCAAGAGCGCGGTCTCCCGGGCGCTCGGCAAGCTCCGCCAGGACCCGGAGCTGATCGGGGACCGCTGAGCGGTGGCCTCCGCGGAGGTGGAACAGAGGGGCCCGGCCCGGTTCCGGGCGGCGTGACAGTGCGTGGCGACACCGATTCGTACTCCCGGGAGTAGTGACATACCAAGCGGTATGTGCGCAGAATCAGCGCAACCCTACTGCCGCGTAGCGCCCACCGGGAGGACGCCGTGCTCAGCACCATGCAGGACGTACCGCTGACTGTCACCCGCATCCTGACGCATGGGATGACGATCCACGGGAAGTCGCAGGTCACGACCTGGACCGGAGAGCCGGAGCCGCACCGGCGCAGCTTCGCGGAGATCGGCCGGCGCGCCACCCAGCTCGCCAACGCCCTGCGCGACGAGCTGGGCATCGACGCCGACCAGCGTGTGGCGACCCTGATGTGGAACAACGCGGAGCACGTGGAGGCGTACCTCGCCATCCCCTCCATGGGCGCGGTGCTCCACACGCTGAACCTCCGCCTCCCCGCCGAGCAGCTGGTCTGGGTCGTCAAGCACGCCGACGACAAGGCCGTCATCGTCAACGGCTCCCTGCTGCCGCTCATCGCGCCGCTGCTTTCCCAGCTGACGTCGGTGGAACACCTGATCGTCTCGGGTCCCGGCGACCGGTCCGTGCTGGACGGCGCGACGGTGCGCGTGCACGACTACGAGGAGCTGCTCGCCGGCCGCCCCACCAGCTTCGACTGGCCGGAGCTGGACGAGCGCCAGGCCGCCGCGATGTGCTACACGTCCGGCACGACGGGGGACCCGAAGGGCGTCGTCTACTCCCACCGTTCGGTCTACCTGCACTCCATGCAGGTCAACATGTCCGAGTCGATGGGCCTGACGGACAAGGACACCACCCTTGTCGTAGTCCCGCAGTTTCACGTGAACGCCTGGGGTCTGCCGCACGCGACCTTCATGTCGGGCGTCAACATGCTGATGCCGGACCGTTTCCTCCAGCCCGCCCCGCTCGCCGACATGATCGAGCGGGAGCGCCCGACGCACGCCGCGGCCGTCCCCACCATCTGGCAGGGGCTGCTCGCCGAGGTCACCGCCAACCCGCGCGACCTCACGTCGATGGCCAACGTCACGATCGGCGGCGCCGCCTGCCCGCCCTCCCTCATGGAGGCGTACGACAAGCTCGGCGTCCGCCTCTGCCACGCCTGGGGCATGACGGAGACCTCG
Organism: Streptomyces sp. SID9727; assembly: GCF_010550605.1. GTDB lineage: Bacteria > Actinomycetota > Actinomycetes > Streptomycetales > Streptomycetaceae > Streptomyces. Next base: position 20,566 of record NZ_JAAGNI010000476.1, read on the forward strand.
CCGCTCGGCACCATGGCCACGCCGCCCGCCGGACTGACCCCGGAGGAGGAGTGGCCCTACCGCGTCACCCAGGGCCGGTTCCCGGCCGGTGTCGAGGCGCGCCTCGTCGGTCCGGCCGGCGAGCACCTGCCGTGGGACGGCGAGTCGGCCGGTGAGCTGGAGGTGCGCGGAGCCTGGATCGCCGGTGCCTACTACGGCGGCGCGGACGGCGAGGCGTTGCGGCCCGCGGACAAGTTCAGTGAGGACGGCTGGCTGAAGACCGGCGACGTCGGCGTGATCAGCGAGGACGGCTTCCTCACGCTCACCGACCGGGCGAAGGACGTCATCAAGTCCGGTGGCGAGTGGATCTCCAGCGTCGAGCTGGAGAACGCTCTGATGGCCCACCCGGACGTCGCGGAGGCCGCCGTCGTGGCCGTCCCGGACGAGAAGTGGGGTGAGCGTCCGCTCGCCACTGTCGTCCTCAAGGAGGGCGCCACCGCCGACTACGAGGCACTGCGGGCGTTCCTCGCCGAGTCCGGCATCGCGAAGTGGCAGTTGCCGGAGCGGTGGTCGGTCATTCCGGCCGTGCCGAAGACGAGCGTCGGCAAGTTCGACAAGAAGGTCATCCGCAAGCAGTACGCGCAGGGTGAGCTGGACATCACGCAGCTCTGAGTCTCCGTACGGAGAGGGCGAGGGCGGTACGGGTGCGTTCCCGTACCGCCCTCGTCGTATGCCTCGGTACGCCGGTCAGTTCGTGCCGATCTTCGCGAGCAGGTCGACGATGCGGGACTGCACCTCGTCGCTCGTGGAGCGCTCCGCCAGGAAGAGCACGGTCTCGCCCGAACCGAGGCGCGGCAGCTCCGCCTCCTCGATGCCGGCCGAGGTGTAGACGACCAGCGGGGTGCGGTTGAGCTGGCCGTTGGCGCGCAGCCAGTCCACGATCCCGGCCCGGCGGCGGCGCACCTGCATCAGGTCCATCACCACCAGGTTCGGTCGCATCCGGGTCGCGAGCGCGACGGCCTCGCTGTCCGTCGCGGCGCAGGCGACCTGCATGCCCCGCCGTTCCAGCGTCTCCGTCAACGCGGCCGCGATGTCCTGGTGCTCCTCGATCAGCAGGACGCGTGGCGGGTGCTGTTCGCTGTCGCGCGGCGCGAGCGCCTTCAGGAGTACGGCGGGGTCGGCACCGTACGCCGCCTCCCGTGACGCCTGTCCCAGACCGGCGGTCACCAGTACGGGCACCTCGGCGGCGACCGCCGCCTGCCGCAGGGACTGGAGCGCCTTCCGGGTGATCGGCCCGGTCAGCGGGTCCACGAAGAGCGCGGCGGGGAAGGCCGCGATCTGCGCGTCCACCTCCTCGCGCGAGTGAACGATCACCGGCCGGTAGCCACGGTCGCTCAGCGCCTGCTGCGTGGGGACGTCGGGTGCGGGCCAGACGAGCAGCCGACGCGGGTTGTCGAGCGGCTCGGGGGGCAGCTCGTCGTCAACCGGCTGCGGGGAGGGGCGGTTGGCGACCTCGACAGCGCCACCGGGGCCGTCCAGCGGCTCGGGTCCCTCGGCCGCGTCCTCGTCGGGTGCGCCGATGGCGTACGCGCGCCCTTCGGCGGCGGGAGCGGAGAGCAGCTGCCCCGATCCCTGCCCGTGCACGGTGGGGGCGGGGGGTGCGGCGGCGGGTGCCGCGGGCCCGGGCTGCGGGGTCGC
>NZ_JAAGNI010000501.1 GCF_010550605.1 Streptomyces sp. SID9727
GCCCCCGCTCCCGCCCCGGCGGCGCCCGCCGAGGCCCCCGCCGCCGCAGACCTGACCAAGCGCGAGACCAGCGAGGACCCCCGATGACCACGCCGCCGACGCCGCAGGCGCCGTACCAGCAGCCCGCGCCGCAGCAGGCGTACCCGCAGCCGCAGGGGTACTACACCTCGCCGATCCCGCAGCGCCCCGCGACGCTCGGGGACGCGATCGCCTCGGAGTGGACCAAGATCCGGTCCGTGCGCTCGACCATGTGGACGCTCGGCGTCATGACCGCGCTGCTGCTGGTCATCGGGGTGCTCGCGGCCGTCGCCGTGTCCGCGTCCGACACGGAGATGAACGGGACCCCGGTCCTGAGCCTCGGCTTCTTCGGGGTGCTGCTCGGCACGATCTGCGTGATCACGCTCGGCGTGATGACGATCGCGTCGGAGTACGGCACCGGCATGATCCGTACGACGCTGACGGCCTGCCCGAGCCGGGGCCGGGTGCTCGGCGCCAAGGCGCTCGTCTTCTTCCTGCTCACCTTCGTCCTCACCACGGTGATGACGTCGGTGGTCGCCCTGATCCAGTCGTCCATGCTGGACGCGGCGTCGCCGAGCGGCGAGGAGTGGCTGCGCGCCACGGTCGGCGTCGGGCTCTACGTGGCGACGCTCGGGCTGCTCGCGCTCGCGGTCGGCGCGCTGATCCGGCACTCGGCCGGGGCGATCACGCTGATGATCGGCGTGGTGCTGCTGCCGCTGGTGCTGGCCATCTTCATGTTCGCGTCGTCCCTGTCGACGCTCCAGGAGAAGCTGCTGGAGTACTCGATCCCCAACCAGCTGAGCGTCTTCTACGACAACTCGGTCACGTCGTCCGGCGGCCCGTCCGGCTGGGAGCCGCTGTGGATCATCCTCGGCGTGACGGCGGTCGCCATGGGCGGGGCGTACCTGTCGATGAACCAGCGCGACGTCTGAGGCCGCGCCGCCTCAGTAGCGCGGCGCGTTCCGGGACCGCTGCACCTTCGTGGTGCGGCGGTCCTTCGCGTTCCAGCAGGCCTTGTGCCAGTGCCTGCGGTCGTCGACCCCGCCGTACTCGGACCAGGCCACCAGATGCGGCACGCCGGACGGGATCTCCTGGTCGCAGCCGGGGCAGCGGTAGCGCTTGCCGGCCGCGCTCGCGCCGCTGACCGGGCGCACCGACCACTCCTCGCCCTGCCACTCCTCCGTACGCCCTCCCCCGCCGTACCGGTCGCCCGACTCGCTCGCGCTGTCGTTGCGGCTCTCGCCGCCTCGGGGGCGGTTGCGGCGCGGGGACACGTTTCACCTCACGGAACGGGCTCGGCAGGTCTCTTCCAGCCTAGGGCCAATCGGGCGGGGTACCCGCCGTTCGGGGCCCGGGGCGCGACGGGTTACCGGAAAATCGCAACAACTCCGTGCCGGACCGTGCCTTTGGCACGTGTCAGACGTTGTTGCCAGTAGGGGAGAGCCGCGTCGGCCGCAAGGAGGCAATTGGCGATGCGTGTCGGAACGTTCGTACTGGCGGCCCAGTTTCCGGGCCAGGGACCGGGGGAGGCGCTGCACCGCGCCATCCGGTCCGCAGAGGTCGCCGAGGAGTCCGGGCTCGACTCGGTCTGGCTGGCCGAACACCACTTCGTGCCGTACGGGGTGTGCCCGTCCGCCGTCACCCTGGCCGCGCAGCTGCTCGGCCGGACCCGCCGCATCCGCGTCGGTACGGCGGTGAGCGTGCTGCCCACGCAGCACCCGGTGGCACTCGGCGAGCAGGCCGCGCTGCTCCATCTGACGAGCGGCGGCCGGTTCAGCCTCGGGGTCGGCCGGGGCGGGCCGTGGGTGGACCTGGAGGTGTTCGGCGGTGGCCTGGAGGCGTACGAGAAGGGGTTTCCGGAGTCCCTGGGGCTCCTGCTCGACTGGCTGCGCGAGCCGCGCGTGGCGGGCCGGGGCGAGCGGTACGGCTTCCGGGAGGTCGCGGTCGTCCCCCGGGCCGACGAGCTGATCGGCGCGGAGGCGGCTGAGGGGGCCGGGCCCGAGGTGATCGTCGCCTGTACCTCGCGCAGGACCGTGGAGCTCGCCGCCGACCGGGGCCTGCCGATGCTGCTCGGCATGCACTGCGGGGACGCGGAGAAGGCGGAGATGGTGGCGCACTGGCGGTCGCGCGCGCTGGCGGCCGGCCATGCGCCGGAGAGGGTGCGCGGGGCGGGGCATGTGTCGGCCGGGGTGGCCCAGATCGCCGACCGCACCGAGGACGCCGTCGAGACGCTGGTGAAGGCGATGCCCGGCTGGCTGCGCCAGGGGCTGGACGCGCATGTGACGGTGGACGGCCGGCACCGCGTCATGCGGGACCCCGTCGGGTACGCGGAGCTGCTGTGCGGCCTTCATCCCGTGGGCACACCGGAACTCGCGGCCGAGCGCCTCGCCGTCACCGCCGAGCGCACGGGCATCACCCGCTTCGCGCTCCTGGTGGAGGGTTCCGGAGATCTCGTCGCCACGGAGGAGAACGTAGCGCGGCTGGGCACGGAGGTACGGCCGCTCCTCGAATGACCCCCCGCGCCCGGACGAAGGGGTGTACAGCGGCGCGCCGCGGAGCCGCCGCCCCGGACCAGTTGCACCTCCCGCGGCCCGGAACGGCGACTGAAGCGTTCAGCAGTCCCGTAGTTCGGGCGACTGGTTGAGCAACTGACCCCTCACCGAGGTGAACTTGGCCAGTCGGTCGTCGACCGAGGCGTCCAGCGGGAACACCGCGACGCGGTGGCAGTTCTGGAATGCGAGACGCACCCCGAAGTGCCGCTGCAGCGCTCCGCGTATCGCATCACTCGCGAGCGCGCGCAGCAGCTGACCACGTGCCTGCTCATTGGGCGGCGGCGTCTGGTTGTCGGCGAACTCCCCACCGTCGACCTCCAGCTGAGCCACCAACGAGCTGATCATCTCCCATGCGTAGGGCAGGGAGGTCCGGACGCAGTCGACGAAGTCGGCTTCGTCGACCTCGCCTCGCTCGGCCTGTTCCAACAGAGCCGGTGAGACGTCGAGCGACATGGGTTCTCCTCTCGCGGCCCCAGCGGATTACCGGAGCCTTACGGGCAGGGAAGAAGGCCGACGACGACGCAGCGTGCACGCACGGCGACCTCCCGCTTCCACGGTAAGGGCGCAGTCCAGGCCGCACCAGGAGATTGGGAACACAACCGGCCAATAACGAAGGGGTTCAAAGAGGGGCAAGACAGAAAGCGTCATCTCCGGAAGGGACGGGAGTGACGGATGGGTGAATCGCGCCGGGCCCTCGTCGTCGAGTAGCGTTGCCGACCATGCGTCTCGTCATCGCCCGCTGCTCCGTGGATTACGCGGGCCGGCTCACGGCCCACCTGCCCTCCGCTCCCCGTCTCATCCTGGTGAAGGCGGACGGGAGCGTGTCGATTCACGCCGACGACAGGGCGTACAAACCGCTCAACTGGATGTCGCCGCCCTGCACCCTGAAGGAGGGCAGCGGCGACGCCGAGGGCGTCTGGACCGTGGTGAACAAGGCGGGCGAAAAACTGATCATCACGATGGAGGAAATCCTCCACGACTCAAGCCACGAACTGGGCGTCGATCCGGGGCTGATCAAGGACGGCGTCGAGGCGCACCTCCAGGAACTGCTCGCGGACCGCATCGAGACCCTGGGCGAGGGCTACACGCTGATCCGCCGCGAGTACTTCACGGCCATCGGGCCGGTCGACATCCTGTGCCGCGACGGGGACGGGCAGACGGTGGCCGTCGAGCTGAAGCGGCGCGGCGACATCGACGGCGTCGAGCAGCTGACGCGTTACCTGGAACTCCTCAACCGCGACCCGCACCTGGCCCCGGTCAAGGGCATCTTCGCCGCCCAGGAGATCAAGCCGCAGGCCCGCGTCCTGGCCACGGACCGCGGCATCGGCTGCGTGGTCCTGGACTACGACGCGATGCGCGGCATCGAGGACGACAAGCTGCGCTTGTTCTGAGCGGTGGGGCCCGCTGGGCCCCCGCTCGCGTGCCGGCCTCGGGTCCGTCGGCCCCTTCAAGCCCGTCCGGCGATCGAGGACGCAACCGTCGGGCCGGGGCCGGCGCCTTCGAGAGGCGCTACGCCCCCGACGGGCTGTCGCTCGCCTGCTCCGGGGTACCCGGCTTCGTGCCCGGGTCGTCCGGGTCCGGCTCGTCCGTCTCGGTCTCCCCCGGGCTCGGCGAGTCCGTCCCGGTCTCCGTCGGCGTGGGTGAGGACGCCGACTTCGTGGGCGTCGGCGACGTCGGCGTCGGCGGCTCGTGGGAGGACTCCGTCGCCCGGGGCGACGACGGCGACCCCGGGGACGACGGCGTGCCCGGCGCCGAGGACGTCGCCGAGGGCGACACCGTAGGCGCCGACCCGCTCCCCGTCGCGGACGGCGTCACCGAGGCCGAAGCCGACGCGGACCCCGAAGGCGTCCCGCTCGTGGGCGTCCCGTCCGCCGGCTCCCCGGTCTCCACATCCGCGTCGTAGACGCCGTCGTCGTCCGGCACCTCCTGCTCGGTCGACGTACCGGCCCCGCCCTGCGGGTCGCTGCTCGACGTCAGACCGAGCGTCACCACCGTGCCGAGGACCCCGGCCAGCAGCACCCCCGCCCCGGCGGCGACCAGGTTGCGCCGGGCCCCGCCGATGAGGGCCAGCGGCCCGCTCCTCGCCGCACCCTTGCCGCCGCCCGGCGCGGGCGCGGGCACCGTCACCGTCATCGGCTCCTGCCGGGGCACCACGGCGGTGTCGGCGAACGCGCTCGTCATGGACACCGGGACGACGGTCGGCACCCCCGGTGGCGGCGACGCGGCGAACGCCCCGTCCTCCGTCGCCACCGGCCCGCCCCCGGCCCGGTCCTCGACCAGGGCGAGGGCGCGCCGCCCGGAGACCGCACCGCTCTTGTCGGCGAGCGCCCCGCGCATGCCGATGGCGGTCTCCAGTTCGGCCCTGGCCCGGTCGGGGTGACCGGTGCAGAGCGCGAGTACGCCCAACTCGTGGTGGAAATACGCCTCTTCCGCGACCTCACCGGCGAGCCGGCCGGCCTCCTGGCCGATCCGCAGGGCCCGCTCCCAGGCCCCCCAGTGCAGCCCGGCCGCGAAGGCGGGCGCCGCGCTGCGGGCGAGGAGCACGGCGGCGCTCGTCCCTCCGGCCCCCTCCCCCGGCACCAGCCGGCCCATCGCGGCGATGATCGCATCGGCCTCGGCGGTCGCCCGCTCGGGGGTGACCGAGGGGTGCCCGGTCCACCAGGCGTAGTGCTGCGCGGCGGCCCGGGCCCGGTCGACGGCGCCGTCCTCGTAACCGGCGGCCGTGAGCTGGGCCAGGACCCCGGCGGCCAGCCGGTAACGGGAGCCGGACGGCGAGAGCAGCCCGCAGCCGGCCAGCTCGCCGAGGGCGGCGTCGGCATGGGTGTCCCCGACGAGCGCGGGCAGATGGGCCTGG
>NZ_JAAGNI010000514.1 GCF_010550605.1 Streptomyces sp. SID9727
GCCGGCGCGGGGCCGTTCGCCTCGGCGGACGCGGGGCCCGTGCCGGGCTGGGGCGCCGGAGGCTTCGGCTTCTCCGCGGGCTGCTGCTTCGCGGGCGTGGCGGAGGCCGCCGCGGGCTTGTCGGGCTGCGGGGCGGCGACTGGCTGGGCCTCGTCTGGCAAGAGCGCTCCTCGTGCGGATCCGGACACACCCGGAAGGGCCATCGTAACGACCCGGCGGCCGGTCCTCCCCCGGGGACCGTGAGAGCCCCGACAACGCCGACGGGCACCCGGTTGTTCCCGGGTGCCCGTCGGTGTCGGTGCGGCAGGTCCTCAGACCGTGATCAGGGCCTCCAGCGGGGCCCCGCGCAGGCTGTCGCCCAGGCGGGCCCGCCCGTCCAGGAAGCCGAGCTCCATGAGGACGGCGACCCCGGCGACCTGGGCGCCGGCCCGGCGGATGAGCTCCAGGGAAGCGCCGGCGGTGCCTCCGGTGGCGAGTACGTCGTCGATGACCATGATCCGGTCGTCGGCGGAGAGGTCCTCCGCGTGGATCTCGATCTCGGCGGTGCCGTACTCCAGCTCGTACGCCTGGCTGAGCGTGGCCCCCGGCAGCTTCCCGGCCTTGCGGACCGGTACGAAGCCGAGGCCGGACCGGACCGCGACCGGGGCGGCCAGGATGAAGCCGCGGGCCTCCAGGCCGACGATCTTCGTGGCGCCGTGCCGCAGGCACAGTTCCGCGAGGGCGTCGGTGAGGGCCGTGAAGGCGACCGGGTCCGCGAGCAGCGGGGTGATGTCCTTGAACATCACGCCCGGCTTCGGGTAGTCCGCCACGTCACGGATGCGGCTGAGCAGGAGTTCCCTGGTGTTCTCGGCGGTGCTGGGCATCAGTGCTTCCCCGGGGTGCGGCCGTGGCCCCTGGGCTCCCGGCGCTGACCGACGACCGCACCGGCGGGGGCGGTGTCCTCGTGGTCGGCCCCGTCCAGCTCGGCCTGCTCGGCCTCGGTGGCCTCGCCCTTGGCGGCGGCGGCCGCGCGCTTGGCGAGGACCCGCTTCTTCAGGGCCTTCATCTGCGGCTCGCGTTCCTTGAGGTCGGCGACCAGCGGGGTGGCGATGAAGATCGAGGAGTACGCACCGGCCGCGAGGCCGACGAAGAGGGCGAGCGAGATGTCGTTCAGCATGCCGGCGCCGAGGACGCCGCCGCCGATGAACAGCAGACCGGCGACCGGCAGCAGGGCGACGACGGTGGTGTTGATCGAACGGACCAGCGTGCTGTTGATGGAGCGGTTGGCGACGTCGCTGTACGTCCACCGGGTCTGCTTGGTGATCCCCTTCGTGCCCTCCTTGAGGCTGTCGAAGACGACGACCGTGTCGTAGAGGGAGTAACCGAGGATGGTGAGCAGACCGATCACGGTGCCCGGGGTGACCTCGAAGCCGACCAGGGCGTAGACGCCGACCGTGATGGTGATGTCGTGGATCAGCGCGACGAGGGCCGCCACCGCCATCCGCCACTCGAAGGCGATGGCCAGGTAGATCACGACCAGGATCATGAAGACCCCGAGGCCGGTCCACGCCTTGTTGGCGATCTGCTCGCCCCAGCTGGGACCGACGAGGTCGGCCGCGATCTTCTCGCGGGGGACGTCGAGGTCCTGGGCGAGCTTGTCCTGGATCTCGTCCGACTTCTGGGTGTCGACCTCGGTGATCTGGATGCGCAGACCGCCGTTGCCCAGCTTCTGGACGATGGCCTGGTGGCCGGAGGCGTCCGACGCCAGATCCTCCGCCTCGGAGACGGACACGCTCGTCTTCGGGGTGGTGAAGACGGCACCGCCCTTGAACTCGATGCCCATGTTCAGGCCGCTGACCACCAGGCCGAGGATGGCCGTGATGGTGATCAGGACCGAGACGCCATACCAGATCTTGCGCTTGCCGATGAAGTCGTAGCCGACCTCGCCTCGGTAGAGACGGGCGCCGAGATTCCCGAGTCGCGACATCTCACGCCTCCTTCGGTTCGGTGGGGGCGTTGACACGGCGGGAGCGGCGCAGCGGCGGCTTGGCGCCGAGGCGCTTCGGGTCGAGACCGGACCACGGGTGGCCGCCGGCGAAGAACTTCTTGCGGGCCATGATCGTCATGAGCGGCTTGGTGAAGAAGAACACCACGACGACGTCGAGCAGGGTGGTGAGACCCAGCGTGAACGCGAAGCCCTGGACCTTGCCGACGGTCACCACGAAGAGCACCGCGGCGGCGAGGAACGACACGAAGTCGGAGACCAGGATCGTGCGCCGGGCGCGCGGCCAGCCGCGTTCCACGGCGGGGCGCAGCGTACGGCCTTCGCGGATCTCGTCCCGTACGCGTTCGAAGTACACGATGAAGGAGTCGGCGGTGATACCGATGGCCACGATGGCACCGCAGACGGCGGGCAGGTTCAGCGCGAAGCCGATGGCCGGGCCGAGCAGCGACATGATCGTGTAGCTGAGGATGCCGGAGACCAGGAGGCTGAGCAGGGCGATGAACGCCAGACCGCGGTAGTAGGCCACCAGGTAGACGACCACGAGGGCGAGGCCGATGGCGCCGGCGATGAGTCCGGCCTTCAGCTGCTCGCCGCCGAGCGCGGCGGTGACGGTGGTGACGCTCTGCTCCTTGAAGGAGAGCGGGAGCGCACCGTAGGAGAGCTGGTTGGCCAGGGCCTCGGCGCTGTCCTGGTTGAAGCTGCCGGAGATCTCGGCGCTGCCGCTCAGCTGCTCGCTGACCCGGGGGGCGGAGACGACCTCGCCGTCCAGCGCGATGGCGAACTGGTTCTGCGGCTCCTGCTGCGTGGAGAGCTTCTTGGTGATCGTCTGGAACTGCTTGGAGCCCTTGCCGGAGAACTCCATCTGGACGAGCCACATGCCGCGCTGCTGGTCGAAGGCGGCCTTGGCGCTGTCGACCTCGGTGCCGGACACCTCGGCCGGGCCGAGCACGTACTTGGCGTCGCCCTCCTGGCTGCACGCCACGACCGTGTCGCCGGCCTTGCTGCCCTGGGCGGCCTTGGAGCGGGACGCCTTGCTGGAGCAGTCGAGCTCCTCGAACTGCTTCTGGAGCTTGGCGGCGGCGGCCTGCTCCTCGGCGGAGGCGGACTCGCTGGCCTTGGGCGTGGCGCTGGCCTTCGGCGAGGGCGAGTCGGCCTTCAGGGCGCCGGTGACCGCGCGGCCCTGGGTGGTGGCGGAGGCCGACGGCTTGGACGAGGGGCTGGCGGCCTTGTCGCCGTCCGTCGCCTTCTCGGAGGCGGACGCCTTCGGCGAGGGCGAGGCGCTGGCCTTGCCGGAGGGCGAGGCGCTGGGGTCCGGGGTGGGGGTGCCCTGGGCGACGGTCAGCACGGGCCGGAAGTACAGCTTGGCCGTGGTGCCGACCTGCGCCCTGGCCTCGGCGGAGTTCGTGCCCTTGGGGATGTTGACGATGATGTTGCGCGTGCCCTGGGTCTGGACCTCGGCCTCGCTGACCCCAAGACCGTTGACGCGGCGGTTCATGATGTCGACCGCGGTGTCCATGTTGGTCTTGTTGATCGCCTTTTCCTGGCCGGGCTCGGCCTTGGCCTCCAGCGTGATGGAGGTGCCGCCCGCCAGGTCGATGCCGAGTCGCGGCGTCGGCTGGTCGGCCAGGAACATCCCGCCCGTGAGGGCGACCATGGCGATCAGGATCAGCGCCAGGGAGCGCCCTGGCTTCCCCTGTCCGCCGGCCGCGCCTCGGCCCTTCTTCGGTGCTGCCACCTTGTCGTTTCTCCCTGTCCAACCGCCCCGCGCCGGGTATGCGCCCAAGCGGCCACGAAGTTAAGTGGGGGCCCGCCCCCGCGAAGGCACGCACGGACCGGGGTGCCGGATGCCTGTGGGCTCACGGCATCCCCGGGTCGCCGTGTGCTACTTCGCGTCGGCCTCGCCGTCGGCCTTGCCCTCGGACTTCTTGTCGTCCGCGGCCTCGGCGTCGTCGTCCGAGTCGGTCTTCTTGACCAGGTCGGTCTTGGCGCCGTCGGCCTCGGTCAGCGAGGAGGCGTCGTCCGGCACGACCGGGGCGTCGACGTCGAGCTCCGGGTCGTCGCCGTGGACGATGCGGTTGTACTCCGCGTCGTCCAGGACCGCGCCGATCGCGTTCTTCGCGTACACGGCGTGGACGCCGGGGGCGACCTCAAGGAGGACCGTGTCGTCGTGAAGCTCCTTGACGGTGGCGTACATGCCCCCGATCGTGCGGACGCCGGTGCCGGGCTGCATGTCGTTGCGCATGGCCGCAGCCGCCGCCTGCTTCTTCTTGGCGGACCGCGTCATCAGGAACATGGCCCCGATGAGCACGATGAAGGGGAGGAGAGTCACGGGATTCACGGGACGAATTTCCTTCGCACGACCGCACTGGAGAACGGCCTGATCTACGGGGGTGGGTACACCGACCCTTTACGGGCGGCATCGGCGGAGTCTAAGCGAGTCCGCATCGATGGAACAACGCCCAGCATGGCACCGTGGTTCCGCTTCCCGTCAACCTGTGACCCATCACGCCCCGAACAGGCCCTGTTGTCCCGTTACGCCGTGCTGCGGGGGAACGAGCCCCAGGTGGGCCCAGGCGGCCGGGGTGGCGACCCGTCCGCGCGGCGTCCTGGCCAGCAGTCCTTCCCGTACGAGGAAGGGCTCGGCGACCTCCTCGACGGTCTCGCGCTCCTCCCCCACGGCGACCGCGAGCGTGGACAGGCCCACCGGTCCCCCGCCGAACAGCTTGAGCAGCGCCCCGAGCACCGCCCGGTCCAGCCGGTCCAGGCCCCGGGCGTCGACCTCGTACACCCCGAGGGCCGCCGAGGCGATCTCCCGGTCGATCCGGCCGTCGGCCTTGACCTGGGCGTAGTCCCGCACGCGGCGCAGCAGCCGGTTCGCGATCCGGGGCGTGCCCCGGGAGCGCCCGGCGATCTCGGCGGCGCCCTCGGCGTCCAGCTCGACGTCGAGCAGGCGGGCGGAGCGGTGGATCACCCGTTCCAGTTCGGCGGGGGCGTAGAACTCCATGTGCCCGGTGAAGCCGAAGCGGTCGCGCAGCGGGGGCGGCAGCAGCCCGGCCCGCGTGGTGGCGCCGACCAGTGTGAAGGGGGGCAGCTCCAGCGGGATCGCGGTGGCGCCGGGGCCCTTGCCGACGATGACGTCGACCCGGAAGTCCTCCATGGCCATGTACAGCATCTCCTCGGCGGGCCGGGACATGCGGTGGATCTCGTCCAGGAACAGCACCTCGCCCTCCTGGAGCGAGGAGAGGATCGCCGCGAGGTCGCCGGCGTGCTGGATGGCCGGTCCCGAGGTGATCCGGATCGGGGCGTTCATCTCCGCCGCGATGATCATGGAGAGGGTGGTCTTGCCGAGGCCGGGCGCGCCGGAGAGCAGGACGTGGTCGGCGGTGGCGCCGCGGGCGCGGGCGGCCTTGAGGACCAGGTCGAGCTGTTCGCGGACCTTCTCCTGGCCGACGAACTCGTCCAGGTCCTTGGGGCGCAGGGCGGCCTCGACCGCGGTGTCGTCGCCGTCCGCGCCGGCGTCCACCAGCCGCTCGTCGAGCCGGTCGTCCATGCCTGCGCCGGTGTCGTCCCAGTTCATCTCGTCCTGTCCCGCCTCGGATGTCTCGGTGCCCCGCCGCAGGTGCCCGGCCGGGTGTGAAGGGTGGCCCGCGCCGCTCAGCGCGCCCGGTTGAGGGTCTGCAGGGCGGCGCGCAGCAGCTGCGGCACGGGCGCCCGGTCCCCGGCGGCGAGGGCTTCCTCGGCCTGGGGCGCGACGGCGGCGACCGCCTCGTCGGCCTCGCGGGTGGCGTAGCCGAGGCCGATCAGGGCGGCCTGGAGCTGGTCGCGCCAGGAGGCGGAGACGGCGGTGCCGATGCCCTGGCCGGGGGCGTGGGTGCCGATCGGTTCGCCGAGCCGGTCCTTCAGTTCCAGCAGGAGCTTCTGGGCGCCCTTCTTACCGATGCCGGAGACGGCGGTGAGCGCCTTCTCGTCTCCGGTGGCCACGGCGAGCCGCAGGGCGTCCGGGGTGTGCGTGGCCAGCATGGCCTGGGCGAGCCGGGGGCCGACGCCGCTGGCGGTCTGGAGCAGCTCGAAGACCTGCCGCTCGTCGTCGTCGGCGAAGCCGTAGAGGGTCAGCGAGTCCTCGCGGACGACGAGTGAGGTGGCGAGCCTGGCCTCCTGGCCGACGCGCAGGGCGGCCAGGGTGTTGGGCGCGCACTGCACGGCCATGCCGATGCCGCCGACCTCGATGACGGCCGTGGTCGGGGCGAGCGCGGCGACGGGGCCGGTGACGAAGGCGATCATCGGGGGACCTTCCGGATGGGTACGGCTGCGGTGCGCGGGACGCGCGGGGTGCGGGCGGCGGCCGCCGCGTGCGCCTGCTGGAGGCGGTTGAGTGCGGGGGCGCGCCAGATGTGGCAGATGGCGAGCGCCAGGGCGTCCGCGGCGTCGGCCGGTTTCGGCGGGGCGTCCAGCCGCAGGAGCCGGGTCACCATGACTCCCACCTGGGCCTTGTCGGCGCGCCCGCTGCCCGAGACGGCGGCCTTCACCTCGCTGGGCGTGTGCAGGGCGACGGGGAGGCCGCGCCGGGCGGCGCAGAGCATGGCGATCGCGCTGGCCTGGGCGGTGCCCATGACCGTACGCACGTTGTGCTGGGCGAAGACCCGCTCGACGGCGACGCAGTCGGGGCGGTGCTCGTCCAGCCATGCCTCGATGCCACGCTCGACGGCCACCAGGCGGTGGCCGAGCTCCGCGTCGGCCGGGGTGCGCACGACGCCCACGCCGAGCATGGTGAGCGGGCGGCCCGCAACGCCCTCGACCACACCGACCCCGCACCGGGTCAGTCCCGGGTCCACGCCGAGCACGCGCACGGGCGCCCCTCCCTGCCGATCGGTCAACTGTTCCACTGTTTCAGCAGGCTATCGGTCGGGACCGACAATGCGGCGGGCCGGCGGGGTGTGTCCCCGCCGGCCCGTCCGGAACGGCTGTGCCACAGCGGCTCAGGCGTCGACCTTCGCCATGACCTCGTCGCTGACGTCGAAGTTGGCGAAGACGTTCTGCACGTCGTCGCTGTCCTCCAGCGCGTCGATCAGCTTGAAGATCTTGCGGGCGCCCTCCTCGTCCAGGTCGACCTGCATGGTGGGCAGGAAGTCGGCCTCGGCCGAGTCGTAGTCGATGCCCGCCTCCTGGAGCGCGGTGCGCACCGCGACCATGTCGGTGGCCTCGCTGACGACCTGGTAGCTGTCGCCGAGGTCGTTGACCTCCTCGGCGCCCGCTTCCAGGACGGCACCGAGCACGTCGTCCTCGGTCAGCTCGCCCTTGGGGACGATGACGACGCCCTTGCGGTTGAAGAGGTACGAGACGGAACCCGGGTCGGCCATCGAGCCGCCGTTGCGGGTCATGGCGACCCGGACGTCGGACGCGGCACGGTTGCGGTTGTCGGTGAGGCACTCGATGAGCACCGCGACACCGTTGGGGCCGTAACCCTCGTACATGATCGTCTGGTAGTCGACGCCGCCCGCTTCGAGACCGCCACCGCGCTTGACCGCGGAGTCGATGTTCTTGTTCGGGACCGAACTCTTCTTCGCCTTCTGGATCGCGTCCACGAGGGTCGGGTTGCCCTCGGGGTCCACACCGCCGGTGCGGGCCGCGACCTCGATGTTCTTGATCAGCTTCGCGAAGAGCTTGCCGCGCTTGGCGTCAATCACGGCCTTCTTGTGCTTCGTCGTAGCCCATTTAGAGTGGCCGGACATCTGCCTTCTCCTTCGCGTCACCAAATTCCGTACGAACCCGAGAGATCCTACCGGGATCGAGTCACCCGGCCGCGCGCACCATCTCGGTGAAGTACGCGTGGAGACGGTGGTCCCCGGTCAGTTCCGGGTGGAATGACGTGGCGAGGGCGTTTTGCTGGCGTACGGCCACGATGTGGCCGCCGTGCTCCGCGATCACCTTCGCCCCGGCGCCCACCGACTCGACCCAGGGGGCCCGGATGAAGACGCCCTCCACCGGTCCGCCGTCGATCCCGGCGACCTCGACGGCGGCCTCGAAGGACTCGTTCTGCCGCCCGAAAGCGTTACGGCGCACGATCATGTCGATGCCGCCCAGCGTCTCCTGGCCGGACCGGGGATCGAGGATCTTGTCGGCGAGCAGGATCATCCCGGCGCACGTGCCGTAGACCGGCATCCCGGCCGCGATCCGCTCGCGCAGGGGTTCCAGCATGCCGAACAGGGCGGCCAGCTTGGACATGGTGGTGGACTCGCCGCCGGGCAGGACCAGGCCGTCCACCTCGGCCAGTTCCTCGGGACGCCGGACCGGCCTGGCCAGGGCGTCCGCCGAGGCCAGGGCGATCAGGTGCTCCCGTACGTCGCCCTGGAGGGCCAGGACTCCGATCACAGGGGTGTCGTTCATCGGTGACTACCAGCCGCGGTTGGCGTAGCGCTCGGCCTCGGGCAGCGTGTCGCAGTTGATGCCGACCATGGCCTCGCCCAGGTTCCGCGAGGCGTCCGCGATGATCTTCGGGTCGTCGTAGAAGGTGGTGGCCTTCACGATGGCGGCGGCGCGCTTGGCCGGGTCGCCGGACTTGAAGATCCCGGAACCGACGAAGACGCCCTCGGCGCCGAGCTGGCGCATCAGGGCCGCGTCGGCCGGGGTGGCGACGCCGCCCGCGGAGAACAGGACGACGGGCAGCTTGCCCAGCTCCGCGACCTCCTTGACCAGCTCGTAGGGGGCGCGCAGGTCCTTGGCGGCGGCGTACAGCTCGTTGTTGTCGTAGCCGCGCAGCCGGGCGATCTCGTTCTTGATCTGGCGCAGGTGGCGGACGGCCTCGACCACGTTGCCGGTGCCCGCCTCGCCCTTGGAGCGGATCATGGCCGCGCCCTCGGCGATACGGCGCAGCGCCTCGCCCAGGTTGGTGGCGCCGCAGACGAACGGGGTGGTGAAGGCGAACTTGTCGCTGTGGTTGACCTCGTCGGCCGGGGTCAGGACCTCCGACTCGTCGATGTAGTCGACGCCGAGGGACTGGAGGACCTGCGCCTCCACGAAGTGGCCGATGCGGGACTTGGCCATCACCGGGATGGACACCGACTCGATGATCTCCTCGATCATGTTCGGGTCGGACATCCGGGCCACGCCGCCGTCCTTGCGGATGTCGGCCGGCACCCGCTCCAGGGCCATGACGGCCACGGCGCCCGCGTCCTCGGCGATCTTCGCCTGCTCGGCGTTGACGACGTCCATGATCACGCCGCCCTTGAGCTGCTCGGCCATGCCGCGCTTGACGCGGGCGGTGCCGGTGGCCGGGGCGTCGGCGGACTGCGGGGTGCTGGGAAGCGTGGACACGGCTGACCTCACTGGGGGGAGCGGATGCGGACGCGCCGAATGACGCAGTCCGAGCAAACGCCCCCGCACCAGTCCACAGCAAGGGCCAATAGGAGGCCGGTGGATCGTTTTCACCCACCCCCTGCGTACGGGGAGGGGGGCACTGTCCGTCAGCTGCCCGGCCGGTCCGCCAGGGCCACCGGCGGTTCGTCGTCCATCTCGAACGCCAGCGGGAACGGCGCGTGCCCCGCCAGCCGGAACCACCGCACCGTGCGGTGCCGGCGCAGCGCCCGCGCCGCCCGGACCGCGTCGTTGTGGAAGCGGCGCGCCATCGGCACCCGCCGCACCGCCGCCGCCAGCTCGGACGCCGCCTCCTGGCCCCCGGGGATCTCCCGTACCGCCTCCACCTGCGCACTCTCACCGAACACCGCGCGCAGGGCGGTGCTCAGCTCGCTCTCGGCGACCTCGCGGTGGTCCTCGGCCGACTGCCTCGCGGCGTGCGCGGCCTCGTACAGCACGATGGACGCGGCCGGGTCGAGGACGCCGGAGGTGGCGAGCTCCTGGGTGACCGAGGCCCGGCGCAGCAGTTGCGCGTCGAGGGCGGCCCGGGCCGCGTCGATGCGGGCGTGCAGCCGGTCGAGACGGCCGGCGGTCCAGCTGAGGTACAGGCCGATCGCGACGAGCACCACGACGGCCCAGATGATGAGGGTTACGGTCACGGGCGGCAAGGCTACCGGGGCGAGGCCCCCGGCCCGTCACTCCCGGGCCAGTCCGAACCGGGCCCGCAGCCCCGTGCGTTCGTCGGCCGCGACCGAGGCGGCGCCGTCCGTCACCGTCTCGTACACCGCGAGGATGTCCGCCCCGACCGTCGACCAGTCGAAGCGCCGCACGTGGGCGCTCCCCCGCTCGCGCAGCCCGGCCCTCCGCTCCGGGTCGCCAAGCAGCCGTACCGCCGCCTCGGCCAGCGCGTCCGCGTTCTCGTTGGCGAACAGCTCGCCCGCCGCACCCTGGTCCAGGACCTGCGCGAACGCGTCCAGGTCGCTGGCGAGGACCGGCGCGCCCGCCGACATGGCCTCGACCAGGATGATCCCGAAGCTCTCGCCCCCGGTGTTGGGCGCCACGTACAGATCGACGCTGCGCAGCAGCCGCGCCTTGTCCTCGTCGCTCACCATCCCCAGGAACTCCACGCGCGAGCGCATCTCCGCGGGCAGCGAGGCGACGGCCTCCTCCTCGTCGCCCCGGCCGGCCACCAGCAGCCGGGTCTCCGGGCGGGCCGCGAGGATCGCGGGCAGCGCGCGCATCAGCACGGGCAGGCCCTTGCGGGGCTCGTCGATGCGGCCGATGAAGCCGATCGTGCCGCCCTGCCACTCGGGCCGGGGCTCGGCCTGCGCGAAGAAGTCGACGTCCACCCCGTTCGGGATGACCACCGCGTCGCCGCCCAGGTGCTCGACCAGGGTCCGGCGGGCGTACTCGCTGACCGCGATCCGCGCGCTGATCTTCTCCAGCGCCGCCTGCAGGATCGCGTACGCGGCGATCATCGCCCGGGAACGCGGGTTGGACGTGTGGAACGTGGCGACGATCGGGCCCTGTGCCGCCCAGCAGGTCAGCAGCCCCAGCGACGGCGAGGTCGGCTCGTGGATGTGGATGACGTCGAACGTGCCCTCGTGCAGCCAGCGCCGCACCCGCGCCGCCGACAGGAACCCGAAGTTCAGTCGGGCCACCGAGCCGTTGTACGGCACCGGCACGGCCCGGCCCGCGGAGACGACGTACGGCGGCAGCGGCGTCTCGTCGTCGGCCGGGGCCAGCACGGACACCTCGTGGCCGAGCCGGATCAGGTGCTCGGCCAGGTCGCGGATGTGGAACTGCACACCGCCCGGAACGTCCCAGGAGTACGGGCAGACGATGCCGATCTTCACGTCGGGTCTCCGCTCCGGTCTCCACGGGGTTCGAGGTCGGCGAGCCAGAGCCGTTGCAGCATGTGCCAGTCCTCCGGGTGCTCGGCGATGCCCACGGCGAACGCGTCGGCCAGGGCCTGTGTCATCAGGGACGTCTTCCCGGCCCGGTCACCTGACCCCGGCACCTCGACCGGCGGATGGATACGCGCCTTCATCACCGGCGTGTCGTCGTACGACAGCGTCACCGGCAGCAGCAGCGCGCCGGTCTGCTGGGCCAGCAGCGCGGGCCCGGCCGGCATCCGGGCCGTATCGCCGAAGAACGAGACCTCGATGCCCGACGAGGACAGATCGCGGTCGGCGACCAGGCAGACCAGACCGCCCGACCGCAGCCGCCGGGCCAGCGTCCCGAACGCGGCACCGCCGGTGTGCGGCAGCACCTCCATGCCCAGGCCCTCGCGGTAGGCGACGAACCGGTCGTACAGCGATTCCGGCTTCAGCCGCTCGGCGACCGTGGTGAACGGCACCTTCAGGTCCGTGGTGACCCACGCCCCGGCCAGGTCCCAGTTCCCCAGGTGCGGCAGGGCGAGAATCACCCCGCGCCCCGAGTCCAGGCCGTCCGTCAGCCGGTGCGCGTCCGTGACGTCGATCGACGCCTTGATCCGCTCCGGGCTCCAGGTCGGCAGCCGGAACGACTCCATCCAGTAGCGCATGTACGAACGCATGCCGGCCCGCGAGAGGGCGGCCAGCCGGGCCGGATCGGCGTCCGGCACGACCCGCTTCAGGTTGGCCTCCAGCCGCAGCACGCTCTTGCCGCGCCGCTTCCACACCTGGTCGGCGAGGGTACGGAACAGGGCCCGGGCGGCCGGCTCGGGCAGCGTCTTGACCGCCGTCCACCCCAGCCCGTACAGCGCGTCGCTCAGCCGCTCCTTCGCGCCGGGCCGCGCGTCGGCGCCGCTCACTGCCCGTCCGCGTCCGCCGCGTCCGCCTCCGCCGCCTCCCGGCGCACGGTGACGACCCGCTGGATCAGCGTCACCAGGCTGCCCACGGCGACGATCCACAGCGCGATCGGCAGCAGCACCTGGATGCCGGGCACCCCGAACTTGTGCAGACCCGCGAAACCGGCCGCCACCAGCGAGATCACCAGGCGCTCGGCACGCTCCACGAGCCCGTTGACCGCCACCGGCAGCCCGATCGCCTCACCGCGCGCCTTGGTGTACGAAACCACCTGACCGCTCGCCAGGCAGAAGATCGCCACCGCGCACAGGATGTTGTCGTCGCCGCTGCCCGCGTACCAGAGGGCGAAGCCGCCGAAGATCGCACCGTCGGCGACCCGGTCCAGCGTGGAGTCCAGGAACGCGCCCCACCGGCTGGAGATGCCCGCCTGGCGCGCCATGTTCCCGTCGACGAGGTCGGAGAACACGAAGATCGTGATGACGATCGTGCCCCAGAAGAACTCCCCCATCGGGAAGAAGACCAGCGCACCGGCCATCACTCCGGCCGTACCGATCAGGGTGACCGCGTCCGGGCTCACGCCGAGACGGAGGAGCAGTGCGGCGAACGGCGTGAGGACACGCGTGAAAAAGGCACGCGCGTACTTGTTCAGCATGGCCTTCCCGAGGGGTAGCTGGGCCGCGTGACCCCGTCGGCCACCGGCTGGAGGGTTGCTGAAGGCCCTGGCCGGGTCAGGGAGCGGTGGCCGGTGCGTGCGGCTGCAAGGCGCCGGAGCGTCTCCATGGCGGAACCATGAAGGCGTTTCGGCAACACCGCAGACGTGCGTGCCGGGCGCCGCGAGCCCGGCCAGGGCCTTCAGCACCCTCCGGGCCCATCGTAGTCACGCCCGGCGACCGTCACCGTCCGGGCACCCCGGCTCCCCGCGCACGACGTGTGCACGCGGTCCCGGGGCGCTGCCGAGCCCGGAACACCGCGGGCGTCGCCGCCCCCGAGGGCGGGGCCCTCCGACGCCGCCTTCCGGACCGCCGGCGCCCCGGCCCC
>NZ_JAAGNI010000528.1 GCF_010550605.1 Streptomyces sp. SID9727
AGCGGCACGGGCGGCGACGCGGGCGGCGGCCCGCCCGGCACCGTCTTCATCCAGCTCGACGGGGTCGGCCACGACGCCCTCGTCGCGGCGGCCGCGGGGGGTGTCATGCCGACCGTCGCCCACTGGCTGGCCGAACCCGGAGGCCACCGGCTCCTGCCCTGGCGCACCGACTGGTCCAGCCAGACCGGCGCCAGCCAGCTCGGCATCCTGCACGGCAGCAACCACGACGTGCCCGCCTTCCGCTGGTACGAGAAGGAGACCGGCCTCGTCATGGTCTCCAGCAGGCCGGCGAGCGCACTGGAACTCCAGCGCCGGGCCGTCGCCCGCACCCGGGACGGCGGACTGCTCACCCTCGACGGCGCCAGCCGGGGCAACCTCTTCAGCGGCGGCGCCGCCCAGCTCGCGCTCGTCCTCTCGATGGCCGCCAGGCTCGGCAAGGGCCGCCGCTCGCGGGCCGGCTACTTCGCCTACTTCTCCGACCCGGCCAACTCCGTCCGCACGGCGGGCTCCTTCGCCGCCGAGATCTGCCGGGAGATCGCCCAGTCGACCCGCTCCCGCCTCCGCAAGGAGACGCCCCGCATCAAGCGCGGCGGCCTCTACCCCTTCATCCGCGCCTTCGCGACCGTCGTGGAACGCGACGTGGTGGTCGCCGCCGTCATCGGCGACATGTTCGCCGGCCGGACCGCCGTCTACGCCGACCTCGTCGCGTACGACGAGGTGGCGCACCACTCCGGACCGCGCAGCCGGGACGCGGAGAAGGTGCTCGCCCGCCTCGACCGGGCGCTCGCCCTGATCGCCGACGTCGCCGAGCAGGCGCCCCGCACCTACCGGATCGTGCTCCTGTCCGACCACGGCCAGAGCCCGGGGGCCACCTTCGCCGGGGCGTACGGACTCACCCTCAAGGACCTGGTCCGGGCGGGCAGCGGACTGCCCGTGCCCCGGCGCGCGCAGCGCACCCGCAGCGCCTCCGAGGCGCGCGACGCGGTCCGCATCGCCCTGCGCCGGCCGGTCGCCGAGGGCCAGGACGAGCACGTCGCGGTCCCCTCCGACCCGATAGTCCTGGCCTCCGGGAACCTCGGCCTGATCTCCTTCCCGGACATCGAGGGCCGCGCGTCCCAGGAACAGCTGGAGCGCCGCCACCCCGCGCTGCTCTCCACGCTCGCCAACCACCCGGGCATCGGCTTCCTGCTCGTCCGCAGCGAGCGCCACGGCTCGGTGGTGCTGGCCCGTGACGGCGTACGGGTGCCCGTGGCGGATCTGGCCGACGGGCAGGGGCCGCTGGCCGTGTTCGGCCCCGGGGCCGCGGACGCGATCCGGCGGACGGACACCTTCCCGCACGTCGCGGATGTGATGGTCAACTCCATGTACGACCCCGCCGCCGGCACCGTGCACGCCTTCGAGGAGCAGATCGGCTCCCACGGCGGCCTGGGCGGCGAGCAGTCGCGGCCGTTCCTGCTGTGGCCGCGCACCATGACGGACCCGCTGGACGCCGTCACCGGCGAGGACGGGGAGCGCCCGGCCGAACTCGTCGGAGCCGAGGCCGTGCACCGGGTCCTCAGACACTGGCTCCAGGAGGCGTCGGGGCCCCAGGTGCCGGTGCGGCCGGACGGGCAGCCGGACGCGCAGGCCCGTAGCGCCTGATCAGGCCGACTGCCGGCGCACCAGCGTCGGGTGGAAGATCACCGACGGGGGCGGGTCCGCCGGCTTGCCGATCTGCCCGAGCAGCAGCCGGGCCATCTCCGCCGACATCTCCTCCACCGGCTGCCGGACGGTCGTCAGCGGCGGATCACAGGCCAGCGCGGCGCTGCTGTCGTCGAACCCGACGAGCGCGACATCGTCCGGCACCTCCTTCCCGGCCCGCAGCAGCACCGGTACGGCCCCGAGCGCCATCAGGTCCGACGCGATGAACACCGCGTCCAGGTCCGGACGCAGCGCCAGCAGCCGCCGCATCGCCGCCGCGCCCCCGGCATGGGTGAAGTCGCCCTCGGCGGTCACCACGTCCCGGATGCCGTGCGCCGCCAGCGCGTCCAGGAAGCCGGCGAGCCGCGCCTGACCGGCCGGCATGTCCTGCGGGCCCGACACCGTGCCGACGCGGCGGCGGCCCAGCGCGGCGAGATGGTCGGCGGCCAGCCGCGCCCCGGCCCGCTGGTCCGCCTCGACGTAGGTGAGCGGCGTCGGCCGGAGCGGCTGCCCGGCCAGCACGGCGGGCAGCCTGGTCCCGTGCAGCAGCCCGGGCAGCGGGTCGTCCGCGTGCGACGAGATCAGCACCACCCCGTCGACGTGCCCGTGGCGCAGGTACGCGAGCAGTTGGTCCCGTGACTCCTGGTCGTCGGCCAGCATCAGGACCAGCTGGATGCCCGCAGGGCGCAGCACCTCCAGGAGGCCGGTGACCACGCGCCCGAAGTACGGGTCGGAGAACATCCGGCCGACGAACGGCTCGGGCACGGTGCGCCGCTCCCGTTCCGAGACGACCAGCGCGATCGAGTCGGTCCGCCGGGTCACCAGCGAGCGGGCCGCGCGGTTGGGGACGTAACCGGTGGCGTCGACGGCCGCCTCCACGGTCCGCCGCAGCGCCGGGTCCACGGTGGTCGCCCCGTTGATCACCCGGGACACCGTCGCCCGTGACACACCGGCCACTCCGGCGACGTCCTCCAGCGTCACGGGACGGGCGGGCGGCGGCGCGTCGGCAGGCATGCAGTCTTTATACCGGGTGGTACGACCGGCGGGGCAACGCCCCCGGGCGACTTGGGACCACGGTGGCCCCGCGGTCAGCCGGGAGCGCCGGGCAGGGCGGGCAGCCGGGCGATCTCGGTCCGGCGGGCGGAGAACAGGTCGGCCGCAAGCCGCTTGGCGTCCGGCCGGGTGCCGGCCCCGGTCTCGGAGCGTGACACCTGGGCGGTCTGGCGCAGATGGCCGCCGATCCGGTCCACCAGGAACCGGTCGAAGGCCGCGCCTCTCAGCGTGCGGGCCCGTGCCAGGTCGTCGGCCGTCACCATGCCCGGCATGCGGTGGCCCTCGTGCACATTGGTGTCCGGGAGCCCCATCCGGGCCAGCAGCGGGCGCAGCCGGGCCAGTTCACCGTTCTGCGAGGTGCGCAGCCCGGCCGCCCAGCGCCGTACACCGGTGTCGCCGGAGCGGTCGGAGGCGAGTGAGAGGAGCGCCACGGCCGACTCGTTCATGGGGGTCATGAGCTGCGCCCAGGCGGCGTCCGTCGGGTCGGCGGGGGCGCCGGTGGCGGGCGGGGGAGCGCCTTCCGGCTCGGCCGCCGGGGAGCCGCAGCCGGCCAGGAGGAGGAGCAGCAGGGTGAGCGCCGCCGCGCTGCGGGCCGCTTTCATCGGGGCTCCGTGGGGGAGGGCCCGTCCGGGGCGCGGGGCCCCGGACGGGCGGGTGGAGACGGGGGCTGTGACGGGGGCGTACGTCAGGGGGTGCCGTCGGCCCCGCACTTGATGATGGCGTTGATGCAGTCGCGCACGCGCTGCGCCAGTTGGGCCTCGGGCCACACGTTGAAGAAGTCGCCGTGCATCGTGTAGCCGGGACCGGACGCAAGCCGGAACCTGGACGGGTCACCATTGACCGGGTACCGCAGCACCTGGCGGAGCTTGGGCACCGGCACCGGATGGGTGGCCGGGCACGCGCCGTTGACCGGGTACGACATGTGGCTCTTGTGGTCGGGCGAGTCGAGGTCCTTGCCGTTCCAGCACTGCGGGAAGTCGAGGTACGACTCCAGCATCGCGCCGGACGGGCAGTTGACGAAGTCGTGCGACGGGTTGACCTCGCCGTGGTGCAGACACGACCAGCGCGAGATCGTGTTGTCGTTCGGCCCGGTCGCCTTGGCGTTGCCCGCGACGATCCTCAGACCCCGGGGGAAGGGCTTGATCTGCCGGATGACGTCGTCCCGGACACCCTCGCCCAGGTAGTAGAACGTGGTGCCGGTGGGCTCCACCTCCTTGCCCCCGTCGTACAGGGTCGGCACCCAGTACGACGACAGGTCGATGTCGGGTGAGCAGGTGCTCCTGGCCTTCTCCAGCGAGGCCAGGTCGGAGCGGCCGTTGGTGGAGTCGTTGCCGAAGAAGCTGTGCATGTGCGAGGCGCCGGGGAGGCCCGGGAAGACGATCGGGTCGTCGGGTGCCCGGTGGGTGTAGGGGCACTCGGCGAGGAATTCGGCCACCCGGACCACATCGGCGGCCGCCTTTCGGGCGGGAGCGGCCTGGCCGGCGGACGCGCTGCCGGTGGTGGCCTGAAGGAGGGTCAGGGCGAGCGCCGCGGCGGCGAGAGCCGCCGTGCGGTGCCGCCGGGGCGGTGGGGTTCGGCGGTGGCTGTCCTCGCCGCTGTGTCGTCGACGGAAGAAGAGCACGGCACTCCTGTTCGGGGAAGCGGTGGGGGGGGATGTGCCCTGATCACGGGCGGTCTGATCAGGCGAGAGAGCGCTCTCTGTCATGGAACGTAAAAGCATGTTGAGGGCATGTCAACCGCGCTCCCGAACCTTCGTTTTCTGGCTTCACGGCGGCGGTTGGGGTCCTGAGGCACGGGAGAGCGCTCTCTGAGGCAACGGTTGACCAGAACCCCTGGGGCGGGGTTGGAGAGAGCGCTCTCCAAGCTCCTTCGGCCCAGGCGTTGTCAGTGGTGGGCGGCAGGATGGAGGACATGACGAACCCAGCAGTCGTGCTCGCCGACCATGCCTCCTACGCCGCCGCCGTCGAGGAGGCCGCGCAGGCCGCCGCCGCGTACTACGCCACGGGCGAGAGCACACTCGACGACGACGCCTACGACCGCCTGGCGCGCGGCATCGCCGCGTACGAGCGGGAGCATCCGCAGGAGGTGCTGCCCGCCTCGCCGACCGGCAAGGTGGCGGGCGGCGCCGCCGTCGGGGACGTGCCGCACACGGTGCCGATGCTCTCCCTCGACAACGTCTTCTCGGCCGAGCAGTTCGCCACCTGGACCGCGTCGCTGGAGCGCCGGATCGGACGGCCCGTCACCGCGTGGAGCGTCGAGCCGAAGCTCGACGGGCTCGCGGTCGCCGCGCGGTACCGCGAGGGACGGCTCGAACGGCTGATCACCCGGGGCGACGGGACCGCCGGTGAGGACGTCTCCCACGCCATCGGGACCGTCGTCGGGCTCCCCGCGCAGCTCCTGGAGCCGGTCACGATCGAGATACGCGGCGAGATCCTGATGACCACCGAGCAGTTCGAGCGGGCCAACACGGTCCGCACCGAGCACGGCGGCGCCCCTTTCGCCAACGCGCGCAACGGCGCCGCGGGCACCCTGCGCGCCAAGGACCGGGCGTACACGGTGGAGATGACGTTCTTCGCGTACGGCGCCCTGCCGCTGCCCGACTCCGGCGCACTGGCGGACGAACTCGCCGAGCTGCCGCACAGCCAGGTGCTCGCCCGGGTCGCGGAGCTGGGCGTGCACACCGCCGCGGACACGGAGGTCGCGCCGCGCGCCGTCGCCACCGTGGAGGAGGTCCAGTCCCGGATCGAGGAAGTCGCCGCGCTGCGCGCCGCGTTGCCGTTCGGTATCGACGGCATCGTCATCAAGGCGGACCTGGCCGCCGACCGGCGCGACGCCGGTTCCGGCTCCCGGGCCCCGCGCTGGGCCATCGCCTACAAACTGCCCGCCGTCGAGAAGGTCACCCGCCTCCTCGGCGTCGAGTGGAACGTGGGCCGCACCGGCATCATCGCTCCACGCGCCGTGCTGGAACCCGTCGAGATCGACGGCTCGACCGTCGGCTACGCCACGTTGCACAACCCGGCCGACATCACCCGCCGGGACCTGCGCGTCGGCGACCACGTGATGGTCTACAAGGCGGGCGACATCATCCCCCGCATCGAGGCGCCCGTCGCCCATCTGCGCACCGGTGACGAACAGCCCGTCGTCTTCCCCGAGGCATGCCCCCAGTGCGGTTCGGAGATCGACAGCAGCGAGCAGCGCTGGCGCTGTGTGCGGGGCCGTGACTGCCGCATCGTCGCGTCCGTCTCCTACGCCGCCGGGCGCGACCAGCTCGACATCGAAGGGCTCGGCACGACCCGGGTCGTCCAGCTGGTCGACGCCGGTCTCGTCACCGACTTCGCCGACCTGTTCATGCTGGAGCGCGAACAGCTGCTCACCCTCGACCGGATGGGGGAGACCAGCACCGACAATCTGCTGGCCGCCATCGACACGGCCCGTACGCAGCCGCTCTCCCGGGTGTTCTGCGCCCTCGGTGTGCGCGGCACCGGGCGCTCCATGTCCCGCCGGATCGCCCGCTACTTCGCGGAGATGGACCGGATCCGGGCCGCCGACGAGGAGGAGCTCCAGCGGGTCGACGGCATAGGCAAGGAGAAGGCGGCCGGCGTGGTCGCGGAGCTGGCCGAGCTCGCCCCGCTCATCGACAAGCTGGTCGCCGCCGGGCTGAACATGACCGAACCGGGCGCGACCCCGCCGCCCGCACCGGGCGAGGAGGCCGGCGAGGAGACGGCCGTCGGTGCCGAGGGCGCTCCGCTGGCCGGGATGACGGTGGTGGTCACCGGGGCCATGACGGGCGCTTTGGAGAAGCTGTCGCGCAACCAGATGAACGAGCTGGTCGAACGGGCCGGCGGCACGTCCTCCTCCAGCGTCTCCAAGCGCACGACGCTGCTCGTCGCCGGCGAGAAGGCGGGCTCCAAGCGCACCAAGGCGGAGGACCTGGGGGTGCGGATCGCGACGCCGGAGGAGTTCGCGGAGCTGATCGCGGAGTTCCTGCCGGTCGACGCCTGAGCCGGGCGCGCCGTGAGCGGGGCCTGGCGGCGTCCTTCGATTGTGCAGGGGAGTGGCTTTCTTTGCCTCCCTATTGCATAGTCAGGACTCGGCCATGCCTCGCGATCAGCGGGTCACTGGGTGTGTGTACGGCCGCGGCTGCGTGCCGGGGGTGAGGGGCGATGCGTTCACTGCGCGATGGACGGCGGCACGACCGCCCCGTCCACCGGCACGACCGGGGCGCCACCCGGGGCCTCGCCCTCGATCTCGGCAGCTCCCGCACCCGGGCCTGGGTCCCCGGCCAGGGCGTCCTCGCGGACACCGTCCACGGCACCGGTGAGTACGGCCCCGGCCGCCCCGTCCGGCGCGGCCGCATCGTGGACCCCGACTCGTGCGGCCGGATGCTGGCCCGCATCGCCGACCGGGCCCTGGGGGAGCGCCGCGAGGACGCGGTCATCGTCCTCAGCCACCCCGTGCTCGCCGGCCCCGGACACCGGGCCGCCGCCCGCGACCTGCTCCGCGCGCTCGGCCCCTCCGACGTCATCGTCCTGGACAGCGCCCGAGCCGCCGCGGCGTGCGCCGGGCCGGGGGACGGCGGACCGCTCCTCGTCCTCGACATCGGCGCCGAGCTGACCGAGGCGACCCTGCTCGTGGACGGCCTGGTGCGCGACGCACGGCTCGCCGAGACCGGCCTCAGCGACCTGGACCCGGGCGAGCCGCCCACCGCCGCCGTCCGCGCCGTCCGGGACATGGTCATGGCCATGTGGCGGCAGGACCCGCACGGCGCGCTGCTCGGCGCCCTGCGCAGGGGTCCGCTGCTCGCCGGAGGCGGTGCGCTGCGCCCGGACGTCACCAACCGGATAGCGGTCCGCCTCGGCGTCCCGGTCCGGCGCACGGACGACCCGGCGACCACGGTCGTGCGCGGGGCCGGACTGGTCCTCAGCTCCGTCCTC
>NZ_JAAGNI010000071.1 GCF_010550605.1 Streptomyces sp. SID9727
CCGCCGTCGCCCGGCAGCGCGTCGGCTCCGTCGTGCTCGCGGACGCCCGCCGGCTGCCCCTGCCGGACGCGGCGGTGGACGCGGTCACCGCCGTCTGGCTGCTGCATCTGCTGCGCGAAGCGGGCGCGGTCCGGGCTGTGGTGGCGGAGGCCGCGCGGGTGCTGCGGCCGGGCGGCGTGTTCGTCACCACCGTCGACAAGGACGCCGCGCACGACGTGGGCAGCGACATCGACGAGGTGTTCGCCCCCTGGTCGGCGCCGGCTCCGGCCGACCGGACGGACCTGGTCGTCGCCCATGCGGCGGAGGGCGGCCTCGACGTGGCGGGGGAGGCGTTCTTCACCGGACACGGGCAGGGCCGCTCGCCGGTGAGCGCGGCACGCGGGGTCCGGCGGGGTTACTACGCCTCCCGCCTGGTCCTGCCGGGGAACGCCGCCGACGAACTCGTCCGGAATCTTGCGGCGCTGCCGGACCAGGACCGCAGGCGGGCCGACCCGGAGTACCGGCTGCTGGCCTTCCGGCGCGGGTGACGGGCCCCCCGCCCCCTGCGACTTGCCGGAACGGCAAGCATGTTTGCCTCGACGGTGGTGCGCGCCGACCCTGGTGCCATGAGCAATCACTCCGGCCACGGCCACCGCCACGACGGCCACCAGAGCCTGCACCACGAGCCCTCCGCGCACGGGCACCACCACGGCGGGTCCGAACCCGACTGGGACGTCATGGCCCCGCTCCTGGAGCGCAACGCCGAGCTCAGCAGCGCGCAGTACACCGAGGCGGCCCGCTGGATCGCCGCCCTGCCCACCGCCCCGAAGGTCCGCCGGGTGCTCGACGTCGGCGCCGGCCCCGGGGTGGTCGCCTGCCTGCTCGCCGAGGTCTTCCCGGACGCCGAGGTCGTCGCCGTCGACGGCACCCCCGCCCTCCTCGACCGCACCCGGGACCGGGCGCGCCGGCTCGGCCTGGACGGCCGCGTCACCACCCTGCACGCCACTCTCCCGGAAGAGCTCTCCACCCTGGGCGAGGCCGACCTGATCTGGGCCGGCAACACCCTGCACCACATGGGCGACCAGCGCGCCGTGCTCGCCGGGTTCGGCGGGCTGCTGTGCCCCGGCGGCACCGTCGCCCTGGTCGAGGGCGGGCTCCAGCCCCGGCAGCTCCCGCGCGACCTGGGCTTCGGCAGGCCCGGGATCGAGGCCCGGATGGAGGCGGCCGAGGCGGAGCTCTTCCAGGAGATGCGCGCGGAGCTGCCCGACGCCCGGCGCGAGGTCGAGAACTGGGCGGCCCTGTTCGACGCCGCCGGACTCGCCCCGCAGGGCACCCGCAGCTTCCTGCTCGACCTGCCCGCGCCCCTCGGCGACGCGGCCCGGGAACAGGTCGTCGCGGACTTCACCCGCCGCCGCGAAGGGCTGCGCGACCACCTCGGCGCCGACGACAACGCCGTGCTCGACCGGCTCCTCGACCCGGAGGACCCGGCGTCCCTGTACCGCCGCCCGGACGTCTTCCTGCTCCTGGCCCGCACCCTCCACCTGGGCCGGCGGGACGCCTGAGCCGTCCCCGGACACCAGCGGAACCGCCGCCCCGCTCAGGAAGAAGAGCGGGGCGGCGGTTCCGTGCGGCCGTGGCGATCAGGCGCCGGCGTTGAACTCGCCCGGGTTCGGGCCGAGCCGCTTGCCCTCGTCCAGCGCCGCGAACGCGGCCAGGTCGTCGGCGTCCAGCTCGAAGTCGAACACGTCGATGTTCTCCGCGATCCGCGACGGCGTCACGGACTTCGGGATCACCACGTTGCCCGTCTGGAGGTGCCAGCGGAGCACCGCCTGGGCGGGCGTGCGGTTGTGCTTGCGGGCGACCGCGAGGACCGTCGGGACCTCCAGGAGGCCCTTGCCGGAGCCGAGCGGCGACCACGCCTCGGTGAGGATGCCGTGCTTGGCGTGCAGGGCGCGCGACTCGGCCTGCTGGAGCTGCGGGTGCAGCTCGATCTGGTTGAGCACCGGCACCACGGAGGTCTCACCGAGCAGCCGCTCCAGGTGCTCCGGGAGGAAGTTCGACACACCGATGGCCTTGGCGCGGCCGTCGGCGTAGATCTTCTCGAACGCCCGGTAGGTGTCGACGTACGCGTCCTTGGCCGGCACCGGCCAGTGGATCAGGTACAGGTCGACGTAGTCGAGGCCCAGCTTCTCCAGCGAGGCGTCGAACGCGCGCAGCGTCGAGTCGTAGCCCTGGTCGCTGTTCCACAGCTTGGTGGTCACGAACAGCTCGTCGCGTGCGACACCGGAGGCGGCGATGGCCTTGCCCGTGCCCGCCTCGTTCTGGTAGATCGCGGCGGTGTCGATGCTGCGGTACCCGGACTCGATGGCGGTGGTGACCGCCTTCGTCGCCTCGTCGTCCGGCACCTGCCAGACTCCGAACCCGAGCTGGGGCATCTCGACGCCGTTGTTGAGGGTGAGGGAGGGGACCTGGCTCACGAGCTGAGGATCCTAACGTTGAGGGGTGGGACTCCCAGGGTCAACGATCAAGGACGCCCACGCATTCCCGACCGCCCCGATCCGTTCCTCCTCAGCGGTACAGCGCGTCCACCTCGGCCTCGTACGCCGCCTCGATCGCCTTGCGCTTCAGCTTCAGCGACGGGGTGAGCAGCCCGTGCTGCTCGCTGAACTGGTGCGCCAGGATGCGGAACGTACGGATGGACTCCGCCTGCGAGACCGCGGTGTTCGCCGCCACCACCGCGCGGCGCACCTCCATCTCCAGATCCGGGTCGCGCACCAGCTCGCCCGGCGACAGCGTGCGCCGCCCCTGCATCGTCAGCCAGTGCTCCACGGCCTCCTGGTCGACGGTGACCAGCGCCGCCACGTAGGGCCGGTCGTTGCCGACGACGATGCACTGCGCCACCAGCGGGTGCGCCCGCACCCGCTCCTCCAGGGCGGCCGGCGACACGCTCTTGCCGCCGGACGTCACCAGGATCTCCTTCTTCCGCCCGGTGATCGTCAGATAGCCGTCCTCGTCCAGCGCCCCCAGGTCCCCGGTGGCCAGCCAGCCGTCGTTGAGCACCGAATCGGTCGCCTTCGGGTCACCGAGGTACCCGCCGAAGACATGGCTCCCGTGCACCCACACCTCCCCGTCCTCGGCGATGTGCACCGTGCTGCCGGGGATCGGCTGCCCGACCGTGCCGTACCGGGTGCGCTCCGGCGGATTGGCGGTGGCCGCCGCCGTCGTCTCGGTCAGCCCGTACCCCTCGTACACCGTCACCCCGGCGCCCGCGAAGAACAGGCCGAGCCGGCGCTCCATGCCCGAGCCGCCCGACATGGCGTGCCGGATGCGTCCGCCCATCGCCTCGCGGACCTTCTTGTACACGACCTTGTCGAAGAACTGGTGCTGCATCCGCAGCCCGGCCGAAGGACCGGGGCCGGTGCCGAAGGCCCGGGCCTCCATCGCCTCCGCGTACTTCACCGCGATGTCGACGGCCTTGTCGAACGGCCCCGCCCTGCCCTCCGCCTCCGCCTTGCGCCGGGCCGCGTTGAAGACCTTCTCGAAGATGTACGGCACCGCCAGGATGAAGGTCGGCCGGAAGGACACCAGGTCCGGCATCAGGGCCTTCGCGGACAGCTCCGGCTGGTGCCCCAGCTTGACCCGGCCCCGGATCGCGGTGACCTCCACCATCCGCCCGAAGACGTGCGCCAGCGGCAGGAAGAGCAGCGTCACCGCCTCGTCGCCCGGTCTGGAATGGAAGACCGGTTCCCAGCGCGAGGCCATGGTGTCCGTCTCGAACATGAAGTTGGCGTGCGTGAGGACGCAGCCCTTGGGACGGCCCGTGGTGCCCGAGGTGTAGATGACGGTCGCCACCGACTCCGGGGTCACCGCCCGCCGGTGCCGGTGCACCACCTCGTCCTCGACGTGCGCGCCCGCCTCCACCAGTTCCGCCACCGCGCCCGCGTCCAGCTGCCACAGCCGCTTCAGCCGGGGCAGCCGGTCGATGACCGAGGCCACCGTCATCGCGTGGTCCTCGTGCTCCACCATCACCGCCGACACCTCGGCGTCGTGCAGCATCCACAGCACCTGCTCGGCGGAGGACGTCGGGTAGACCGGCACCGACTGGGCGCCCACCGCCCACAGCGCGAAGTCGAACAGGGTCCACTCGTAGCGGGTACGCGACATCAGGGCGACCCGGTCACCGAACCGCACCCCGTGCGCGATCAGCCCCTTGGCCAGCGCCAGCACCTCGTCGCGGAAGGCGGCCGACGTCACGTCCTGCCAGTTCCCGTCCGCGTCTTTCCGGCCGAGAGCGATCCGGTGCGGCTCCTCGTCCGCATGGTCGAACACGACGTCGGCGAGGCCGCCCACGAGGGGCGCGGCCGCCATGGGGGGGACAGTGAACTCGCGCAATGACCTGCTCCTTGTGGTGCTCCGCACAGCGCCGCGACGCTACCCCACCGGGCGGCGGTCCGGGAGGGTCCGGAGCGGTCCGTACCGCTTGGTATATGCACAGGTCAGGGGCCGAAATCCGGCCAAGTGGGCAAGGCTCGGGCGCGCTTCTGACCATGGAGTAAGCAGCTCGGGCGGGAATCTCCACCGAATCTGTACGCCGCGATCACTGCCGGTGCGGGCGGCTGCGTCCCGGTATGGCGGGTCCGCCGGGCCCCGGCTGCCGCGTCCCCGCCATTCTCCCCCTCACGGGGCCGGGTCATGCCGGTTCACGCCCACGAACCCCGCGGAGCGGATCAGCCGGTCACCGCCCGCCAGGATCGCCGTCGCCAGCGCGTCCGCCGCCTGCTGCGCGACGCCCCGGCGCCTGCCGTGCAGCAGCACGAAGTCCACCGCGCCCAGCTCCGGCAGTCCCGCCCGGACCGGCACCGGTTCCAGGCCGGGCGGCACCAGACCCTGGGTGTGTGCCATCACGCCGAGCCCCGCGTGGGCGGCCGCCACCAGGCCGCTGAGGCTGCCGCTCGTGCACGCGACTCGCCAGGAGCGGCCCTGTTCCTCCAGCACCTCGAGCGCCCGCGCCCGTGTGATGCCCGGCGGCGGGAAGACGACCAGCGGCACCGGACGGTCCGGGTCGAGCCGGAGCCCCGGAGCACCGATCCAGACCAGGGCGTCCTGCCAGACCAGCTGCCCGTGGGTGTCCCCGGCCCGCCGCTTGGCCAGCACCAGATCCAGACGGCCCGCCTCCAGCTGCCGGTGCAGGGTCCCGGACAGCTCCACGGTCAGCTCCAGCTCGACCTCCGGATGGTCGCGCCGGAACGTCTGGAGGATCTCCGGCAGCCGGGTCTGCACGAAGTCCTCCGAGGCGCCGAACCGCAGCCGTCCGCGCAGCCGCGTCCCGGTGAAGTACGCCGACGCCCGCTCGTGCGCCTCCAGGATGGTCCGGGCGAAGCCGAGCATCGCCTCACCGTCCGCCGTGAGATCGACGCGGTGGGTGTCCCGGGCGAACAGCTGCCGCCCGGTCGCGTCCTCCAGCCGCCGCACATGCTGGCTCACCGTGGACTGCCGCACCCCGAGCCGGCGGGCGGCGGCGGTGAAGGAAAGGGTCTGGGCGACGGCCAGGAAGGTGCGCAGCTGCGCGGGGTCGTACATGCCGGCAGGCTATCGCGGATCGTGATGACAGTCAGAGCGGTGTACGGGTTTCCCGATCGGAAGGCGTCCGAGCAGGATGGTTCCCTGGCACGCCCCAGGGCCACCCGGCCCGACCGAGAGAAACGTGGAGCAGATGAGCCGCCACCGCATCCCGCAGCCGCCGTCCTGGCTGCCGGCCGACCCGTACATAGCGGCGCTGATCGGCACCGTCGTCCTCGCGGTGCTGCTGCCGGCCTCCGGCCCGGCCGCCGAGGTGGCCGGCGGGGCCTCCACGGGCGCGGTCGCGCTCCTCTTCTTCCTGTACGGGGCGCGCCTGTCCACGGCCGAGGCGCTGGACGGGCTGCGCCACTGGCGGCTCCACCTGACGGTTCTCGCCTGCACCTTCGTCGTCTTCCCGCTGCTGGGCCTGGCGAGCGCGGGCCTGGTGCCGTACGTCCTGTCGCCGCAGTTGCAGAGCGGCTTCCTCTTCCTGTGCCTCGTCCCCTCGACCATCCAGTCCTCGATCGCCTTCACCTCGATCGCCCGGGGCAACGTCCCCGCCGCGATCTGCGCGGGGTCCTTCTCCTCGATCGCCGGGATCTTCCTCACCCCGCTCCTCGCCGCCGCGCTGATCGGCGGCAGCGGGGGCGGGTTCTCCGGCGACGCCCTGCTCAAGATCGGCGTCCAGCTGCTGCTGCCGTTCGTCGCGGGCCAGCTGCTGCGCCGCCGCATCGGGGGCTTCGTCGCCCGCCACCGCAAGGTCCTCGGCCTGGTCGACCGGGGCTCGATCCTGCTCGTGGTCTACACCGCGTTCAGCGAGGGCATGGTCGCCGGCATCTGGCACCAGGTGACCCCGGCCCGGCTCGGCGCGCTCCTCGGAGTCGAGGCGGTCCTGCTCGCGCTGATGCTCACGGTGACCTGGCACGGCGCGAAGCGCCTCGGCTTCGGCCGGGCGGACCGCGTCGCGATCCAGTTCGCCGGGTCCAAGAAGAGCCTGGCCTCCGGGCTGCCCATGGCCAGCGTCCTGTTCGGCGCCCAGGCGAGCCTGGCGGTGCTGCCGCTGATGCTCTTCCACCAGATGCAGCTGATGGTCTGCGCGGTCATCGCCAAGCGGCGCGCCCGCGACGCTCAGGAGGCGGCGTCGCCGGAGGCCGTATCCGTGGGCTGATCCGCGTCCAGCGCGATGCGGTGCTCTCCCGCGTACACGTTCATCGAGGGCCCCCGCAGGAAGCCGACCAGGGTCAGGCCGGTCTCGGCCGCCAGGTCGACGGCGAGGGAGGAGGGCGCCGAGACGGCCGCCAGTACCGGTATGCCGGCCATCACCGCCTTCTGCGCCAGCTCGAACGAGGCCCGCCCCGACACCAGCAGAATCGACCGGGACAGCGGCAGCCGTCCGTCCGTGAGCGCCCGGCCCACCAGCTTGTCGACCGCGTTGTGCCGCCCCACGTCCTCCCGTACGTCCACCAGCTCCCCGGCCTCCGAGAACAGCGCCGCCGCGTGCAGCCCCCCGGTCCGGTCGAAGACCCGCTGCGCCGCCCGCAGCCGGTCCGGAAGCCCGGCCAGCAGCGCGGGCTCCACCAGCAGCGGGGGAGTGTCGGCGACGGGGTGCCGGGTCGTGGTGCGGACGGCGTCCAGGCTCGCCTTGCCGCACAGCCCGCAGGACGACGTGGTGTAGACGTTGCGCTCCAGCGTGATGTCGGGGACCTCGACGCCCGGCGCTAGCCCGACGTCCACCACGTTGTACGTGTTGACCCCGTCGGCGGTCGCGCCCGCGCAGTACACGATCGACCGCACATCGGCTCGGTCGCCGATCACACCCTCACTGACCAGGAAGCCCGCCGCCAGCGCGAAGTCGTCGCCCGGGGTGCGCATGGTGATGGCGAGCGGCTTCCCGTCCAGCCGGATCTCCAGGGGCTCCTCGGCGACGAGGGTGTCGGGGCGGGTGGAGACGGCCCCGGCCCGGATGCGGATGGTGCGGCGGCGCTCGGTGACCCGTCCCATGACCGTTGGACCCGATTTTCTGTGCGTGCCGGACTGGGGGCGCACCGGCGGTGCGTCCCGACGCTGCCATTGTCCCGCACCGCCCGCGCCGCGCCGCAACCGGAGGGACCGGCCCCGGGCCACCGGCGGCTTGGTGTCGAGCCCTCCAAGCCCGGGCCGGTATTCCTGTGGGATCACCTGCCCCCGTACCGGGCGGTAGCGACCAAGACTGGTTGGTTCCTGACAGATGGAGCGAGGGGACCTTTGTTTATGACCGGCACACGTGTCGTGGCGCTCGGCCACTACCAGCCCGCCAAGGTGCTCACCAACCACGACCTGGCGGCCATGGTCGACACCAGTGACGAGTGGATCACCAGCCGCGTCGGCATCAGGACCCGCCACATCGGCGGCCCCGACGAGCCGGTGGACGAGCTGGCCGCGCACGCCGCCGCCAAGGCCCTCGCCTCGGCCGGTCTCCAGCCGTCCGACATCGACCTGGTGCTGGTCGCCACCTCCACCGCCATCGACCGTTCGCCCAGCATGTCGGCCCGGGTCGCCGCCCGCCTGGGCATGGAGGCGCCCGCGGTCATGGACATCAACGTGGTGTGCTCCGGCTTCACGCACGCCCTCGCCACCGCCGACCACGCCCTGCGGGCCGGCGCCGCCACCCGCGCCCTGGTCATCGGCGCCGACAAGATGGGCGACATCGTCGACTGGACGGATCGTTCCAGCTGCGTGCTGATGGGGGACGGCGCCGGTGCGGCCGTCGTCGTCGCCGACCCGGCGGAGAGCGGACGCCCCGGCATCGGGCCGGTGCTGTGGGGGTCGGTCCCCGGCATGGGGGACGCGGTCCGCATCGAGGGGACGCCGCCGCGCTTCGCGCAGGAGGGCCAGTCGGTCTACCGCTGGGCCACCACCCAGCTGCCCCCCATCGCCCGCAAGGTGTGCGAGAAGGCGGGCCTCACCCCGGAGGACCTGGCCGCGGTCGTCCTGCACCAGGCCAACCTGCGGATCATCGAGCCCGTCGCCCGGAAGATCGGCGCGGTCAACGCCGTCGTGGCGCGCGACGTGATCGACTCCGGCAACACCTCCGCCGCCTCCATCCCGATGGCCCTGTCCAAGCTGGTCGAACGGGGCGAGATCCCCAGCGGTGCGCCGGTCCTCCTCTTCGGCTTCGGCGGCAATCTCAGCTACGCGGGACAGGTGATCAGCTGCCCGTGAGCCGCGGGCGGGCCGGGCCTTTGTCCTCGGAGTGGAGAAAGTTCGCCGGATTCCTGCGCGACTTCTTCCCACTCCCGGCTACCGCTGCTACGTTCCCCTCCCAAGCCCGACGGACAGGCCGACGAGGCGGGAGGGGCGCGTGAGACGTATGACGGCACGACCCGCGAACGCCCACCAGGCGCGACTGCTCCGGCTGTTGCGTGACGGTGGGCCCAACTCCCGGGCGAAACTGGGCGATCAGGTCGACCTCTCGCGGTCCAAACTGGCCGTCGAGGTCGACCGGCTGCTGGAGACCGGACTCGTCGTCGCCGACGGGCTCGCCGCGTCCCGGGGCGGGCGCCGGTCGCACAACATCCGGCTCGCCCCGCACCTGCGCTTCCTCGGCGTCGACATCGGCGCCACCTCCGTCGACGTGGCGGTCACCAACGCGGAGCTGGAGGTCCTGGGCCACCTCAACCACCCCATGGACGTACGTGAAGGCCCCGTCGCGGTCTTCGAACAGGTGCTGTCCATGGCGGCGAAGCTCCGGGACTCCGGGCTCGCCGGCGGCTTCGACGGCGCCGGGATCGGCGTCCCCGGACCGGTCCGCTTCCCCGAGGGCGTCCCCGTCGCGCCCCCGATCATGCCCGGCTGGGACGGCTTCCCGGTCCGCGAGGCGCTCAGCCAGGAGCTGGGCTGCCCGGTCATGGTCGACAACGACGTGAACCTGATGGCCCTGGGGGAGCAGCAGGCGGGCGTGGCCCGTTCCGTGGGCGACTTCCTCTGCGTCAAGATCGGTACCGGCATCGGCTGCGGCATCGTCGTCGGCGGCACCGTCCACCGGGGCGCGACGGGCAGCGCCGGCGACATCGGGCACATCCAGGTCGAACCCGGCGGCCGGCTCTGCGCCTGCGGCAACAAGGGCTGCCTGGAAGCCCACTTCAGCGGCGCCGCGCTCGCCCGGGACGCCGAGGACGCGGCCCGCGCCGGACGGTCCGAGGAACTCGCGGCCCGCCTGGCGGCCTCCGGCCGGCTCACCGCCGCGGACGTGGCCGCCGCCGCGGCCGCCGGGGACGCCGCCTCGCTCGTCCTGATCCGCGAGGGCGGCAACCGCGTCGGCCAGGTCATCGCGGGCCTCGTCAGCTTCTTCAACCCCGCCCTGGTGGTGATCGGCGGCGGGGTGACCGGACTCGGCTACACCCTGCTGGCCGCCGTCCGGGCCCAGGTCTACCGGCGCTCCCTGCCGCTGGCCACCGGCAACCTACCGATCGTCCTGGGCGAGCTGGGACCCGCCGCCGGAGTCACCGGCGCGGCCCGGCTCATCAGCGACCACCTCTTCTCACCCGTCTGACCCGCCCGGCCCGCCCGAACGGCCGGCAGCCGCACACACCCACGCCTCGTCCGCCGAGGGGATTCGTCATGGCTCCGCAACCACCGCTGCTCACCATGTCCGGCATCACCAAGTCCTTCCCCGGTGTCCGCGCCCTCGACGGCGTCGACCTGGAGGTCCAGGCCGGCGAAGTGCACTGCCTCCTCGGTCAGAACGGGGCCGGCAAGTCCACCCTCATCAAGGTCCTGGCCGGCGCCCACCAGCCCGACGAAGGCGAGATCACCTGGCGCGGCGCACCCGTCGAACTCAGGTCGCCGCTCGCCGCGATGCGCCTCGGCATCGCCACGATCTACCAGGAACTCGACCTGGTCCGGGGCCTGTCGGTCGCCGAGAACGTCTTTCTGGGCCACGAGTTAACCAGCGCCGGCTTCGTCGTCCGCTCCCGCCGCGCCCGCGCCGAGGCGGCGGCCCTGCTGGCCCGGCTCGGCCACCCGGAGATCGACCCGGCCCGCCCGGTCGGTGCACTCTCCGCGGCCCAGCAGCAGATCGTCTCCATGGCCCGCGCGCTCTCGCACGACGTACGGCTCATCGTGATGGACGAGCCGTCCGCCGCGCTCGACCCCGACGAGGTCGGCAACCTCTTCCGGATCATCGCCTCGCTCACCGCCGAGGGCGTCGCCGTCGTCTACATCTCGCACCGCCTGGAGGAGATCCGCCGCATCGGCGACCGGGTGACGGTGCTCAAGGACGGCCGGGCCGTCGCCTCCGGGCTGCCCGCCGAGACCACCCCGACGCACGACATCGTGGCCCTGATGACGGGCCGCAAGGTGGAGTACGTCTTCCCGCCCCGCACCCCGCCGCCCGCCGGACGCGCCGATGCCGCCCCCGTGATCACCGTCGAAGGGCTGGCCAGGGACGGTGAGTTCGCCCCGGTCGACCTGGAGGTCAGGCCGGGCGAGATCGTCGGCCTCGCCGGGCTCGTCGGGTCCGGCCGCTCCGAGATCCTGGAGACGGTCTACGGCGCCCGCCGGGCCACCGCCGGACGGGTCACCGTCGACGGGAAGGTGCTGCGGCCCGGGAGCGTGCGCTCCGCCGTCGCCGCCGGCATCGGCCTGGCCCCCGAGGAGCGCAAGGCCCAGGCCCTGCTGATGCTCGAATCCGTCACCCGCAACGTCTCGGTGTCCACCATGTCCCGTTACTCCAGGGCCGGCTGGCTGGACCGCGTCGCGGAGCGCAGGGCGGCGAGCGAGGCCACCCGGACCCTGTCGCTGCACCCCGACAACCCGGACACCCCCGTCCGCACCCTCTCCGGCGGCAACCAGCAGAAGGCGGTGCTGGCCCGCTGGCTGCTGCGCGGCTGCCGGGTCCTGCTGCTGGACGAACCTACCCGCGGCGTGGACGTCGGCGCCCGCGCCGAGCTCTACGCCGTGATCCGCCGGCTGGCCGACGAAGGGCTGGCCGTACTGCTCGTCTCCAGCGAAGTGCCCGAAGTCCTGGGCCTCGCCGACCGGGTGCTCGTCCTGCGCGAGGGACGCGTCGTGCACACCGCCGACGCCACGGAGCTGGACGAGCACCGCGTACTCGACCTCGTGATGGAAGGGAGCCCGACGTCATGACCCACCCCGTTCCCACGGCGCGGCAGAGCGGGCCGGACCAGGGCCCCGCCCCCGTGACCCCGAAGAAGCCCGGCCCCAGGCGCACCCCCGGGCCGCGCCTGGACCTGCACACCCTGTCCCTGCTCGGCATCCTCGCCGTGCTCGTCGCCGTCGGCGGATTCACCGAGCCCGACGCCTTCCTGGACACCGGAAACCTCCAACTCGTCCTGACCCAGGCGTCGGTGATCGGGGTCGTCACCGTCGGCGTGACCTTCGTCATCACCTCGGGCGGCATCGACCTCTCGGTCGGCGCCATGGTCGCCCTGGCCTCCGTCTGGGCGAGCACCCTCGCCACCCAGGAGTACGGGCTCGCGGGCATCCTGTTCACCGCCGTCCTCGTCGGCCTCGGCGCCGGACTGGTCAACGGGGTGCTCATCGCGTACGGGAGGGTGGTGCCGTTCATCGCGACGCTGGCGATGCTCGCCTCGGCGCGCGGGGTCGCCCTCATGATCACCGACGGCAAGACCCAGATCGTCACCGTCGACGCGGTCCTGGACCTGGGGCTCCCGGACTCCTACGTCCTGGGCGTCCCGCCGCTCGTCCTGATCTTCGCCGCGGTCACCGCCGCCGGCTGGCTGCTGCTGAACCGTACGACCTTCGGCCGCCGCACCCTCGCCATCGGCGGCAACGCCGAAGCCGCCCGGCTCGCCGGCATCGACGTCCGCAGGCAGCGGCTCTACCTCTACCTGCTGTCCGGGCTGTGCTGCGGCATCGCGGCCTTCATGCTGATCATCCTGTCCGGCTCCGGCCAGAACACCGCCGGCAACCTCTACGAACTCGACGCCATCGCCGCCGCGATCATCGGCGGCACCCTCCTCAGCGGCGGACGCGGCACGATCACCGGCTCCGTCCTCGGCGTCCTGATCTTCACCACGATCACCAACATCTTCGCGCTCAACAACCTCCAGAGCGACGTCCAGCAGATCGCCAAGGGCGCGATCATCGTCGCCGCGGTCCTCGTCCAGAGCCGCACCGCCCGTACCGAGACCTGACCCGCCCCGGCCCGCTCACCCCCCGCACCCACCCACCGGATGAAGGGTTCCACAGCCATGCCGCAAACCAGTCGCAGAGGGCTCCTGTTCGGCACCGCAGCCGTCTCCGCCGGCGCCTTCCTCACCGCCTGCACCAGCAACGATCCCAAGGAGAAGGACGCGCCCGCGCAGAGCGGGGCGCCCGCCGCCGACGACAAGCCGGGCAAGCCCGTCACCATCGGCTTCGCCGGACCCCAGGCCGACCACGGCTGGCTCAACGCCATCAACGAGAACGCCAGGTCGCGCGCGAAGAAGTACTCCGAAGTCACCCTGGAGACCACCGAGGGGTCCAACGACACCGCCGCCCAGATCGGCCAGGTCAAGACGCTCATCAACAAGAAGGTCGACGTCCTGGTCATCCTGCCCGCCGACGGCAAGGCGCTCACCCAGGTCGGCCTGGAAGCCATGCGCGCGGGCATCCCCGTCATCAACCTGGACCGGGTCTTCGCATCGCCGCAGGCGTACCGCTGCTGGATCGGCGGGGACAACTACGGCATGGGCCTCAACGCCGGCACCTACATCGGCGAACAGCTCAAGGACAAGAAGAACGCCAAGGTGGTCGAGCTCGCCGGGATCGACAACCTGGAGCTCACCAAGCAGCGCAGCAAGGGATTCGCCGACGCGCTGAAGAACTACCCCAACATCGAACTGGTGGCCCGTCAGGCGGCCGATTTCACCGTGGAGTCGGGCCAGGCGAAGATGGCGCAGCTCCTCCAGGCGCAGAAGAAGTTCGACGCCCTGTGGAACCACGACGACGACCAGGGCGTCGGCGCCCTGCGCGCGATCAAGCAGGCCGGCCGCGACGAGTTCCTGATGGTCGGAGGCGCCGGGGCCAAGTCCGCCATGGACGCCATCAAGGCCGGCGACAGCGTCCTGAAGGCCACCGTCCTCTACCCGCCGACCATGGCCGCGTCCGCCATCGACCTGGCCCGCGCCCTCGGCCAGTCGAAGGGCGTCCCCGGCCTCTCCGAGCTGGAGATCCCCACCAGCCTCACCCTGTACTCCGCCGTCGTCACCAAGGACAACGTCGACCAGTACCTGCCGACGGGCTTCAACTGACCCGCCCCGCGACCGTACGTGCCGCACCACCGACGAGGAGGAAGCCCCGGATGGCCCAGAGGGATCAGACGCAGGAGACGGCAGCGCCGCCGACGCTTGGCATCGGCATGGTGGGATACGCGTTCATGGGAGCCGCCCACTCCCAGGGGTGGCGTACCGCGGGACACGTCTTCGACCTGCCGATGCGGCCGGTCCTCGCCGCGGTCTGCGGACGGGACCGCACCGCGGTCCAGGCAGCGGCGGACCGGCACGGCTGGGCCGCCGCCGAGACCGACTGGCGCGCCCTGATCGCCCGCGACGACGTGCAGCTGGTCGACATCTGCACCCCCGGCGACAGCCACGCGGAGATCGCCGTCGCCGCCCTGGAGGCCGGCAAGCACGTCCTCTGCGAGAAGCCGCTCGCCAACACCGTGGCCGAGGCGGAGGCCATGGCGGCGGCGGCCGGGCGCGCCGCCGCCCGGGGCCGGTCCGCCTTCGTCGGCTTCAACTACCGCCGGGTGCCCGCACTCGCCCACGCCCGCCGGCTCATCGCGGAGGGCCGCCTCGGCACCCTGCGCCACGTGCGCGCCGTCTACCTCCAGGACTGGCTGACCGACCCCGCGTCCCCGCTCACCTGGCGCCTCGACAAGGACCGCGCGGGCTCCGGCGCGCTCGGCGACCTCGGGGCCCACGTGGTGGACCTCGCCCAGTACCTCGCGGGAGAGCCGCTGGCCGCGGTGTCGGCGCTGACCGAGACCTTCGTACGCGAACGCCCCCGGCCCGCCGGTCCGTCCGGGGGACTCGGCGGCGGGGCGGCGGCCGGGGACACCGGCCCGGTCACCGTGGACGACGCCGCCGTCTTCACCGGCCGGCTCGCCTCCGGCGCCCTGGCGTCCTTCGAGGTGACCCGGATGGCGGCCGGCCGCAAGAACGCCCTGCGCCTGGAGATCAACGGGGAGCGCGG
The DNA here is from genome assembly GCF_010550605.1 of Streptomyces sp. SID9727. Taxonomy (GTDB): domain Bacteria; phylum Actinomycetota; class Actinomycetes; order Streptomycetales; family Streptomycetaceae; genus Streptomyces. The sequence continues at coordinate 14,737 of NZ_JAAGNI010000071.1, forward strand.
CTCGCTCGCCTTCGACCTGGAACGCCTCAACGAACTGTCCTTCCACGACCACACCGAACCCGCGGCCACGGCCGGCTTCCGGCGCGTCCTCGTCACCGAGCCCGAGCACCCGTACCTGGAGGCGTGGTGGCCGCCGGGCCACCCCCTCGGCTACGAGCACACCTTCGTCCACCAGGCCCGGGACGTGGTGTGCGCCATCGCCGGAGGCGCCCCGGACGTACCGACGTTCGCGGACGGCCTGCACGTGCAGCGGGTGCTGGCCGCGGTGGAGGAGAGCGCCGCGAAGAACTCCGCCCTCACCCCCGTAACCCCGTAGGAGGTCCCGTCCCATGCCCCGTCCCTTCACCCTCTTCACCGGCCAGTGGGCCGACCTCCCGCTGGAGGAGGTCTGCCGGCACGCCCGCGACTTCGGCTACGACGGCCTCGAACTCGCCTGCTGGGGCGACCACTTCGAGGTGGACAAGGCCCTCGCCGACCCGGCCTACCTGGACGGCCGCCGGGCCCTGCTCGACAAGTACGGCCTGAAGTGCTGGGCGGTCTCCAACCACCTGGTGGGCCAGGCCGTCTGCGACCACCCCATCGACGAACGCCACCAGGGCATCCTGCCCGCCCGCATCTGGGGCGACGGCGAGCCGGAGGGGGTGCGCCGGCGGGCCGCCGAGGAGATCAAGAACACCGCGCGGGCGGCCGCCGCCTTCGGCGTGGACACCGTCATCGGCTTCACCGGCTCCTCCATCTGGCACCTGGTCGCGATGTTCCCGCCGGTCCCGCCGCACATGATCGAGCGCGGCTACGAGGACTTCGCGGAGCGCTGGAACCCGGTCCTGGACGTCTTCGACGCGGAGGGCGTGCGCTTCGCCCACGAGGTGCACCCCAGCGAGATCGCCTACGACTACTGGACCACCCACCGCGCCCTGGAGGCGGTGGATCACCGGCCGGCCTTCGGCCTGAACTTCGACCCGAGCCACTTCGTCTGGCAGGACCTGGACCCGGTCGGCTTCCTGTACGACTTCCGGGACCGGATCTACCACGTGGACTGCAAGGAGGCCCGCAAGCGTCTCGACGGCCGCAACGGCCGCCTCGGCTCCCATCTGCCCTGGGGCGACCCCCGCCGGGGCTGGGACTTCGTCTCGGCCGGCCACGGGGACGTGCCCTGGGAGGACGTGTTCCGGATGCTGCGGTCCATCGGCTACGAGGGCCCCGTGTCGGTGGAGTGGGAGGACGCGGGCATGGACCGGCTGGCGGGCGCCCCGGAGGCGCTGGCATCGCTGAAGCGGTACGACTTCGACCCGCCGAGCGCGTCCTTCGACGCGGCGTTCGGGGGGAGCGACTGAGCCCTTCCGGGGTGCTGCCCCCGGATTCCGGCTCCCCAGGCATCTGATGGGCTCGACCCGTGCCCGGCGGTCCCCGTGCGCCGCCGGGCCGCTCCGCCCTGCCCTCATCCCGCTTTGTCCTGTCCCGGGAAAAAGTCCGGCCACTCTGACCGCGAGGGCTTTCCGTCCTGGACGAACGGGCCTACCGTTCTGGCATGGCCCTGACATAAGCCAGCGTCATTTCCCTGTCACCGGCGTCGCACGGACGCCTGGCTGACCTGCGCGGCAGTCCCCGCGCGAACGGCACGGCACCACCGCCCGCACAACCGGCAACCTCCGGAGGACACGTGCACACACCCCGCAGCGGCAGCCGCACCAGGCGCCGCATCCGAAAATCCCTCGCCCTGTTCACCGGTGGTCTGCTGGCCGCCGCCACGCTCGGCCTGAGCACCGCCTCGGGCACCGCCGCCGCCCACGAGGAGCCCGCGCCCGCGCCGGCCGCCGAGGACTTCCAGCAGGTCACCCTGGCCAAGGGGGCCGCCGAGACCGGCGAGCCCATGTCGCTGGCCGTGCTCCCCGACCGCAGCGTGCTGCACACCTCGCGCAGCGGCGAGCTGCGCATCACCGACAGTGCGGGCAACACCAAGGTCTCCGGCGTCATCCCGGTCTACTCGCACGACGAGGAAGGCCTCCAGGGGATAGGCGTCGACCCGGAGTTCAGCGAGAACCGGGCGATCTACCTCTACTACGCACCTCCGCTGGACACTCCGGCGGGCGACGCGCCCGAGACCGGCACCGCCGCCGACTTCGCCCCCTTCGACGGGGTCAACCGGCTCTCCCGCTTCGTCCTCAACGAGGACGGCACGCTGGATCTCGGCAGCGAGAAGAAGGTCCTCGACGTCCGGACGTCGCGTGGGATGTGCTGCCACGTCGGCGGGGACATCGACTTCGACGCCGACGGCAACCTGTACCTGTCGACCGGCGACGACACCAACCCCTTCGCCTCCGACGGCTTCACGCCCATCGACGAACGCCCGGACCGCAACCCGGCGTTCGACGCCCGCCGCTCCGCGGGCAACAGCAACGACCTGCGCGGCAAGATCCTCCGCATCAAGGTCGCGGACGACGGCTCGTACACCATCCCGGACGGCAACCTCTTCGCGCCGGGGACGGACAGGACCCGTCCCGAGATCTACGCGATGGGCTTCCGCAACCCGTTCCGCTTCTCCGTCGACAAGGCCACCGGCATCGTCTACGTGGGCGACTACGGGCCGGACGCCGGCGCGGCCGACCCCAAGCGGGGGCCCGCGGGGCAGGTCGAGTTCGCCCGGGTCACGAAGGCCGGCAACTTCGGCTGGCCCTATTGCACCGGTGCGAACGACCCGTACATGGACTACGACTTCGCCACCAGGACCTCCGGCGCGGCCTTCGACTGCGCCGCCCCGAAGAACACCTCGCCGCACAACACCGGCCTGGTCGACCTGCCCCCGGCCCAGGCCGCCTGGATCCCGTACGACGGCGGGTCCGTGCCGGAGTTCGGCTCCGGCTCGGAGTCCCCGATGGGCGGACCGGTCTACCACTACGACGCGGACCTCGACTCGCCCGTGAAGTTCCCCGAGGCGTACGACGGGGACTTCTTCGCCGGTGAGTTCGGCCGCCAGTGGATCAAGCGGATCGAGCAGGACGCCGACGGCAAGGTCGAGTCCATCAACGACGTCCCCTGGGCCGGTACCCAGATCATGGACATGGCCTTCGGACCCGACGGGGCGCTGTACGTCCTGGACTACGGCCTCTCCTGGTTCGGCGGCGACGAGAACTCCGCGCTCTACCGCATCGAGAACGCCACCGGAGGACGCTCCCCGATCGCCGAGGCAACGTCCGACAAGACCTCGGGCACCGCGCCCCTGAGGGTGCGGTTCTCCTCCGCCGGCACCACCGACGGCGACGGCGACACCCTCACGTACGCCTGGGACTTCGGCGACGGAGGAACGTCCACGGCGGCGAACCCCACGTACACGTACAAGAAGAACGGCACCTACACCGCCACCGTCACCGCCAAGGACCCCACGGGCCGCACCGGATCGGCCAGCGTGCATGTGACCGTCGGCAACACGGCACCCTCGGTGAAGCTGGAACTCCCGGGCGACGGCCAGCTCTTCACCTTCGGTGACGCCATTCCCTTCAAGGTGACCGTCACCGATCCCGAGGACGGCACGATCGACTGCTCCAAGGTCGAGGTCCGCTTCGTCCTCGGCCACGACAGCCACGGCCACCCCATCACCTCGGAGCACGGCTGCACCGGCACCATCAAGACCGAGATGGACGGCGGGCACGACCCCAACGCCAACATCTTCGGCGTCATCGACGCCTCGTACACCGACGGCGGAGGCGGCGGCCAGGCCGCACTGACCGGTCACGACCAGGCGCAGCTCCAGCCGCGCCACCGCCAGGCCGAGCACTTCTCCGACTCGTCCGGCATCAAGACCTACGACAAGGCGAACGCCGAAGGCGGCAAGACCGTCGGCGACATCGACAACGACGACTGGATCTCCTTCAAGCCGTACATCCTCGGCGACTCCACCAAGCTCACCGCCCGGATCTCCTCCGGCGGCGCGGGCGGATTCCTCGAAGTGCGCACCGGCTCGCCGACCGGAAAGATCCTCGGCTCCGCACCGGTGCCGGTGACCGGCGGCTGGGAGACCTTCCAGGACATCGACGTCCCCCTGCGCGGCGCCCCGAAGAAGGCCACCGAACTCTTCCTGGTGTTCAAGGGCGGCCAGGGCGCGCTCTACGACGTCGACGCCTTCGAGCTCTCCCACACCCCGCCCGACAGGACCGCCAAGCGCGTCCTGGTCTTCTCCAAGACCGCCGGCTTCCGCCACGACGCGATCCCGGAGGGCATCGCCGCGCTGAAGGAACTCGGCAAGGACAGCAACATCACCGTCGACGCCACCGAGGAGGCGGGCCAGTTCACCACCGCCAACCTGGCCCGCTACGACGCCGTCGTCTTCATGTCGACGACCGGTGACGTCCTCAACGCCGACCAGCAGAAGGCCTTCGAGAACTACATCAGGACCGGCGGCGGCTACCTGGGCGTCCACGCCGCCGCCGACACCGAGTACGACTGGGCGTTCTACGGCGGACTCGTCGGCGCCTACTTCTCCGGCCACCCCGCCATCCAGCCCGTCACCGTCCGCGTCGAGGACCACAAGCACCCGGCCACCGCCCACCTGGGCGACGACTGGCAGCGGACCGACGAGCTGTACAACTACCGCACCAACCCGCGCGACAAGGTCAAGGTCCTCGCCACGCTCGACGAGACCACCTACACCGGCGGCACCATGAAGGGCGACCACCCGATCACCTGGTGCCAGACCTACGAGGGAGGCCGCTCCTTCTACACGGGCCTCGGCCACACCAAGGAGTCGTACGCCGACGCGGACTTCCGGAAGCTCCTCCTGGGCGGGATGCGGTACGCCGCCGGCCAGGTCAAGGGCGACTGCAAGCCCAGCACCGGCTACCGGTCGATCTTCAACGGCAAGACGCTCGAAGGCTGGAAGCAGGCAGGCCCCGGAAAGTTCGACGTGGTCGACGGCGAACTGCGCTCCGAAGGCGGCATGGGTCTGCTGAACTACCAGGCCAAGGAGCTGACGTCGTACTCCCTGAAGCTCGACTGGAAGCTGGCGGGCGACGACAACTCCGGTGTCTTCGTCGGCTTCCCGGAGTCCGACGACCCCTGGTCCGCGGTGAACAACGGCTACGAGGTCCAGATCGACGCCTCCGACGCCGTCGACCGCACCACCGGCTCCGTCTACACCTTCAAAGCGGCCGACATCAAGGCACGCGACCGGGTGCTGAGGCCGCCCGGCCAGTGGAACAGCTACGAGATCAAGGTGCGCGGTGAACGGCTCCAGGTCTTCCTCAACGGCGTGAAGATCAACGACTTCACCAACACCGACCCGGTCCGCAGCCTCAAGGACGGCTACATCGGCCTCCAGAACCACGGGGCCGACGACCAGGTGTCCTTCCGCGACATCCAGCTGAAGGAACTGCCCCCGGCGTAGGGCGGCCCCCACCGGCGGCGGGCGCGCCCGCAGGACCGCCCGCCGCCCCCTCCGTACAGCGCCACCGGACCGGCCCAGCCAGGACCCCCAGCCAGGGAGGCAGCACGTGTCAGCAACCGCCGTTCGTACCGGAGTCTGGTTCATCGGAGCACACGGCTCCGTCGCCACCACCGCCACAGCGGGGTGCGCGGCGGTCGCGGCGGGACTCCACCCCGCGGTCGGCATGGTCACCGAGACCGCTCCCTTCGCCGACAGCGGCCTGCCACCCCTCGGCTCCCTCGTCTTCGGCGGCCACGACATCCTGGACAGCCCCCTCCCCAAACGGGCCGAGGCACTGGCCGCGGGGGGAGTGCTCCCGCACGGTCTCCCCCCGGCCGTGCAGGCCGAACTCGGCGCCGCCGAAGCGGAGATACGCATCGGCGGACCGCTGCCCGGCGACACCCGCACCGACGGGGAACTCATCGCCGCGTTCGCCGCCGACCTCATGGACTTCACCCGTCGCAACCACCTGGCCAGGACCGTCGTCGTCAACGTCTCCTCCACCGAGCCCGCGCCCGCCCCCGACGCCGTACGGCTGCCCGCCAGCTCGCTCTACGCGGCCGCCGCGCTCCGGGCCGGCTGCCCGTACGTGAACTTCACCCCCTCCACCGGCCTGGGCGCACCCGCCCTCCGGGACGCCGTCGCCGCTTCCCGTCTGCCGCACGCCGGCCGCGACGGCAAGACGGGCCAGACCCTGCTGCGTTCCGTGCTCGCCCCGATGTTCGTCCAGCGCGCCCTGCCCGTACGGGCCTGGTCCGGGACCAACCTGCTGGGCGGCGGCGACGGGGCCGCGCTCGCCGACCCGGCCGCGGCCGCGGCGAAGAACGCGGGCAAGGAACGCGTCCTCGCCGACACGCTGGGCGCCGCCCCCGAGGGCGAGGTCCACATCGACGACGTCCCGGCACTCGGCGACTGGAAGACCGCCTGGGACCACATCGCCTTCGACGGGTTCCTCGGAACCCGCATGGTGCTCCAGACCACCTGGCAGGGCTGTGACTCCGCGCTGGCCGCGCCCCTGGTCCTCGACCTGGCCCGGCTGCTGGCCCGCGCCCACGAGGTGGGCCTGACCGGCCCCCGGACCGAACTCGGCTTCTACTTCAAGGACCCGGACGGCGGACCGGCCGCGCTCTCCGCGCAGTACCAGGCGCTGCTGGCCTTCGGCGAGCGGCTCCGGGGTGACCGGTGACGGCGCGCGACTGGGCCGAACTCCTGCGGATCTCCGCACTGTTCACCGTCCCCGGTGACGCCCTCGTGGGCGCCGCGGCCACCGGCCGGCGCCCCGACCGCTCCACGGCCCTGGCGATGGGAGCCTCCCTCTGCCTGTACGAGGCCGGCATGGCGCTCAACGACTGGGCCGACCGCGACGAGGACGCCGTCGACCGCCCGCACCGGCCGATCCCCTCGGGCCGGATCACACCCCGCGCGGCCCTCACCGCCGCCGGTGCCCTGACCCTGGCCGGCACGG
>NZ_JAAGNI010000006.1 GCF_010550605.1 Streptomyces sp. SID9727
GGCCCGAGCGGACGGCGGCCAGATGCAGCCCGGCCAGCTCGGCCCCGGCGGCGGCGGGCAGCGGGGCGCCCGCGCCCGCGATCTGCCGCCCGGTGGGGGAGAGCACCCAGGCGTGGAGGTCCAGGTCGGAGCCCAGGAGGTCGAGGACCACCTCGGGGCCGCCACCTGTCGGGCCGGAGGTCATCAGCCTGCGGTGCCGGTCCACCACGGCCGCCAGGTCGCCCGCCCGCTCGCCGGACACCTGCCGCACCACGTACTCGGTGATCGTTGCGAAAGCGACCGTCTCGTGGACCGCGAACAGCGGCAGCCGGTGGTGGCGGCACGCCTCCACGAGATCGTCCGGGATGTCGCCCAGCTCCGCCTCGCCCGCGGCGAGACCGGCCACCCCGGCGGCCGACAGGATGCGCACGAACGGCTCCGAGTCCTCGGCGTCCCGGCGCCAGGCCAGACCGGTCAGGACCAGCTCGCCGCCGGTGAGGTAGCGGCTCGGGTCGCGCAGGTCGGTCGTCATCACGCCGCGGACCGACCGGTCCAGCTCCTCGTCGCCGCCGAGCAGCCGCAGGCCCAGCGCGTCGTTCTCCAGCAGTGCGCGCAGCCGCATGGGGTCGCCGCCGATCTCTTTCGTTGGTACGGGTGAAGTCTGGGTGTTGCGGTGAGGCTGTTGAGCCCCGCCATTCGTTCGAATCTACAAGACATGAGCGGAGACCAGCCAACTCCTTCATGGGTTCGGTGACTGCACCAGGTGGAGCAGGGCTTGTGTACTGGGCCACACACCGCGTGAACAAGACATGAACAAGTTCGAGGGCCGGCCGTCACCCAGCCCAGCGTGAAAACCCGATTGAGAAGAAGAGAGCCACCATGGACTTCCTTCGCCCCGCAAGCTGGGAGGAGGCGCTCGCCGCCAAGGCCGAGCACCCGACGGCTGTGCCCATCGCCGGGGGCACCGATGTGATGGTCGAGATCAACTTCGACCACCGGCGCCCCGCATACCTCCTGGACCTGAACCGCGTCGGTGAGCTCACCGAGTGGGAGGTGGGCCAGGAGAACGTACGGCTCGGCGCCTCGGTCCCGTACAGCCAGATCATGGAGCACCTGCGGGCCGAGCTGCCCGGGCTCGCGCTCGCCTCGCACACCGTCGCGTCGCCGCAGATCCGCAACCGCGGTGGCGTCGGCGGCAACCTCGGCACCGCCTCCCCGGCCGGTGACGCCCACCCCGCCCTGCTCGCGGCCGGAGCCGAGGTGGAGGCCGAGTCCGTACGCGGCACCCGGATGATCCCCATCGACGCCTTCTACACCGGCGTCAAGCGCAACGCCCTCGAACCGGACGAGCTGATCCGGGCCGTGCACATCAAGAAGGCCGACGGGCCGCAGCAGTACTCCAAGGTCGGCACCCGCAACGCGATGGTCATCGCCGTCTGCGCCTTCGGCCTCGCCCTGCACCCCGAGACCCGCACGGTCCGCACCGGCATCGGATCGGCCGCCCCGACACCCGTACGGGCGAAGGAGGCCGAGGAGTTCCTGAACGCCGCCCTGGAGGAGGGCGGGTTCTGGGACAGCCGCACGATCATCACCCCGTCCGTCGCCCAGCAGTTCGCCACGCTCGCCGCCGGCGCCTGCAACCCGATCGACGACGTGCGCGGCACCGCGAGCTACCGCCGCCACGCCGTCGGCATCATGGCCCGCCGCACCCTCGGCTGGGCCTGGGAGTCCTACCGCGGCAACGGCCGCAGCACCGAAGGAGCCGCCTGATCATGCGCGTCAATTTCACGGTCAACGGCCGCCGCCACGAGGCCGACGACGTCTGGGAGGGCGAGTCCCTCCTCTACGTCCTGCGCGAGCGCATGGGCCTGCCCGGCTCCAAGAACGCCTGCGAGCAGGGTGAGTGCGGCTCCTGCACGGTCCGTCTCGACGGCGTCCCCGTCTGCTCCTGCCTGGTCGCCGCCGGCCAGGTCGAGGGCCGCGACGTCGTCACCGTGGAGGGCCTGGCCGACTTCGCCGCCCACCGCGCCGAGGCGCACCCCGGCACCGGCTGCGCCTCCGGCGCCTGCGGCACCTCGCTGGACCGGGCCAAGCGCTGGAAGGCCGAGCCCGCCGCGGGCGACGAGACCCGCGACACCGGGGAGCTGTCCCCGATCCAGCAGGCGTTCATCGACGCGGGGGCCGTCCAGTGCGGCTTCTGCACCCCCGGCCTCCTGGTCGCGGCCGACGAGCTCCTGGAGCGCACCCCGCAGCCGTCCGACGCGGACATCCGCGAGGCGCTCTCCGGCAACCTCTGCCGCTGCACCGGCTACGAGAAGATCCTCGACGCGGTCCGCCTCGCGGCCGCCCGCGCGGAAGAGACGGTCTAGACGATGGGCGTTACCGGTTCCCCCACCAACATCAACCAGGGCAGCCGCACCAAGGGCGGCATCGGCGAGTCCACGCTGCGCCCCGACGGCATCCTGAAGGTCACCGGCGAGTTCGCGTACTCCTCGGACATGTGGCACGAGGACATGCTCTGGGGCCATACCCTGCGCTCCACCGTCGCGCACGCGGAGATCGTCTCCATCGACGTCTCCGAGGCGCTGGCCACCTCCGGCGTCTACGCGGTCCTCACCTACGACGACCTGCCGGCCGCGATGAAGAACTACGGGCTGGAGATCCAGGACACCCCCGTCCTCGCCCACGGCCGGGTCCGCCACCATGGCGAACCCGTCGCGCTGGTCGCCGCCGACCACCCGGAGACGGCCCGCCGCGCCGCCGCGAAGATCCGGATCGACTACCGCGAGCTGCCCGTCGTGACCGACGAGGCGTCCGCGACCGCGCCCGGCGCCCCCCTCATCCACGAGGGCCGCGACGACCACCACATCGGCCATGTGCCGCACCCCAACATCGTCCACCGCCAGCCGATCGTCCGCGGTGACGTGGCGGAGGCCGAGGCCCGGGCCGACGTGATCGTCAAGGGCGACTACTACTTCGGCATGCAGGACCAGGCGTTCCTGGGCCCCGAGTCCGGCCTCGCCGTGCCCGCCGAGGACGGCGGCGTCGACCTGTACGTGGCGACCCAGTGGCTCCACTCCGACCTGCGCCAGATCGCGCCCGTCCTCGGCCTGCCCGAGGACAAGGTCCGCATGACGCTCTCCGGCGTCGGCGGCGCCTTCGGCGGACGCGAGGACCTGTCGATGCAGATCCACGCCTGCCTCCTCGCGCTGCGCACCGGCAAGCCCGTGAAGATCGTCTACAACCGCTTCGAATCGTTCTTCGGGCACGTCCACCGCCACCCGGCCCGCCTCCACTACGAGCACGGCGCCACCCGCGACGGCAAGCTCACGCACATGAGGTGCCGCATCGTGCTCGACGGCGGCGCCTACGCCTCCGCGTCCCCGGCCGTCGTCGGCAACGCCTCCTCGCTGTCGGCCGGCCCGTACGTCATCGACAACGTGGACATCGAGGCGATCGCCCTCTACACCAACAACCCCCCGTGCGGCGCCATGCGCGGCTTCGGCGCCGTCCAGGCGTGCTTCGCGTACGAGGCGCAGATGGACAAGCTGGCCGCCGCACTGGACCTGGACCCGGTCGAGTTCCGGCAGCTCAACGCCATGGAGCAGGGCACCCTCCTGCCCACCGGACAGCAGGTCGACTCGCCCGCCCCCGTCGCCGAACTGCTGCGCCGGGTCAAGGCGATGCCGCTGCCGCCCGAGCGCCAGTGGGAGAGCGCCGGCGAGCACGCCGACGTACGGGCCCTGCCCGGCGGCCTCTCCAACACCACCCACGGCGAGGGCGTCGTACGCGGCGTCGGCTACGCGGTCGGCATCAAGAACGTCGGCTTCTCCGAGGGCTTCGACGACTACTCCACCGCCCGGGTCCGCATGGAGGTCATCGGCGGCGAACCCGTCGCGACCGTCCACACCGCCATGGCCGAGGTCGGGCAGGGCGGCGTCACCGTGCACGCCCAGATCGCCCGTACCGAACTCGGCGTCTCCCAGGTCACCATCCACCCGGCCGACACCAGGGTCGGCTCCGCCGGATCCACCTCCGCCTCCCGCCAGACGTACGTCACCGGCGGCGCGGTCAAGAATTCCTGCGAGGCCGTCCGCGAACAGCTCCTGGAGCTCGGCCGCCGCAAGCTCGGCACCTACCACCCCGCCTGGGCCACCGCCGAACTCCTCCTGGAGGGCGGCAAGGTCGTCACCGACGGCGGCGAGGTGCTGGCCGACATCGCGGACGTCCTGGAGGACGAGGCGATCGACATCGAGCTGGAGTGGCGCCACCGGCCCACCGAGCCGTTCGACCTGCGCACCGGACAGGGCAACGGCCACGTCCAGTACTCCTTCGCCGCGCACCGCGCGGTGGTCGAGGTCGACACCGAACTGGGCCTGGTCAAGGTCATCGAACTGGCCTGCGCCCAGGACGTCGGCAAGGCGCTCAACCCGCTGTCGGTGGTCGGCCAGATCCAGGGCGGCACCATCCAGGGGATGGGCATCGCCGTCATGGAGGAGATCATCGTCGACCCGGTGACCGCGAAGGTGCGCAACCCCTCCTTCACGGACTACCTCCTCCCCACCATCCTCGACACGCCGACCATCCCGGTCGACGTGCTCGAACTCGCCGACGAGCACGCCCCGTACGGGCTGCGCGGCATCGGCGAGGCCCCCACCCTGTCGTCCACCCCGGCCGTCCTCGCGGCGATCCGGAACGCGACGGGTCTGGAGCTCGACCGGACGCCGGTCCGGCCGGAACACCTCACCGGCGTCTGACGAGGGCTCCGCCACCAGCTCTCCGGGCGGTGCGCGCCACCGGCGAACGTCACACTTCCCGGCCCGCACCGCCCGGAGGCTGGGCCCCAGGGTCCCGCCCCGCTCGCGGCCCCTCATCCCCCCGCGCCGGAACGGCACCAACCGTTCCGTTCCTTCCTGCATGAACAGTTCGTCTCGGGCCGTCCCCCGGGTCGTGCCGCCAGCGCAGTCATCCCAAATCCCGCATTTCGATTCTTCATCGCGGGTGCCCCTGTGAACCTTGGGAGTCAGGCATCATGACCCAGCAGTCAGTGCAGCCGAAGACCGGTGCGGAGGACGCGGGCCCCGGCTCGCGCGTTCCCGCCGGCAGATCGTGGCTCGACCGGTACTTCCACATATCCGACCGCGGTTCGACCGTGGCCCGGGAAGTGCGCGGCGGTGTCACGACCTTCATGGCCATGGCGTACATCCTTCTGCTCAACCCGCTGATCCTCGGCGGCAAGGACGTCGACGGCAACCTGCTCAGCCAGCCCGCCCTGATCACGGCCACCGCGCTCGCGGCGGCGGCGACCACCCTGCTCATGGGCTTCGTCGGCAAGGTCCCGCTCGCGCTCGCCGCGGGCCTCAGCGTCTCCGGCGTCCTGTCCTCTCAGGTCGCCCCCGAAATGACCTGGCCGCAGGCCATGGGCATGTGCGTGATGTACGGCGCGGTGATCTGCCTCCTGGTGGTCACCGGTCTGCGCGAGCTGATCATGAACGCGATCCCGCTCCCGCTGAAGCACGGCATCACGATGGGCATCGGCCTGTTCATCGCCCTGATCGGGCTCTACAAGGCCGGATTCGTCGGCAAGGGCACGGCGACCCCGGTGACCCTCGGCCCGGCCGGGGAACTCGCCGGCTGGCCCGTCCTCGTCTTCGCGGTCACCCTGCTGCTGATCTTCATGCTCCAGGCCCGCGACATCCCCGGCGCGATCCTCATCGGCATCGTCGTGGGCACCGTGGTCGCCGTCGTGATCAACAAGGTCGCGGACGTCGACCCCAAGATCTGGAGCAGCGGCCCGCCGGAGCTCAAGGGCTCCGCGGTCTCCTCGCCGGACTTCTCGCTCTTCGGTGACGTCTCGTTCGGCGGCTGGGGCGACGTCGGCGCGATGACCGTCGGCTTCATCGTCTTCACCCTCGTGCTCGCCGGCTTCTTCGACGCCATGGCCACGATCATCGGAGTCGGCACGGAGGCCGGGCTCGCCGACGACAAGGGCCGCATGCCGGGCCTGTCGAAGGCGCTGTTCATCGACGGTGCCGGCGGGGCCATCGGCGGTGTCGCCGGCGGTTCCGGGCAGACGGTCTTCGTGGAGTCCGCGACCGGCGTCGGCGAGGGGGCCAGGACCGGCCTGGCCTCCGTCGTCACCGGCCTGTTCTTCGCCGCCTGCCTCTTCTTCACCCCGCTCACCGCGATCGTGCCCGCCGAGGTGGCCTCCGCCGCTCTCGTCGTCATCGGCGCGATGATGATGCAGAACGCCCGGCACGTGGACTGGAGCGACCGCTCCGTGGCCATCCCGGTGTTCCTGACGGTGGTCCTGATGCCGTTCACGTACACCATCACCACCGGTGTGGCGGCGGGCGTCATCTCGTACGTCGCCATCAAGGCCGCCCAGGGCCGGGCCCGCGAGGTCGGCGCGTTCATGTGGGGCCTGACGGTGATCTTCGTCGTCTACTTCGCCCTGCACCCGATCGAGAGCTGGCTCGGCGTCAGCTGACCCGCCGCCCCACTCACCCGCCAAGGAGACCGAGATGCTGGACATCGCCGAAGAGCTCGACCGCTGGGCCGGGCAGGGACGCGACTTCGCCGTGGCCACCGTCGTCGCCGTCGGCGGCAGCGCCCCCCGCCAGCCGGGGGCCGCGCTGGCCGTCGACCGCGACGGCACGGCGATCGGCTCGGTCTCCGGCGGGTGCGTGGAGGGGGCGGTGTACGAGCTGTGCCAACAGGCGCTCGACGACGGCCGGACCCGCCTCGAACGTTTCGGCTACAGCGACGAGGACGCCTTCGCGGTCGGCCTGACCTGCGGCGGCGTCATCGACATCCTGGTGACCCCGGTCCGGGCCGACGACCCCGCCCGGCCGGTGTACGCCGCCGCGCTCACCGCCGCCGCGCGCGGCGAGGCGGCCGCGGTCGCCCGCGTCACCGAGGGCCCCGCCGAACTCCTCGGCCGCCCCCTGCTCGTGCGCCCCGAGGGGGACTACGAGGGCGGGCTCGGCGGGCACCCCGAGCTGGACCGCACCGCGGCCGCCGAGGCCCGCGCCCTGCTGGACCAGGGCCGCACCGCCACCCTCACCATCGGCGCCGACGGCTCGCGCTGCGGGCGGCCCCTCACGCTGCTCGTGGAGTGCAGCGTGCCGCCGCCCCGGATGATCGTGTTCGGGGCCATCGACTTCGCCGCCGCCCTGGTCCGGGCCGGCAAGTTCCTCGGCTACCACGTCACGGTGTGCGACGCGCGGCCCGTCTTCGCGACGAAGGCCCGCTTCCCGGACGCCGACGAGCTGGTCGTGGACTGGCCGCACCGCTACCTGGCCGGAACCCCGGTGGACGCCCGCACGGTCCTGTGCGTCCTCACGCACGACGCCAAGTTCGACGTGCCCCTGCTGGAGGCGGCGCTCAAGCTGCCCGTCGCGTACGTCGGCGCGATGGGCTCCCGCCGGACCCACCTCCAGCGCAACGAACGGCTGCGCGAGGCCGGGGTGACCGAGCTGGAGCTGGCCCGCCTGCACTCGCCGATCGGGCTCGACCTCGGAGCCCGTACGCCCGAGGAGACGGCCCTCTCGATCGCCGCCGAGATCGTCGCCGTCCGGCGCGGCGGCAGCGGCGCCCCGCTGGCCGGCGCGCACACCCCGATCCACCACCCCGGCGGGCTGCCCCCGGCGGGCCGCATCGGCTCGGTGGCCTGAACTCGACCGTGCCGCACCCCGTCCACGACCGGCGGTTTGCCGCCACGGCACATTCGCGCCAGGCGCGGACCGTCCCGCGGCGGCCGGTTTACCGGTAGATCATCACCCATGACATTCACCCCCTCCACCGCCACGGGCCGGGCGAGACCCGCTCGCGCCGGGCGACGCACCCTCCTCATAGCCACCGCCGCGGCCCTGGTGAGCGGCGTGCTGCTCCCCGTCGCGGGCGCCGCTTCGGCCGCCCCGGCCCCCGCCGCCGGAACCACCCCCGCGGCCGGGCCCGTCCACCGCTACGACATCACCCTCGTCACCGGTGACGTCGTCCACTACGCCGACGGCGCGGGCAACCGGGACACCGTCACCGTGGACCGCCCCGAGGGCGCCACCGGCGGCGTCCACGTCCAGCAGGCCGGGGACGACCTCTACGTCCTCCCCGACGAGGCGCAGAGCCTCCTCGCGGCCGGCAAGCTCGACCGCCGCCTCTTCAACGTCTCGGCGCTCGCGAAGATGGGCTACGACGACAAGACGACCGGCGGCATCCCGCTGATCGCCACCTACCCCGCCGCCAAGGCCCGTTCGCTGCCCGCCGCCCCGCGCGGCAGCATGGCCGTCCGGAAGCTGGAGTCCATCCACGGCGCCGCCCTCAAGGCCGGCAAGGACACGGCCCGCGCCTTCTGGGACGACATCGCGCGCACCGCCACGGCCCGCTCGCTGGACAACGGCATCGCCAAGCTCTGGCTCGACGGCCGCGCCGAGGCCGCCCTCAAGGACTCGGTGCCCCAGATCAACGCCCCGCAGGCGTGGGCCGAGGGCTACGACGGCAAGGGCATCAAGGTCGCCGTGCTGGACACCGGCATCGACGAGGACCACCCGGACGTCAAGGACCGCATCCTGGAGACGAAGAGCTTCGTCCCGGGTGAGGAGATCGACGACAAGAACGGCCACGGCACGCACGTCGCCTCCACCATCGCCGGTTCGGGCGCCGCGTCCGACGGCGTCAACAAGGGCGTCGCCCCCGAGGCCGGGCTGCTCGTCGGCAAGGTGCTGAGTGACGGGGGCTCGGGCGCCGACTCCGGCATCATCGAGGCCATGGAGTGGGCCAAGGCGGAGGGCGCCGACGTCGTCTCCATGAGCCTCGGTTCCCCGGTCGCCGACGACGGCACCGACCCCATGTCCCAGGCCGTCAACACCCTCTCGGCGGACGGCGGCCCGCTCTTCGTGATCGCCGCCGGCAACGCGTACGGCGCGGGCACCATCGGCTCGCCCGGCTCGGCGGACAAGGCGCTCACCATCGCCGCCGTCGACAAGCAGGACGGCCGCGCCGACTTCTCCTCCATGGGCCCGCTGGTGCGCAGCTACGGCCTGAAGCCGGACCTCTCGGCGCCGGGCGTCGGCATCAACGCCGCCGCCTCCCAGTCGGTCCCCGGCATCGAGGGCATGTACCAGTCCATGGACGGTACGTCGATGGCGACCCCGCACGTCGCCGGCGCCGCCGCCATCCTCAAGCAGCGCCACCCCGACTGGACCGGCCAGCGCATCAAGGACGCGCTGATGTCCTCGTCCAAGGTGCTGCCCGCCTACACCCCGTACGAGCAGGGCACCGGCCGTGTCGATGTGAAGGCCGCCATCGACACGAAGATCGAGGCCACGGGCTCCGTCGCGGTCGCCGCGTACGACTGGCCGCACAGCGCCTCCGACCCGGTCGCCGAACGCACCATCACCTACCGCAACACGGGCGCCGCCGACGTCACCCTCCACCTGGCGACGGACACCGCCTCGGACGCGTACACGCTCTCCGTGAAGCAGCTGACCGTCCCGGCCGGCGCCACCGCCGAGGCCGTCCTCACGCTCGACCCGTCGAAGGTGGACGCGGGCACCACGTTCTCCGGCCAGGTCGTCGCCAAGGACGCCTCCGGCGCCGTCGTCGCGCACACCGGCTTCGCGCTCAACAAGGAGCAGGAGCTCTACGACCTCACGCTCCGGCTCCGCGACCGCTCCGGCAGGCCCATGGACGGCACCGTCGTCCTCGGCGCCCTCGGCGACCCGAACCTGTCGCCGGTCGCGGTCTCGGGCGACACCACCCTGAGGCTGCCCCCGGGCACCTACACCGCCTGGACGGCCGCCGACGTCAAGGGCGACACCGCCGACTCCAAGGCCATCGCCTTCCTGGCGGCCCCCGAGATCATCCTCGACAAGCCGGCCACGGCGACGCTCGACGCCTCCAAGGCCCACAAGGTCAGCGTGCGCACGCCCAAGGAGACCGAGACCCGCCAGCTGCGCTACGACATGGCGCGCACCGCGCCCGACGGCACCGTCCAGCGCGACGCGTACCAGATCCCGCTGACGTACGACCAGCTGTGGGCGAGCCCCACCAAGAAGGTCACCCAGGGCGACTTCTCCTTCCTGACCCGCTGGCGCCAGGGCGAGAAGCTGCTCGACCTGACGGCCGACGGCCGGGACGTCCCGGCCACCGTGCAGAACGGCTCCCCGGTCGCCGAGGACAGCCGCGCCAAGCTCCGCGGCGTCTACGCGGGCACCGGCTCGGCCGCCGAGTACAAGCGCCTGGACGCCAAGGGGAAGGCCGTCGTGATCCGCGGCAGCGACACGGTGGCCCCGGCCGACCGGGTCGCCGCCGCCGTCGCCGCCGGCGCGAAGGCGCTGTTCGTCGTCAACCAGGGCGACGGCCGGCTGATGGAGTCCTACGGCGAGTACGGCACCACGCTCGCCCTCCCGGTCGCCACCGTCCAGCGGATCGCCGGCGAGAACCTGATCAAGGCCGCCCAGCGCGGCAAGAAGCTGACCGTCGAGCAGCACAGGTACGCGAGCTACGTCTACGACCTGGTCGACCGCCACGACGGCACCGTCCCGGACCGCTCGCTCGCCTTCGCCCCGTCCACCCGTGACCTGGCGAAGATCGAGAACACCTTCTACGGCCACCGCGACGTCGTCGGCGGCGGCTTCCGCTACGACATCCCCGAGTACGGCCCCGGGCTCGGCTTCGCCGAGTACGAGAAGTTCCCCGGCACCCGCACCGAGTGGGTCACCCCGCTGCCGGGCGCCTCGTTCTGGTACGAGGACCACGCGCAGTACAACGCCGAGGGCACCGACACCGCGCTGGAGGAGCGCGGCGGCGAGATGGACTACCGGGCCGGCTCCACCAACAAGGCCGAGTGGTTCGCACCCGTCACCCGGCCCCGCCTCGGCACGGGCTACTGGGGTCCGTTCCGCTCCCAGTGGGGCGACATCCAGTACAACGTCACCCCGTGGACGGACGGCGGCGCCGGTCACTCGGGCGCCATGCCGGACAAGGAGTACGACACCGGCAAGGCCGCGGTCTACCAGGGCGACAAGCTGCTCGACGAGGCACCGGGCCGCGCCGGCTACGTCGGGGACCTGCCCGCCGAGAAGCTGCCCTACCGCCTGGTCCTCGACGCCTCGCGCGACGCGGACACCTGGAAGACGTCCGTCCGCACCCACACGGAGTGGTCGTTCGTCTCGGGCGCCATCGACCCGGACGGCCCGTACCAGGTCGACATCCCCATGCTCCAGCTCGACTACGACGTCGCCACGGACCTCGCGGGTGACGTACGGGCCGGCAAGTGGACCGAGATCGGTCTGTCGTCCACCACGCAGGAGTGGCTGGAGGGCGCCGTGAAGGCCGCGAAGGCTTCTCTGTCGGTGAGTTACGACGACGGGAAGACCTGGAGCGCGGTGCAGCTCAAGAAGGACCGGACGGGTTCCTGGACGGCCCGGTTCAAGACCCCGAAGAAGGGCGCCACCGCGGTCTCGCTCAAGGCCCACGCCGAGGCCGCGGGCGGCCTCGCGGTGGACCAGGAGATCATCCGGGCCTTCGGCCTGAAGTGACCCGCTGACCCCTCGTACGAGGCGGCCGTCCACCCGGGAGCGGGTGGGCGGCCGCCTTCGCGTGCGGCCCGCACGTCTCGTTTATATGCAACATACATAAGAAGTGTATGGTGCATAAGGAAGAGCTCGGTGCGGGGGCCGGACACGGCACGTCGAAGGAACAGCGCAATGACACTGGAGAACAAGGTCGCCCTCGTCACCGGAGGAGCCTCGGGCATCGGCGAAGCCGTCACCCGGCTCTTCGTCGAGCGCGGCGCCCGCGTCGTGGTCGTCGACCTCCAGCAGGAGGCGGGGGACACCCTGGTGGCCGGTCTCGGGGACGCGGTCGCGTTCCTGCGGGGCGACGCCTCGGACCGCGCGGTCGCCGACCGGGCGGTCGCCACGGCCGTCGAGCGCTTCGGCGGCCTGGACATCCTCGTGAACAACGCCAGCGCCTCCCGCGTCCGCCCGTTCACCGAGCAGACCGACGACGACTGGAAGCTCGCCCTGGACACCGGGCTCTTCGCCACCCGCAACTTCATGCTCGCCGCGTACCCCGAGCTCAGGAAGGCGCGGGGCGCCGTCGTCAACTTCGCCTCGGGCGCCGGCATCGACGGCCAGCCCAACCAGGCGTCGTACGCCGCAGGCAAGGAGGCCATCCGCGGCCTGAGCCGGGTCGTCGCCAACGAGTGGGCCGCGGACGGGATCCGGGTCAACGTGGTCTCCCCGATGGCGAAGACCGCGGGCGTCGCCGCCTGGGCCGAGGCCCACCCCGAGCAGTACGCCCTCTCCGCCGCCAAGGTCCCGCTCGGCCGCTTCGGCGACCCGCGCACGGACGTCGCGCCCGTCATCGCGTTCCTGGCGAGCGACGACGCCCGTTACATGACCGGTCAGACCCTGATGGCCGACGGCGGAGCGATCAAGCTCCGCTGACCTCCTCCGCCGCTTCCGCCGCCTCCGGCGCCCCCGTCCCCGGGCGGGCGCGCCGGACACCGGTGCTCAGGACCGCCCCGGCGCACAGCAACGCCGGGGCCGCCGCCACCGCGCAGCACAGGGCGAGCGGCAGCCGGTCCACCAGCAGCCCCACCGCCGCGGTGCCGCCCGACGAGCCCGCGTTGAACGCGGTGTTGACCC
>NZ_JAAGNI010000019.1 GCF_010550605.1 Streptomyces sp. SID9727
ACGGCGCTGACGCGGGGTGCGCGGGGCCCGCTCCTCGCGGGCGGCCGGCGCGGCGGACTTGCGGCCGCGGCCGCCGGTCTCGCCCAGGTCCTCGATCTCCTCGGCCCCGAGACCGGCGCGGGTGCGCTCGGCGCGCGGCAGGACGCCCTTGGTGCCGGCCGGGATGTCGAGGTCCTCGTAGAGGTGCGGCGAGGTGGAGTACGTCTCGACCGGGTCCGGGAACTTCAGGTCCAGGGCCTTGTTGATCAGCTGCCAGCGCGGGATGTCGTCCCAGTCGACCAGCGTGATCGCGATGCCCTTGGCGCCCGCGCGGCCGGTGCGGCCGATGCGGTGCAGATAGGTCTTCTCGTCCTCGGGGGACTGGTAGTTGATGACGTGCGTCACGCCCTCGACGTCGATACCGCGGGCGGCGACGTCGGTGCAGACCAGCACGTCGACCTTGCCGTTGCGGAAGGCGCGCAGGGCCTGCTCGCGGGCGCCTTGGCCGAGGTCGCCGTGGACCGCGCCGGAGGCGAAGCCGCGCCGCTCCAGCTGCTCGGCGATGTCCGCCGCGGTGCGCTTGGTGCGGCAGAAGATCATCGCGAGCCCGCGGCCGTCGGCCTGGAGGATGCGCGCGACCATCTCGGGCTTGTCCATCGAGTGGGCGCGGTAGACGTACTGCGCCGTGTTCTTGACGGTGGTGCCCTCGTCGTCGGGCGAGGTGGCGTTGATGTGCGTCGGCTGCGACATGTAGCGGCGGGCGAGCGAGATGACCGCGCCCGGCATGGTGGCCGAGAACAGCATGGTCTGGCGCTTCGCCGGCAGCATCGTGATGATGCGCTCGACGTCGGGCAGGAAGCCCAGGTCCAGCATCTCGTCGGCCTCGTCGAGGACGAGCGCGCGGACCTTGGACAGGTCCAGCTTGCGCTGGCCCGCGAGGTCGAGCAGCCGGCCGGGGGTGCCGACGATCACGTCGACGCCCTTCTTCAGGGCCTCGACCTGGGGCTCGTAGGCCCGGCCGCCGTAGATCGCGAGGACCCGCACGTTGCGCACCTTGCCGGCGGTGAGCAGGTCGTTGGTGACCTGCTGGCACAGCTCGCGGGTGGGTACGACGATGAGGGCCTGCGGGGAGTCGGTCAGCTCCTCCGGCTTCGCGCGGCCGGCCTCGACATCGGCGAGGACGGTGACGCGCTCGAGCAGCGGAAGGCCGAAGCCGAGCGTCTTGCCGGTGCCGGTCTTGGCCTGGCCGATGACGTCGGAGCCGGAGAGGGCGACCGGGAGCGTCAGCTCCTGGATGGGAAAGGGGGACGTGATGCCGACGGCCTCAAGGGCCTCGGCCGTCTCGGAAAGAATCCCGAGGTCTCGGAACGTAGTCAGGGTGCTGCCTCTTCTGTGAGACGCGGTCCGAGGCGAACGAAGGGGGTCGTACCGTGCCGGGGTTGGTCATCCGGCGGATGGGCCGGGTGGCGCGGGACCACTGCCGTCGCTCGAGCGCTCGTGCCGCTGAGGGGGCCCCTCATCTGCGGTCGTACGTGTGCACGCACCGCGTGGAGGGCTGTCGGGTCGGAGCCGATCGGGCCACCGACCGGGCATCCTCATTCAATTTCGCGCCACGAGCAGATGCAAAGTGCTCAGTAAGCGCATTACCACTGTACCCCGGATCCGCGCATCTGTGTTGGGCGAATTCGTCGGAACGGTGTGACGTCGGTCGTCGGGCGGGCCCGTCCGACGCCGCCCGGGCGGGCTATTCTGCGCTGCATGGAGACGCCTGACAACGCCAACGAAGCCCCCGCGACGACCAGAATCGCCGACCAGGACTGGGCCACCGCGTCCGCGCAGCCGCAGTACCGGGCCGCCGTCGTGGACCTGCTGGGTGCCCTCGCCTACGGGGAGCTCGCGGCCTTCGAGCGACTCGCCGAGGACGCCAAGCTGGCACCCACGCTGGCCGACAAGGCGGAGCTGGCGAAGATGGCGTCCGCCGAGTTCCACCACTTCGAGCGGCTGACGGAGCGGCTGACCGCGATCGAGGTCGAGCCGACCGCCGCCATGGAGCCCTTCGCCCGGGCGCTGGACGAGTTCCACCGCCAGACCGCCCCGTCGGACTGGCTGGAGGGCCTGGTCAAGGCGTACGTCGGCGACTCGATCGCCAGCGACTTCTACCGGGAGGTCGCGGTCCGCCTGGACTCCGACACGCGCTCGCTCGTGCTCGCCGTACTGGACGACACCGGCCACGGCAACTTCGCCGTCGAGAAGGTGCGCGCGGCGATCGAGGCGGACCCGAGGGTCGGCGGCCGGCTGGCGCTGTGGGCGCGGCGGCTGATGGGCGAGGCGCTGTCGCAGGCGCAGCGGGTGGTCGCGGACCGCGACGCGCTGTCGACCATGCTGGTCGGCGGGGTCGCCGACGGCTTCGACCTGGCCGAGGTGGGCCGGATGTTCTCCCGGATCACCGAGGCGCACACCAAGCGCATGGCCGCCCTGGGGCTGGCCGCGTAACGGGCCGGGGCGTCAGGCGGCGGCCGACCGGTTGAGCCGGCGGCCGCGGGGCCGGATCAGGAGCGACACCGTGACGGCGGCGATCAGCACGGCGCCCACCACGACGGCCGCCCCGTGGTGCGGGCCGAGCACGGAGTGCATCAGGGACGCGCCGAACACGCCGCCGAGCGCCCCCGTGCCGAACACGGTCCGACGGGCCGGGAGCCGGCGGGGGAGCGAGCGCAGCGCCGCCCAGGAGAGGACCACTCCGAGCACGACGGCGCTCAACGTTTCCAGGATCACGGACGGTCACCTCGCAGGTATACGGAACGGGCACTTCGGTCCTGCTCGTACTACCCGTGAGCGGCCGCTCACAACCCTCCCGCGCACAGGCTTCGCCCAGCCGCCGCACAGCCGGTCCCGGGTGCGGGCGCCGAATGAGGAGCGGCCCGGCGGGGAATCCCGCCGGGCCGCTCCTCGTGTTCGTACGCTCTACAGCGCGCCGAACCCCACCCGTCGGGTGCTGGGCTCGCCGATCTCCACGTAGGCGATCCGGTCGGCCGGCACCAGGACCTTGCGGCCCTTCTCGTCCGTGAGGCTGAGCAGCTGCGCCTTGCCGGCGAGAGCCTCGGACACCGCGCTCTCGACCTCTTCGGCGGAAAGCCCGCTCTCCAGAACGATCTCCCGGGGCGTGTGCTGCACCCCGATCTTGACCTCCACGGCTATGTCCCTCCGACGGTCAGTCCCTGCGCGGCGAACCGCGCCGTACGCAGCACACACTAGCCCGATGAAGGGACTCGTCAGGCGCCCCCGGCCACGCCCGCAGCGAACACGGGCGCCGGGTCCGGGCGGTCAGTGCTGATCGATGCCGTGCAGGGGGAAGCCCGCGATGCCGCGCCAGGCCAGCGAGGTGAGCAGCTGGACGGCGGTGTCGCGCGGAATGGCCGACCGGCTCGACAGCCAGTAGCGGGCGACCACCTGGGACACCCCGCCGAGCCCCACCGCGAGGAGCATGGACTCCTCCTTGGAGAGGCCCGTGTCGCCCGCGATCACGTCGGAGATCGCCTCGGCGCACTGGAGCGAGACCCGGTCCACGCGCTCGCGCACGGCGGGCTCGTTGGTCAGGTCGGACTCGAAGACCAGCCGGAAGGCGCCGCCCTCGTCCTCCACGTACGCGAAGTACGCGTCCATCGTCGCGGCCACGCGCAGCTTGTTGTCCGTGGTCGACGCCAGCGCCGTGCGCACGGACTGGAGCAGCGACTCGCAGTGCTGGTCGAGGAGGGCCAGGTAGAGCTCCAGCTTGCCCGGGAAGTGCTGGTAGAGCACCGGCTTGCTGACCCCGGCGCGCTCCGCGATGTCGTCCATCGCCGCGGAGTGGTAGCCCTGCGCGACGAAGACCTCCTGCGCGGCTCCCAGCAGCTGGTTGCGTCGGGCGCGGCGGGGCAGGCGAGTGCCCCGCGGGCGCGCCGCCTCGGTCTGCTCGATGGCTGTCACGCCGCCTCCCAAATTCGTGGTCCGACACAGCCGTTCCGTACGTGCCGCGCCATACCGACATCGTACTTTTGGGTAACCCCGGTATGCGCGGCGCGGACGCAGAATTTCACGGACCGGACGACTGCGGAAGCCGCAGATTGTCCGCCCCGGCGGGCAGAGCGGGACGTATCAGCGGTAATCGTCCTCATCCTGTGGGACCGCACGGGCCTGGTCCGCCGCGTCCGCCTCGCTGGCGCCGCCGGGGTCGAGGTCCGTGAGCGGTTCGTCGTCCTCCGGACGAAGGTCTGCGTGCTGTTCGGCGGCGTCCGCCTCGGGCGTCTCCTGGTCGGGCTCGTCCGGCTGGACGTCCTCGAAGGTCTCCGGCTCCCTCGGGTCGACCGTCATGGTGACTCCCTTCCTCGGTTCGAGCCTATGAGGTACCCGGCAAAGCCGCTATGCGATCGTGTGACGGCGAACACATGAACCCCGGTGTGATCATCTCGTAACATTGCCGCATGTCTTCGACCGAGCTGCCGGGAGTTCGCGCCGCCGCCGCGGCGGTGTCACCCACGGTGAGCACCGTCAGGGTCGCGGAGGGGGAGCGGCTGCGCTCCGTCGAGCTGCCCGGGCTGACGCTCACCGTCCGTTCGCGACCGTCCCGGGGGCCCGGGCTGCCGCCCGCCCTCTTCGTGCACGGGCTCGGCGGCTCCTCGCAGAACTGGTCGGCCCTGATGCCGCTGGTGGACGACCTGGCCGACTGCGAGGCGGTCGACCTGCCCGGTTTCGGCGACTCGCCGCCCCCGGACGACGGCAACTACTCGGTCACCGGGCACGCCCGCGCGGTCATCCGGCTCCTGGACGCCCAGGAACGGGGGCCCGCGCACCTGTTCGGCAACTCGATGGGCGGCGCGGTCGCCACCCGGGTCGCCGCGGTCCGCCCCGACCTGGTGCGCACGCTCACCCTGATCTCGCCCGCGCTCCCGGAGATCCGGGTCCAGCGCACGGCCGCCCCGACCGCCCTGCTCGCACTGCCGGGCGTCGCCTCCCTGTTCGCCCGGCTCTCCCGGGACTGGACCGCGGAGGACCGCACCCGCGGAGTCATGGCACTCTGTTACGGCGATCCGGCACGGGTCTCCGAGGCGGGCTTCCGTGACGCGGTGGCCGAAATGGAGCGCCGGCTGGAACTGCCGTACTTCTGGGACGCCATGGCGCGTTCCGCCCGTGGCATCGTCGACGCGTACACGCTGGGCGGACAGCACGGGCTGTGGCGTCAGGCCGAGCGGGTGCTCGCGCCGACCCAGCTGGTGTACGGCGGACGGGACCGGCTCGTCTCGTTCCGGATGGCCCGCAGGGCGTCCGCGGCCTTCCGCGACGCGCGCCTGCTGACACTGCCCGATGCCGGGCACGTGGCGATGATGGAGTACCCGGAGACGGTCGCCCAGGCGTTCCGGGAATTGCTCGACGAATGCGGCGGGAGCTGATCCAGGGCGTGGGACGACACAGCCGGCAGGGCCCTGAGCCCAGCGCGCCCGGGACCGGGCAGGCGGAGCCGAACGAAGCGGGGCGCGAGGCCGCCCGGCCCGTCGTCGGCACCGGACGGCGCAGACGGCAGACGGGGCCCGCGCCCTTCGAGGGGCCGCCCGAGGTGCGTGGCGGTCACCCCGAACAGCGTGAACCCGGCGGCGGCTGG
>NZ_JAAGNI010000031.1 GCF_010550605.1 Streptomyces sp. SID9727
CGGCCGTCCGGCGGCCCCGCGGACTTTTTACCGACGCGTAACTTCCCAGCGAACCCTACCCGTGCGTAATTTGGCATGAGCACGCAGAAAATCCGCAGAACTTGTGGTCCGGGCCGCAGGGTGCACAGACATCGCAACTCCCTTGAGCCGCAAGGAGACCCCACGATGCTGCCCTGGATCCGCGCGCCGCGTCCCCCACGCGCCCGCCGGACGCTCGCCGCCCTGCTCCTCGCCGTCGCCGCGGTCGTCACCCCCACGGCGGCCGCGGCGGCCGCCCCCGCCGCGACGGCCACCGCCTCGCGCGGCTGGAACGACTACTCCTGCAAGCCCTCCGCCGCCCACCCCCGTCCCGTCGTCCTGGTCCACGGGACCTTCGGGAACTCCGTCGACAACTGGCTCGTCCTCGCCCCCTACCTGGTGAACCGGGGCTACTGCGTCTACTCGCTCGACTACGGTCAACTGCCCGGCGTGCCGGTCTTCAACGGACTCGGCCCGATCGACAGGTCGGCAGGCCAGCTCGCCGCCTTCGTCGACAAGGTGCTCGCCTCCACCGGCGCCGCCAAGGCGGACATCGTCGGACACTCGCAGGGCGGCATGATGCCGAACTACTACCTGAAGTTCCTGGGCGGGGCGGCCAAGGTGAACGCCATGATCGGGCTCGCGCCCGACAACCACGGCACCACGCTGCTCGGCCTGACCAAACTCCTGCCGTACTTCCCCGGTGCCGAGTACCTGCTCAACGCCGCTACGCCCGGACTCGCCGACCAGGTGGCCGGATCGCCCTTCATCACCAAGCTCAACTCCCTGCCGGACACGGTGCCCGGCGTGCACTACACCGTCATCGCGACCCGGTACGACGAGGTCGTGACCCCGTACCGGACCCAGTTCCTGGACGGCCCGGACGTGCGCAACGTCCTGCTCCAGGACCTGTGCCCGGTCGACCTCTCCGAGCACGTGGCCATCGGGACCATCGACCGGGTCGCCTACCACGAGGTGGCGAACGCCCTGGACCCGGCGCACGCCTCCCCGACCGACTGCGCCTCCGTCATCGGCTAGGGCCCGTCCGCCGGACCGGCCCCGGAGCGGTACCGCCCCCGTCCCGACCGAGCCGGCCGGAACGGGGGCGTTGTCAGTGGCGGCTGGCACGATCGGACCATGACGACGACCGACTGGGATTCCCTCGCCGACACCTTCGACCAGGAGGCCGACCACGGACTCCTCGACCCGGTGGTCCGCGCCGCCTGGGCGCGGCGGCTGGAGAGCTGGCTGCCCGCCGGGCCGTCCGACGTGCTCGACCTCGGCTGCGGTACGGGGAGCCTCGCCCTGCTCGCGACCGAACAGGGCCACCGGCTCACCGCCGTGGACAGCGCCCCGCGCATGGTCGAGCGGGCCCGCGCCAAGCTGGCCGGCACGGATGCCGATGTGCTGGTGGGGGACGCGGTCCGGCCGCCCGTCGGCGACCGGAGGTTCGACGTGGTCCTCGCCCGGCACGTGGTGTGGGCCCTGCCCGACCCGGCTGCCGTCCTGCGCCACTGGGCCGGGCTCCTGCGCCCCGGCGGCAGGCTGGTCCTGGTGGAGGGCGTGTGGAACGGCGGCGGTCTGTCCGCCGAGCGCCTCACCGCGCTGCTCGCCCCGCTCACCGAGCGCGTCCACCACGAACGGCTCTCGGACGACAGCGTCCTGTGGGGCAAGGAGGTCGACGACGAGCGGTACGCGCTGGTGGCCCGGGTGCGCGGGACGCGCCGCCACACCGAGGTGGTCGACGTGCACCTGATCCTCCGCCGGGGCCCCGAGGTCCTGCTCGCCCGGAGGGCCGGCACGGGATACGCGGACGGCCTGCTGCACGCCCCGTCCGGCCATGTGGAGGACGGCGAGGACGTGCGCGCCGCGGTGATCCGGGAGGCGGCCGAGGAGACCGGCCTCGACCTGGACCCGGCGGAGCTGAGCGTGGCCCTGGTCATGCAGCACCGCGGCCCGGGCGGCAATCCGCGCACGGGCTGGTTCTTCGAGGCGGCGTACGACCCCGCGCGGCCCCCGTACAACCGCGAACCGGACAAGTGCTCCGAGCTGGCCTGGTATCCGCTGGACGCCCTCCCCGACGACATGGTCGCGTACTGCCGCGCGGGCCTCGACGGCTACCGCGCGGGGGAGCGCTTCCTGATCCACTGGCACGAGGACGGCGACCCGATCGCGTACGAACCGGAGGGCGTGCGGCGGGCGGTGGTGCTTCCGGTGAGCGGGGGGTGAGGGCGGGCTCAGGTCAGCAGGGGGGCAGGGGGTGTCTTGCCGGTCAGGGCCGGTCAGGCCGTGCCAGGCGTCGTGGACCAGGCCCTGATCGACAAGTCGCCACCCCCTGCCAGGCCCTGATCGACAAGCCCCCCTGCCAGGCCCTCCGGCGAGCGGGCCAGCCGTTCCAGCTCGTCCAGGGCCGCCGCCGCGGCCTCCGCCGCCGCGGGGTCCCGCCCGGCCAGGCCGCTCGCGGCGAACTCGTCCTCGTCCAGCCGCAGGATCTCCGAGCCGTCGGCCGACACCCACAGGTCGAGGTCCAGGTCCTCCACGACCAGCTCGCCGTCCCGGAGCACCGCAGGCCGGGTCACGTCGCAGTACCAGCCCTTGAGTTCGCCCGCGCCGGTGCGGACCTCCTTCACCGCGAACCAGGCGTCCCGCCAGTAGTGCTCGGTGAAGACGTCGCCCGGTTCGAAGCGGACGAAGCCGAAGTCCCGGACGCCGGGGGCCGCCCAGGGGGCCCGGACGGTGATCCGGGTGCCGTCGTCGGCGACCAGGGCCGCCGGATACCTGATCTTGGTCTTCCCGGCCTTGACCAGGACGACGGTGAGACCGGCGTCAGCCGAGCCTGCGGGCATGGCGTACCTCCGTGGCGCAGATGTCGTAGCCGAACCAGCGGTTGATCGCCAGCATCGGCCCGTTGCCGGCGTCGTTGCCCGTGTAGGCGTCGGTGCAGCCGGCGGCGCGCGCCCGGTGCAGCGAGTCGTTCTTCGCGAGCTTGGCGAAGCCCCGGCCCCGGTGCGCCCGCCGGGTGCCCGTCATCGCCGAGCCGTAGCGGCCCGCCCCGTCGGTGCGGGCGGCGCTGAAGGCCGCCACCTCGCCGTCGGCCACCACGACCGAGGTCAGGTGGTGGTCGAGACCGGGCGCCCGCCAGGTGTCGGCGAGCCATTCCTCGTAGTCCTCGAACCGGGCGGGCGTGTCGCTGGGCTCGTCCGCCGTGGTCTCCGCGTCCGCCTCGAAGAGCGGGCGCGGATCGTCGGCGAAGTCGGCGCCCGTCCGCAGCTCGACGCCGGCCGGCGGCTCCTGACGCGGCGGCAGCGAGCCGTTCGCCAGATCAAGATGGAGGAAGTGGGCCGCCCGGCTCGGTGTGTAGCCGTGCTTCGCTGCGAACGCCCGGTCGCCGGGCGTGTCCGGGACCCAGGTGTAGACGGTGGCCGCTCCGGCCATGGCCAGATACTCCTCGGCGGTCCGCAGCAGCAGCGTCCCGGCGCCCCGGCCGGTCCGGTCCGGATGGATGTACGGATCGCAGAACGCCGACCCCGGCTCCGGGCTGTCATGGGCCAGGCCCACCTGCGCCGTCCCGATGATCTCGCCGTCCTCCTCGGCGACCAGCATCCGGTACCGCCGCGCCGCCGGGGCCCCGGTGAGGGCGGCCACGGCCTGCTCCGGCGTGGTGATCATGTACGGCAGGGCGGCGCGTCGCACCCGCACCCATCCCTCCGCGTCCGCCGGCCGGAAGTCACGTACGAGGACAGTCATGCGCCGGACG
Source organism: Streptomyces sp. SID9727 (assembly GCF_010550605.1). Lineage (GTDB taxonomy): Bacteria > Actinomycetota > Actinomycetes > Streptomycetales > Streptomycetaceae > Streptomyces. The sequence continues at coordinate 3,776 of NZ_JAAGNI010000031.1, forward strand.
CTATCCGCGTCCCCGGCCCGGCCGCCTCCCAATTTCCGCGCGTAGGGGACAATCGGCCCGTGACCCTGAAGATCGCCGTGGACCCGGACTCCGGCACCGCCCCGTACGAGCAGCTGCGCACCCAGATCTCCGAACAGGCCCGCTCCGGCGTGCTGCCGGTCGGCTACCGGCTCCCGACGGTACGCGGCTTCGCCGAGGAGCTGGGCCTCGCCGCCAACACGGTCGCCAAGGCGTACCGCGCGCTGGAGGCGGACGGCGTCATCGAGACCCGCGGCCGCAACGGCACGTTCGTCGCCGCCGCCGGTGACACCGCCGACCGCAACGCCGCCGCGGCGGCCCGCGCGTACGCCGAACAGGCCCGCCGCCTCGGCCTCTCCCGCGCCCGCGCCCTGGAACTGGCCGAGGACGCGGTGCGCGCCGTCTTCGCCGGCTGAGCGCGCCCGCCCCTCCCGGCCCGCTTCGTCGGACCGCGTCGGCAACCCCCGGTGCGGGGATGCCGAGTTGACGACGCGCCCGACACGGCGCCGTAAGCGAAAGCTCATCCGTTCGACTTGGCATGAGCACTTCCGGAAACGGTGTCCGCGCTGCTACCACTGAGTAGGCAGAGATCCCGCCGGCCGCTCAAGGGAGATTCCGTGAAACTGTCCAGACTCGTGGCATTCTCGTCCTCGCTCCTGCTCGGCGCCGTCATCGCCCTGACCGGGGCGGCCACCGCGAACGCCGCTGCGTCCGTCGACTACGTCGCCCTCGGGGACTCGTACTCCTCGGGCGTCGGCTCCGGGAGTTACATCAGCTCCAGCGGCGACTGCAAGCGCAGCACCCTCGCCTATCCCTCCCTCTGGGCCTCCGCCCACTCGCCCGCCTCCTTCTCCTTCACCGCGTGCTCCGGGGCGCGTACGGGTGATGTGATCGCCAGTCAGCTCGGGCCGCTCAACTCCTCGACCGACCTCGTCTCGATCTCCATCGGCGGCAACGACGCGGGCTTCTCCGACGTCATGACGACCTGTGTCCTCCAGTCGGAGGCCACCTGCCTCAACCGCATCGCCACCGCCCGCAGCTACGTGGACACCACGCTGCCCGGCAAGCTGAACGCGGTGTACGACGCGATCGAGGCCAAGGCTCCCGCCGCCCATGTCGTCGTCCTCGGCTACCCGCGCTTCTACAAGATCGGCGGCAGCTGTGTCGTCGGACTGAGCGACAAGGTGCGCGGCGCCATCAACGGCGCCGCCGACTACCTCAACGCGGCCACCGCCAAGCGTGCCGCCGATCACGGCTTCAGCTTCGGCGACGTCACGAGCGCCTTCGCCGGACACGAGATCTGCTCCGGAAGCGCCTGGCTGCACAGCCTCAACTGGCTGAACATCGGCGAGTCGTACCACCCCTTCGCCGCCGGCCAGTCGGGCGGCTACCTGCCCGTCCTGAACGCGCTCGATTAGGGTGGTGGCGCGCCCCGGGAGGGGCGCGCCCGTCCACTCGCCCCGGAGCCGGGCGGATGCGCCGACGCCTCGTCAACCTCCGTATAGGTGTGCGCAATCCCGCTCCCGGGATACACGGGTGTCGGTGGCAGGCGATAGGGTTAACCTGCCCGGGCCGAGTGCCCTCGTACGGGTGGGGAGTGACATGGAACAGATAACGGTGCGCAGCAGGGCGCGTGTGCCTGCCATTACATGCGGGAGCAGCGCGACGAGCTCGCGCCTCGACCGCCATCTCGCGGTGCTGGGCGGTCCCGTCGTGCCGCAGCGCGAGGCGGCGGAAGCGACGCTGCTGATGCGCGAGCTGACCTCGCGCGACGCCGGACACGCCCGGCGCAGCAGGAGCGCGCGGGTGTCGCTCTTCGCGCCACTGCGCCGGCTGCGGCGCTCGCTCTTCGGCAGCCGCCACTGATCCGACCGCGGTCCCGCTTCCCGCGACGCGCTGCTGCCCGCTCTTCCGTCATCCCCGGAGCCGGCAGTGGCGCGTCGCCGTGTCCGCACCCGGTCACGCACTGTGTCCGGCAGGCTCGCATGGGTGCCGAGGTAATTCGATGCCGAACTACTTCTACACTGGGCCCATGCCCGAGAAGCGTGCCGCGCGTCTGCGCCCCGACGAGCGGAGGGCGCAGCTGGTGGCCATTGGCGTGGACATGCTCGCCGATTGTTCCCTGGACGAGCTCTCCACCGATGCGGTGGCCCGGCGGGCCGGCATATCGCGCGGCCTGCTCTTCCACTACTTCGACTCCAAACGCGACTTCTACCGCTCCGTGGTGCGCAAGGAGTGCGACGACTTCGCCGCCGCCACCGAACCCGACGCCGCGCTGGCCCCGGTCGCCTGGATGCGCGCGTTCATCGCCGGTTTCGTCGCGTACGTGACCGGGCGCCGCAAGGTCTACCGCGCCCTCGTCCGGGGCGCCGCCGGCAACCACCCCGCCGCCGGCGACATCGTGGAGGCCACCCGCGCCACCCTCGCCCGACGGGTCGCGGAGGGGCAGCGCCGGCTCGGCATGGAGCCGTCGCCCCGGCTGGCGCTGGCCACCCGGGCCTGGCTCGCCTTCGCCGAGGAGGCGGTCACCAGCTGGCCGCTGGACGAGCCGGACGCCCTGGACGAGCTCCGCGCCTTCCTGGAGACGGGCTTCGTCCGCCTCCTCGGCGACCTGGACCGGCCGGCCGCCCTGGCCGAGTAGCCGCGCCGGCCCCGCTCACAGCAGCGCGAACTGCCCGTCCGGCCCCTCCTCCTGATGGTCCAGGACCGAAGCGGGCCGCCGCGCCGCCTCCGCGACCGGCAGCACTCCAGCCGCCCGCAGTCCGTCCTCGCCGGTCCCCGGACCGGAGGCCAGCGCGTCGGCCAGCTCCTCCTGGCGGGGCCGCAGCTCGGCCAGGAGGGCGAGGAGCGTCACCAGGTCCAGCAGCTCCGAGGTCCACTCCCGCGGCCAGGCGCGCGGCCGGACCGCGTCGAGCCCCGTCGCGTCCGCCCCCGGCGCCCCGCACACCGCCGCCCGGCGCTCGAACCACAGCTCCAGGGCCCGCACACCGCTCACCCGGAACTCCCACGCGGCGGCGGGCACCGGCGAGACGCGGCCGGTGCCCAGGGAGAGCGCCCGCTCCTCGGCGTCGTACGACAGGGGCACCGGCACCGGCGGGACGG
>NZ_JAAGNI010000045.1 GCF_010550605.1 Streptomyces sp. SID9727
TGCGCGGGGGCGGCCGGTGCCCAGGGGGACGGCGAGGCGTCCTGCGGCGCGCTGTCCGCCGGTACGTCGCGGGGCGCCGCTGCCGAGGGAGTGGCGCCGGTCACCGGAGCCTCGTCGCCCGGCTCGGGGGAGTCCGCCTCGCCGGAGACCGGGGCGGCCTCGTCGGAGGGCGCGGCATCCGAGAGCACGGCGTCGGCCGGCTCCGCGTCGTGAGGCTTCAGGTTGTCCGGCTCCGAGGGCGCGCCGGCGGCCGATGGGAGGTCGGCCCTGCCGCTCCCCTCGCCGTCCTCGGCCGTGGAGACGCTTCCGGTCGCGTCCGCGGAGGCGCTTTTGTCCTCGGCCGCGGGCTTCGCGCTGTCCTCCGTCACTTCCGGCTCGAAGTCGAAGACTCTGCCCAGGACCTCGTCCCAGGACTCCTCCTGATCCGCGCCGGGCGTCCCCGCCGCGTCGTCGTCGGCGTCGGCACCGGACGGCGTGTCGCCGCCCACCGCCCCGGCGTCCGTCTGTGCCTCGCGCTCCGCGCGTTCGCGCTCCTCGATCTCCCGCTTCAGCGCGGAGGCCGAGAAGCGCATGGTGGCGCCGCTGTCGAGGTCGCCGGTGGCCGGCGGGGCGGGGGTCCGGCCGGGGTCGAAGCCGCGCTGCGCCGGGGGCGGCGGCAGCGGAACCGGATCCCCGCTCGGCGGCGGGGGCGATGCCGGCGGCGTACCGGTGCCGCCCGAGGAGTCACCCGGCGCGTTCTGCGTGTACCAGGCGGGCGGGGTGTAGTCGATGGTGAACTCACCCGTCGTCTCGGCGGGCTCCGCGTCGGACGACTCGTCGACGGGCTTGTCCCAGCCCCCGCGCATCTCGTCCCGATCGCCGTTCACTTTGCCTCCTGGTGTGGTCGAGCACCCTTGTGCCGTGGTGGGTGGGGGCGTTCCCGTAACGCGAACCGCCCGGCTCTCCCCCTGGGACGCACATGGCCTGCCCACAGGTTCTCCGCCGCGTCCGGACCCAGCCTAATCGCCATGGGCCCCGCCACGGCAGGCCGTACAGCGCCGCGAACGCTGTCCCGTACGTCACGTAGTGCACCCACGTGGACTGAGTGCGACAGGGAGTGAAACCCAAAGCGGTCAAACAGGCACAACTGCATCGTGAATTCCGCCCGTCGCACCCGGAGCGCACCCGTGCGGTCCCCCAGGCGTACGCCCGTCAGTCCACCCGGCGCGCGGCGCCCAGGAGCCCCGTCTCCGCGTCGGTCGCCCGGGTCGTCACCAGCCGGCTCTCCCGCCGCGTGCACCAGAGGGTGACCCCGTCCGCCAGGCCGGGCAGCGCGCGGACCGCGCCCGCCGGCAGCCGCAGGAGGCGCCCGGCCGTCTCCGCCTCGCCGGGTGACACCCGCTGCACGCCCACCAGCGACGCCTTCTCGGTCAGCGCGGGCGTGGCCGGACCCAGGTACGGCAACAAGGTCAGCACCGACTGCCACGGCCCGGACACGGTCCGCCCGGGCGGCGGACGCATGCCGCAGTCCCGTACGACGACGACCGGCGAGGCCGCCGAGGGGCCCAGCGGGGGCACCCGGCCGACCTCGTGCAGCGCGACGCACCCGCTGCCGGCGGCGGCCCTGACCAGGCTCGCCCAGGCGTGCGCCCGTCCCGTCTCCACCGCGATCCGCGCACCCGTCGCCGCCGCCCGCAGGGCGAGCACCTGCGCCGTCCACAGCCCGCCGATGAGCGTGACGTCGTACGGGGACGGGCGGTTGAGGCCGAGGACGGCGGGGAGGTCCTTCTCGTCCACGCCGATCACCACCCCGTCGTCGCCCACCGGCATCTCCAGCGAGGCCAGTTGCTCGGGGCCGATGGTGTACCGGCGCCGACGCGGACCGACCGGACCGAACCCCAGCCGGCCCCGCACCCGCCCGGGCGCCGACGCCATCAGCGGGCCCCGCCGAGCGGGAGCGTGGCGAGCACCCCGGGCAGCTGCTCGCGGTCCAGCCGTACGAGCGAGACCCGCACCCCGCGTGCCAGACGCTCCAGTTCTCGTCGCGCCGAGCGGAGTTCGCCGCCGGTGCGCGCGCTGATCCGGAGGTACCCCGCGGCGGCGACCTCCTGCCGGTCGCCCCGCGCCAGCGTCAGGCTGAACGTCGTGGCCAGCGCCGGTACCGAGGTGAGCAGCGCGACCAGCCGGGGCATCGGCGCGTCAGCGGAGCGCGGCCACCGGCGCACCCAGTACGCGGTGTGCGGGCGCCCGTCGCACCTCCACGCCCGCGAGGTCTCCCGGGTGCGGCGGACGGGCCGGGGGGACCCGTCGGGGCGGGGGGCCGTCGTGGCGTCCGCGCAGGCGGCGGCGGTGAGCGCGGCGCCGAGCTCCTGCTCCGTCAGCACCGTCGCGCCGAACCCCGCCCCGGCCAGCCGGCCGGACAACTGGTCGGCCGCCCGCGCCAGGCACCGCTGCGCCCCGGTCAGGCCGCCGCCCCGCATGCGTACGGCCTCCGGGCAGAGCTCCGGGTCGAGCGTCAGCGTGACCCAGGTGATCCGCACCGCCGGAGACCCGTCACGGGCCTGCAGGGGCGCGTAGTTGAGCGTGGCGACCGCGTCGCGGGGGAGGTGCGGGGCGGGGGCGGGCCGGGTGTGCTGCACGATCCGCGCCGATTCCAGGCGGATGCCGTCGACGTCCATCACGTCCCGGACGAGCCCGGGCGGCAGCGGACGCACGGTCCGGTCCGCCCGCAACACCGTGTCCGCCGCGTCCACCCGCACCACCACGGTGAGGTGTGTGCCGTCGCCGACCATGCCCACCGGCCGCCGGTCCCGGTGCGTGAACGAACAGGTGCGCAGGGCCGGTACGCACTCGCTCAGCGGCGCCACCGGGGACCAGGGGCCCGGCCCGGCCGCCGGCATCCGCGAGGCGGCCCTCCGGTTCCGCGCCCGGAACGCGACGACCGTGCCCAGCCAGGCCGGAAGGGAGCGGCGGCGCCTGCGCACGACGGCGAGGACCACGAGCAGCGCGGCCGTCATCCCCGCGGGGCCCAGGAGCGCGGGTCCGGCGACCCAGGCGCACAGCAGGACCGCCACCGCCACTTCGAACAGAACCAGCTGTTGCAATCGAAAAGTGCCGATCGGCCCGGCCCGCCGGTTCAATCGCGCGCCACCGCTGCTCGCCATCGTGCCCTGCCCCCGTCCGCGCCGTCCCGACCCGCGCCGCATCCGTCCGGTCTCACTCTCCGGCGGAAGTGCACAGCGTACCGGGTTCCGGTCAACGCCCAGGTGCGGGCGGCATAGTGGTCGCCGACAGCGGGGAGCCCCGCCGAAGCGCGTGCGGTGAGCGCCCGCGAGTGTGCGGCGCGGGTGGAGAGGGAAGGCGGGCCGGGCCATGGTGACCCGACGGGACGAACTGAACGCGTACGCATGTGCGAAGAGAAGGGCCCTGGCCGCCTTCCTCCAGCCCTCACCGGACGGCTCCGACGAGGGAGCCCCACGCCCCCTGCGCGCCGTTCTCCCCGGAGTGCTCACCGGCGCCCTGCTCCTCGCCGGGTTCAGCGCGTACGGCATGTTCCGCCCGGTCGCACCCAAGGGCTGGGACCGCCCCGGCGCCAAGGTCGTCGTCGGCAGGACATCGACCACCCGCTACGTGGTGCTCACCACCGGCCGGGGCGCCCATCGCCGTACCCGGCTGCACCCCGTCCTGAACCTGGCGTCCGCCCGGCTGCTGCTCGCCCCCGGCGACTACGGCGTCGTCCAGGTCGCCGACGACATCCTCGACGCCGGAAAGCCCCCACGCGGACCGGTCATCGGCATCCCGTACGCCCCCGACCGGCTGCCCGGCGAGGGGGACGCGGGCACCGCCAAGCGGTGGGCCGTCTGCGTACGGCCGGGAAGCGGAGGCACCGGTGTGCGGAAGGCCGGCTTCGTCCTCGCCGCCCGCGACCACCGGCTGACGGAGGGCCCGAACCGGCTTACCGGCGGTCAGGTCCTCTACGTGCAGGACCCGCACGGCACCCGATACCTCGTGGACGCCCGGGGCACCAAATACCGCGTGGACGAGCGGCCCGGCGATCTCGGACACCTCACCGACGCCCTGGTCGGGCGCGCCCGGCCGCGGGCCGTCACCGGCGACTGGCTCGCCACCCTGCACACCGGCAGCCCCGTCGCCTTCCCCGTCGTCCCGGGCGAGATCGGCGCCCCCGCCCGTATCGAGGGCCACCTGTCGGCCCGCGAGAACCGTGTCGGCGCGGTGCTGCGGACCAGGGACGGCACGGGCACCGCGTACCACGTGGTGCTCGACGGCCGGGTCCGGCCGGTCTCCGAGTTCACCGCCTGGCTGATCGTCAACTCCCCGCAGACCGCCGTCCTCGACCAGGCCGGCACCGCCTACCCGGCGGGCCTCCAGGACTTCGTGTCCGACCCGGCACCCTTCGCCGGCCAGGCCGCGCACTGGCCGGCCCGCAAGGCCGTCCGCGTCGACACCGCGCGCCGGAGCACCCTCTGCTCCGTACTGCGCGCGACGGACGACAGGGGCCGCACCACCCTGAGCACCTGGGCGGGCACCACATACCCCGCCGCCGTCGGCGAAAGCGGCACCAGCACCAGCACCTACGTCACCCCCGGCAGCGGGCTCCTCTACACCCAGGTCCGGGGCCACCGGACCAGGCCCGAGGGATCACTCTTCCTGGTGACGGACACGGGGTTGCGGTACCCGGTACAGGGGAACGGCGACGCCGGACCCGGGCACTCACCGCTCCCCACCGGCGACGCCCCTCAACCTGCGGGGCGGGCCGGCGAGGCGCAGACCCGGCTCGGGTACGAGGACGTGACGCCCACCCGCGTACCCGCCGAGTGGTCGGAGTTCCTTCCCCGCGGCCCACGGCTCGACACCGCCGGCGCGCGCCGCCCGCGGGGTTCCTGACGCGTCACACCGGACGGTGACCCGGCGGGCGGCGCCCCTCGCCGCGCTGACCGTTCCCGCCGCGGCCCAGCCCGCGTACGCGGTCACCGCCGGCGCCGACACGTTGCGACCCG
>NZ_JAAGNI010000061.1 GCF_010550605.1 Streptomyces sp. SID9727
GCGTCCAGAGGCGTGCCGGCCGCGACCTCGGTCAGCCGGGGGGCACGGCCCGCCCCGGCCACGGCGAGCGGCACCAGCGCGAGGCCCACGAGCAGGCCCTCGGCCGGCACCAGCCCCGAGCCGAACCCGGAGCAGACCGTGCAGCCGCGCGCGTGCCGTGCGATGCGCTTGCGCCACAGCGGCGAGGGCGCCCCGTCCCACCCGATGAGGATGTCGTCCAGCAGGACGCACCGGGGCTGGGCGGCCAGCGCGCCCACCACCACCCGGGCGGTGTCCAGCTGCGCCTTCATCCGCTGCACGCGTACGGCGGTGTGCTCGGGCGACAGGTTCATCGCGGCGGCCACCTCGGCCCGGGTCAGCTCGCCCGCCGCCTCCAGCCACCACAGCGAGAGCAGCGCCCGGTCGTCCTCGTCCACCCACCGGGTCGCCTCGGCGACCTGCCGGCGCTGTCCGGACAGGCCGAGCCGCAGAATCGTCACGTCCACGAAGTCGGCCGCCGGATCGACCCGGTCGTGGCCGGTGGCCAGGGGTTCCACCGGGATCGCGGCGGACTGGCGGTCGCGCCAGTGCCCCCGTATCTCGTTCATCGCGATGGCCACCAGCCAGGAGCGGAAGCTCTCCGGGTTCCGCAGGCCGGGCAGGGCGCGCAGCATGTGCAGGACCGTCTCCTGCACCACGTCGTCCACGTCAGCGTGGCCGTTCAACGCGCGTCCGACGATGTTGTAGAGCAGCGGAAGACAGGACGCGACGAGTTGGTCCTTGGCGTCGCCGTCACCGGCCCGTGCCGCCTTGATCAACGCCCGTTCGCGGTCCTGGCCCATGCTGTGCTCACTCTTCCGGAGTCCTGTTCTGGCTTCACGCACACCTGGGAGATGCCGCCCGGCCGGAGACCATAACAAAAACCCGTCGCTCACTTGTACGTAAAGAAGTCCGGCCCCGCCACGGAGGTGGCGGGGCCGGACGAAGTCACCGGATCATCCGGTCACCGGTCAGGGCGCGGTGCCCCAGGAGAGCGCACCGGCCGTGTACACGCCGACCTTGGAAGCGTCGGCGAACGAGGTGCCCGTGCCGTGGCTGTAGTCGTCCGCCTCGTTGAAGTTGGACCAGTCACTCTTGTTCAGCCGCAGCTGCATCTCACCGGTGGAGGCACCGGCCGCGAGGGTGCCGCTGCCGAAGGAGACCTCCAGGTAGTGGCTGGCCCCGGCCGCCGAACCGCCCGACTTCACCGCCAGGCTCAGCTTCCCGCAGCCCAGGACCGCGTAGTCGCACGAGGTGCCGAAGGTGGAGGAGCCGGACTCGGGGGTGAACCAGTAGCGGAGCTTCACCGTGGACAGGTCCACCGCGCTGCTGCCCGTGTTGACCAGCTGGAGACCGAACCGGATCTGGTTGTCGGTCGCGGAGGAGTCGTTGTTCTTGTACTGGACCTTCAGCGCGCCCGTTCCGGTGCCGCCCCCGGCGGAGGTGGTGACGGAGAGGGCCGAGGAGGCCGCCGAGACGTTACCGGCCGCGTCCTTCGCCTTGACGGTGTAGCTGTAGGCCGTCGAGGCCGAGAGACCCGTGTCGGTGTACGAGGTGGTCGTGGTCGAACCCACCTTGGTGGAGCCCCGGTACACGTCGTAGCCGGTCACCGCCTTGTTGTCGGTCGACGCGGTCCAGGACAGCGAGACGCTGCTGCTGGTCTTCGCCGTGGACGTCAGGCCCGTCGGCGCGGTGGGCGCCTGGGTGTCGGTGCCACCGCCGGGGTTCTCACCGCTGCCGTCGATCGGCGGGTAGGCGTTGCGCACCAGCTCCTGGAACTGCGCGGAGAACCAGTGACCCGCGACCGGAGCATTCGGCAGCGCGCCCGTCTTGCTGTTGCCGTTGCGCCCGTTGCCCTCGTAGGTCGGGTCGCACATCCGGTCCCAGCCCTTGCCCTCGTCGTTCTCCTCGGGCTCGCTGTTGCCGTCCGACTCCCCCGGGGGCTTCGCCCACACGTAGGCGTCGATCCCGGCTTCGGGGGCGGCGGTGGGCCGCTCACCGATGCCGGCACCGCTCTGGTTGCACCAGTTCCCGGCGTGGATGCGCCGGTCGACGCGGCCACCGTTGACGTAGGCGTCCACGCTGGTCAGCGGACCCGCCGAGGTGGGCCGGTCGGCGCCGCCCCAGCCGTTGCGGGCGGTGTCGATCAGCATGCCGATGTTGGAGTTGAAGCCCTGGCCCACCAACTGGGTGCGCAGCGCCTGGGCGAACGTCAGCTCATCGGTGTAGTAGTTCCAGTCGATCCACTTGGACTGGCGCACGGTGGTGCCGTTCACCGAGTCGGTGATCTTGAAGTTCGGCTCCTTGAGAGCCGAGTAGTTCGCCGTGTTCACGATGAAGCCGGCCACGTCGTTGACGGTGGCACCCTCGGAGGTGGCGGCCTTCTTGAACTCCAGGCCCGCGGGGCCCATGTTGCTGTCCCAGCCGAGCCAGCCGTGGTGGGCGGCGTCGATGTAGTTGTAGACGTTGGGAATGGCACCCAGGGTGTGCAGGGCGTAGCCGACACCCTTCTCGTAGTTGCCGTTCGCCTTCATCGTCGCGCAGTCCTCGGTCGAGCCGGCCGTGCCGCCCGCGTTGGTGACGATGTTGGGCAGCGAGTCGGGCTCGATCAGGGTGACGATCCGCAGGTTCGCGTACTTCGGGTCGGCGAGGATCGCGGCGATCGGGTCGATGTATTCGTCCTTGTACCGGTCGATCTCCGTGGGGCCGAGCTCGCCGTGGGACGCCAGCGCGGCGCAGTCGCGCCCCGGCAGGTCGTAGATGACGACCTGGAACAGGTCCGCACCCTGCGCGAGGGCGGTGTCCAGGTGGCCGCGCAGGCTCCGCTTGCCTTCCGTGCCCTCGATAGCCGCGATGCGGTCCATCCAGACGAAGGCGGGGGTGTCGGCGATGGCCGCGCCGCCCGGCTCGGCCTTGGCCAGGGCGGACCAGTCCGGGTTCACGTACGCCTTGGCGCCCACGTACGGGTTGTCGACCCGGGCCGCCGCCGCGTCGGCGGTGGTGGGGATCGCCACCGCCAGCGCCGCGCCCATGGCCAGGGCGGAGGCTGCGGCCAGCCTCCGGCGCAGACCTTGCTTGATGGTGCCTCTGGTACTCATTGCGGCTCCGTGCTCCTCTCGTACGCCTGCGGAGACTCCCCGCAGACGGGTTCATGGGGGGTGCTGCCCGATGGCGGGTTCAGCGGGGTGAGTGTTTGACCCGCCATCGGGAGTGGGTGGGGTGACCGGTGGTTCAGCCGGTCACGGGGCGGTGCCCGCCGGCAGGGCGCCGTTCACGTACACCCCGGCCTTCGGTGCGTCGGCGAACGTCGTGCCGGCGCTCCGGCCGTAGTCGCCGGACTCGTCGGAGGTGGCCGAGGACGCCCCGGTCAGCATCGACGCGGCGGCCAGGACCAGTGCGGCGGCCGTCCCGGCCAGTACCGGCAGCGGGCGGCCTGTCACGGCTCGACGCCCCAGGCGAGGGCGCCGGCGACGTAGGCGCCGACCTTCGTGGAGTCGGCGTACGACGTGTTGGTCGCCCGGCTGTAGTCGTTGGCCTCGTTGAAGTTGGACCAGTCGCTCTTGTTGAGACGCAGCTGGATCTCACCCGTGGACGCCCCGGCGGCCAGCGTGCCCGCGCCGCCGGTGAACCCGACCTCCAGGTAGCGGTCGGCCCCCGTCTTCGGACTGGAGACGGCGACGACCGTGTGCGTGATGGTGGACGAACCGCGCGCGGCGTAGTCGCAGTAGGTGCCGAAGGTGCTCGGCCCGCCGTCCGCCGTGAACCAGTACCGGACCTTCACCGTCGACAGGTCGATCGGCGCGCTGCCCGTGTTCACGACCTGCAGGCCCATCCGGATCTGGTTGTCGGTCGCGGAGGAGTCGTTGTTCTTGTACTGGACCTTCACCGCGCCGGTCCCGGTCGAGCCGCCCGTCTTCGTCTTGGCGAGGACCGCGTCCGACAGCGCCGAGGTGTTGCCGCCCGCGTCCCGGGCCGCGACCGCGTAGGTGTACTCGGTGCCGGCGGCGAGCCCGGAGTCGGTGAACGTCCGCCCGGTCGCGTTGCCCGCCAGCACGCCGTTGCGGTACACGTCGTAGCCGGTCACCGCGACGTTGTCGGTGGACGCGGACCAGGAGAGCGAGACGCTGTCCTTGGTGGTCGCGGTCACCGTGAGCCCGCCCGGCGCGGTCGGCGGCTCGGTGTCGCCGCCCGGCTCCCCGCCGCCCTCCACCAGCAGCTCCGCGTAGATCGCGAAGGCCAGGGCGAGCGCGGCCTGCGCCCAGAAGCGGTGGTACGTGAAGACGGGCGCGTCCCCGCCGTCCAGGTAGGCCTGCACCTTCGGCCAGTCCGGGTCGTCCTTGTACCAGCTGCGGATGCCGATGAACGTCGAACCGGACCGGATGGGGTCGCCGTTGGGCATGGTGCCCGTCCAGCCGGACGGGATGTACACCTCGTCGTCGAACCGGTTGTAGTCCAGCCGGGTCTCCGGGACCGAGATGCCCTTGTCCGTGGTGTTCAGCGCCATCGCGTCCAGCAGGGCCTTGGCGAGGGCCGCCGCGTCCTCGTCGCCCGACTTGGCGGCGTAGTAGGTGAGCGTCTTCACATACGCGGCGCCCACGCCGACGTCGTTGGCGTAGTTCACCACCGATACGTGCAGACCGGCGTTGCTGCCGGGCGAGGCCGCGTTCCAGGTGTCCGGCTGGCCCGTCCAGTTCAGGGTGGAGGGGAAGCTGAAGCTGCCGTCGGAACCGATCGTCGTCTCGCTGGACGCCCAGGCGACCCACTTCGAGAGCACCGCCTCGGCGGTCGCGTTGCCGGTCACGTAGTAGTACGCGGCGACGCGCTCCATGCCCCACGCCTGGAAGCCGAACCAGTTGTTGCTCGCCGGGTCGTGATACACCGGCTGCCAGTCGTACGCCATGCCGTAGAAGGTGGGCGTGCCGGCCGGAGGCTTGCTGTAACTGCCCTCCCAGCTGTTGGTGCAGCCGCCGGCGAGGGCGCCCTCGCTGGACTGCAGCCAGGTCAGGAACTCCAGCTGCCGGGTCAGGCTCTTGGACCAGTCCGACTTGGCCGTCGCCGACTTGGGGGTGAGCGAGGGCACGTTGGACAGCGCCCACGCGGCGAGCGGGTTCTGGTAGCCCTGGTGCGAGGCGCTGTCACCGATGCGCCAGGCCCAGCCGCCGCCGGTGCCGGCGGACCCGCCCCAGGCGTAGTACCAGGACAGCAGGTAGTGCTGGGAGTCCCTGCCGGAGGCGGCTGGGCAGGAGTTGGGATCGGTGCAGTCGCCGATCCGCTTGAAGTACTTGTCGAACATGGCGTAGCGGAGGTAGTCGCCCATCTTGGCGGCCTTCGCCACCGACGCGGCGACCTGGCTCCCCTTGCCCTGCTCCGAGGCCCAGCGGTACGCCCAGTAGGCAGCCTGCACCGCGCGGGCGTCGGCGTCCGGCGCGTTGGTGTACTTCCACTGCTTGGCGTAGTTGGAGTCCCCGACGAACAGGTCGAGGTACCCGTTGGGGCCGCCGTACTTGAAGAGGTCGGTGGTCGGCTGCGGCACGGTCTCCCACACCGACTCCTGCGCACCGCGCTGGTAGGTGTTGATGAAGGACGCGCCGGCGCCCGGCCCGGACTCGCTCCCGGTGCCCGGCTTGTTGCCGTAGCCGTAGATGTTGTCCAGGTCCATCAGCCAGTGCATGCCGTAGACGTCCATCGTCCCGTAGGACGAGGCGAGTTCGGCCGACAGCGGGTCGCTGCCCACCGGGACGTTGCCGTTCATGGCGGAGGGGTAGCCGCTCGGCAGCGGGTGCTCGGCCGCGAAGGTCGCGGGTGCCGAGGGCTTGTACGAGTCACTGGTGGGCTGGTCGGCGTGCTGCGGGATGATGGTCTTCTCCGCGACCGCCCAGGCCGCGTTGAACGGGGCCCAGTCACCGGTCACCCTGCCGTACGCCGCCTCCAGCCACATCCAGAAGCTGACGGCCTCCGACGTCGTCTGGTGGCCGTGGTCCGGTGCCTCGACCATCAGGGTCTCGACCGAGTGGTACGGGAGACCGTCGGGGCTGAAGTAGCCGTTCGCGGCGTCCTTGATCTTGCCGTACTGGGTGAGGAACGCCTGCGTGTACGGGTCGTCGGCCGCGGCGGCCGACTTGGTCCCGGCACCGGCCTGTGCCGAGGCGGGCTTGGCGACCGCGGTGCCCTGGACCAGACCGATGGCCAGCACGCTGCCGCCGAGGGCGCTGCTGAACGTTCTACGTGATATCGACACAAATCCTCCAGTGGCGGGTGTCGTCGAGGGGGAGGGGAGGAGGGGAAGCGGTGGGGACGGGGTGCGGCGGGTTCACGTGCGGGTTCACGTGGGGGAGCGCGGGGGCCTGAGCGAGACCCCCGGGATCAGGGTTCGATGCCCCAGACCACTTCGCCGCCGACGTACACGGTGACCTTCGAGGCGTCCGCGTACGAGGCGCCGGTGCCGTGGCTGTAGTCGTCGGACTCGTCGAAGTTCGACCAGTCCGTCTTGCTCAGGCGCAGTTGCATCTCGCCGGTCGACGCGCCCGGGGCGAGGGTGCCGCTCGCGAAGCCGACTTCGAGGTAGCGGTCGGCGCCGGCCTTCGGGGTGCTCGCGGCCACCACCCGGTGCGTGATGGTGGAGCATCCGATCGGCGACCAGTCGCACCAACTGCCGTACGTCATAGCGCCGTTGTCGCCGGAGAACCAGTAGCGGACGGTCACGGCGGGAAGGCTGACCGAGGTGCTGCCGGTGTTCACGAGTTGGAGACCGGGCTTGATCTGGTTGTCACCGGCCGCGGTGTCGTTGGCGCGGTACTGGACCTTCAGCGTGCCCGGCGTGGAGCCGTCGTCGCCCCCGTCGTCGCCGCCGTCCTCGTCGCCCAGGGCGGTGCGCACGGCGGCGTACGCGGGCTTGGGGGCCAGGTTGTCGTCGTACAGGTTGGCGGCGCCCTCACCCGGGAAGGTGCTCGGCACCCAGGAGTACTTGTCCGTGTAGTCCCAGACCGTGATGCCGACGCAGCGCTCGACGGCGAGGCAGGCGTCGACCACCTGCGCGTAGTAGGAGGTCTGGGTGGTGAGCTTGGCGGCGTCCGCCGGAAGCTGCATGCGCACGTCAAGCTCAGTGACGGCGACGTCCAGGCCCAGATCGGCGAACCGCTGCATGTTCGCCTGCATCTGGTACGGGAAGCCGTACTGGGTCGCCAGGTGCGCCTGCATCCCGACCCCGTCGAGCGGAACGCCGTCGGCGAGCAGATCGCTCACGAGGTCGTACATCGCGTCGCTCTTCGCGCCCTTGCCCTCGACGTTGTAGTCGTTGATGTAGAGCTTGGCGTCCGGGTCGGCGGCGTGCGCCGCGCGCAGGGCCTTGGCGATGTAGTCCTTGCCCATCGCGTTGTAGAACGGGCTGGTGCGGAAGGTCCCGTCCTCGTTGAACGGCTCGTTCACCACGTCCCAGGCGGCCACCTCGCCGCGGTAGTGGGTGGCCTCCGCGGTGATGTGGTCGGTCATGGCCGCCTCCACCTCGGCGGAGGGCAGCGAGCTCACCCAGCCGGGCAGCTGGCTGTGCCAGACCAGGGTGTGCCCGCGCACGGTCTGCCCGTGCTCCTGGGCGAAGTCGGTGACCACGTCGCCCTTCGTGAAGTTGAACTGCCCCCGGGTGGGCTCGGTGGTGTCCCACTTCATGGAGTTGCCGGGGGTGATCTGCCCGAACTCGGAGCCCAGTTTCGCCGCGTAGGCCGCGTCGGGGAGCTCGGGGTTGTCGGTGGCGGAGCCGAAGTACCTGCCCTGGGCCGCGGCGAGGTCGTGCAGGGTGTCCTGCGGTGCGGCCGACGCCGGCCCGCCCGTCAGACCGGTGCCCAGGGCGAGGGCGCCGACCACGAGGGCCGGGAGCCCCGTGGTGCGGCGGGGCCTACAACGCTTCACCAAGCTCATGACAAACGCCTTCCTCTGCCGGGCAGCGTCGAATGTCACGGGGAGCGCGGCTGCGCCCCGTAACGCCCTTGCGGCTCAACGGCGTTGGGGGAGAAGGGGAGGGGGTGGAGTGTGCAAGTCTTGATTGTGGGAGCGCTCCCAAGGTGGCGTGGCGACAGGCACCTGTCAAGAGTTAAAGCGCAACTGGCTTACGGCCGTGTGAACGCGGCCACACGTCGAACGAACCCTCCGCCCGGCGGAGCCGGCAGCCAGGTAACCATCGGTAACCAGGTGCGGCGTGGCGCCTGGCGGTGCCCGTGACTGACGTTCGCAATCGCACGCGGGGACCCGTGCGTGCGACCGGAGCACGCGTCCGGGGCGCGTGCGTGTGGTCACCCAAAGTGAGGTGTGGCTGCCGGGCGGTGACGCGGGTCAGGGTGGGCCGGGAGGCGACTAAGCGCAGGGCAGAGGCGTGTCCGTCGGGTGCGAGGCCCATCGTCGGCCGGTGCGGCCTGGCCGGGCAGCAGGGTGCCGGCACGCCTGAGCGGACGGGGAGTGACCGGAGAGGCGGCAGCGGCGGACGCCGCATGATGTGTTTGCGGCGTTCGCACCGCCGCGCTCGGACGCGCAGGGGGACGAGGCGGGGGCCGCCGCCCTCGTGCCGGGGCCTCCGGCTCGCCGCGCCGCACGAGCCCGCTGAAGGGGCCGGCAGCCCGGAAGAGCGGCCCGAGAGCCGTTCCCCGTATGCACTGGTTCACCCTGGCGAAACGTTGCCGGGACGACCGCCTGTCGGTCTCGGGCTCGTCAGGTGACCCGGCCCGCCTGGGCGGCAGCCCGGCGTGATCGTAAGGAGGCCCGCTTCAGGCGGCGTTTGGGAGCGCTCCATCAAAGGAGTGGCGGTTGCCGGGAGACGCGGGCCCGGGCGGTGACCGCAGCCCGGTACCGGCGGCGCTCCGAAGGCCGGGAGGCCGAGCGGTTCGTACGTGTGGTGCGGGCGCGGCGCGCGAAACGCCTGCACCGGCATGGTGGTGAGCGTGGCCGCCGTCCGCGCCGACCGGGCCCGGTCGGCGCGGGCCCGAAGCGGGCAAACGCGGTCTCCGACCGCCCCTCACGTCTCCCGCGTAGCCACCATCCCGATCGTGATCAGCCCCAGGATCACCCAGCCGAACCAGAGCCAGCCGTTGCTCCCCAGGGCCACCGTGTAAGCGGTCACCGCCACCAGAGCGCCGGCGGTGAGCATTCCCATCGTCTTCGTGGATCCGGACATGCGCGCACCCTCCTCGTCGGCCGCGCGGCCGCAAAGACCATCGTCACCCGAAAGGAGGGTCCGCCGCTACTGTCCGCGCGCCTGCAACGAGGCGAGGTACGCGTTGTACGCCTGGAGCTCCTGGTCCCCGTCGCGGTCCGCCGCGCGGTCCGAGCGCTTGGCCGTCCGCTGTTCCGAGCGGTACCACTGGAACACCAGGGCCACCAGGACCACCACCGAGGGGATCTCGCTGAACGCCCAGGCGATGCCGCCCGCCGCGCTCTGGTCGGACAGCGCGTCGATGCCCAGCGAGGCCGGCGGGTCCTTGTACACCTCCACCATCGGCGTGGAGGCCATCATCAGGGCGATCCCGAAGAATGCGTGGAACGGCATTCCGGCGAACAGCTCCAGCATCCGCATCACGTAGCCGGGGCGGTGCGGACCCGGGTCGACGCCCATGATCGGCCAGAAGAAGAACAGGCCGACCGCCAGGAAGTGCACCATCATCACGAGGTGCCCGGCCGTGGAGCCCATCAGATAGTCGAACAGCGGCGTGAAGTACAGGCCGTACAGGCTGGCGATGAACAGGGGGATCGTGAACGCGGGGTGGGTGACGATCTTCATGTACCGGCTGTGCAGGAGCATCAGCAGCAGTTCGCGGGGCCCCTTCGTACCGCGCGGCGCGACCGGCAGGGCGCGCAGCGCGAGCGTCACCGGCGCGCCCAGCAGCAGCAGGATGGGCGACAGCATGCTGATCACCATGTGCTGCACCATGTGCACGCTGAACATGACCATGCCGTAGTCGTTGAGCCGGGTGCACATCACCAGCGCGATCGTCAGCACACCGATCACGAACAGGACCGTGCGCCCCACGGGCCACTCGTCCCCGCGCCGCCGCAGCCTCAGCACCCCGTACCCGTAGAGCAGCACCGCCAGGACGCAGCCGATCAGGAAGAACGGGTCCGCGGAGAAGTGGAGCCCGCGTCCCAGCGTGAACGGCGGCAGGTCCATGTCCATGCCGTGCCCGCTGTGATCCATCTGTTCACTCCCGATGGGAACGCCGGGACGTCCCCGTTTCGTGCTGGTTGTCCCGACCAGACTAGAACCGCCCCCGGCCGATCTTGCGGCCGGGGGCGGTCTCGTGTCGGGGTGTCGCTCAGAGCACGCACTCCGCCTCGGCGTACCGGGCGGCCGGGACCGTCTTCAGGGTCTCCACCGCGTGCGCGAGCGGCACCAGGGTGATGTCCGTGCCGCGCAGCGCGGTCATCATGCCGAACTCACCGCGGTGCGCCGCCTCGACCGCGTGCCAGCCGAACCGGGTCGCGAGGACGCGGTCGTACGCGGTCGGCGTGCCGCCGCGCTGGACGTGGCCCAGGATCACCGGGCGGGCCTCCTTGCCGAGGCGCTGCTCCAGCTCGACGGAGAGCTGGGTGGCCACGCCCGTGAAGCGCTCGTGGCCGTAGACGTCCGTGGCGCCCGAGGTGAACTCCATGGAGCCCTCGCGCGGCTTCGCGCCCTCCGCGACGACGACGATCGCGAACTTCTTGCCGGCCGAGAAGCGCCGGCCCACGACCTCGGTCAGCTCGTCGATGTCGAAGGGACGCTCCGGAACGACGACGGCGTGTGCGCCGGCCGCCATGCCGGAGTGCAGCGCGATCCAGCCGGTGTGGCGGCCCATGACCTCGACGATCATGACGCGCTGGTGCGACTCGGCGGTGGTCTTCAGCCGGTCCAGCGCCTCGGTGGCGACGCCGACCGCGGTGTCGAAGCCGAAGGTCACGTCGGTGGAGGCTATGTCGTTGTCGATGGTCTTCGGCACACCGACGATGGGCAGCCCCGCCTCGGAGAGCAGGTTCGCCGCCTTCAGGGTGCCCTCGCCGCCGATCGGGATGATCGCGTCGAGCCCGAGGTCGCGCACATGGCCCCGGGCCGTCTCGACGCCCCCGCGCAGATGCGCCGGCTGGACCCGGGAGGAGCCGAGGATCGTGCCGCCGCGGGCGAGGATGCCGCCCACGGCGTCCAGGTCGAGCTTGCGGTAGTCGCACTCCAGGAGGCCCCGCCACCCGTCGTGGAAGCCGATGACCTCGTCGCCGTGGTCGACCACAGCGCGGTGGACGACGGACCGGATGACGGCATTGAGGCCGGGGCAGTCGCCGCCGGAGGTGAGCACACCAATTCGCATTGCCCGGGGAACCTTTGCAACGTGGGCCGACGACCGGACCACGTCGTCCGGTTGGATCCCCGCCACCCTACCGGCGCGGGGTGGCGGGACCGAACCGGGCGTCCGCCTGCTGGACGCCGCTCATCCGAGCCGTGCGCCACTCATCGGACTACCAGTGAAATGCCTGCTCAGGCAGGCTGTGTGGCAGCCGCGACACGCTCCGCGCGCAACGCCTCGTACCACCGGTCGTCGGTCGGCGGGAGCGCGTTCACGTCGAGGGCCAGCTTGAGCAGCAGGTCCGCGATCATGGGGTTCCGCGCCATCACCGGACCGTGCATGTACGTGCCGAACACGGTGTCGTTGTACGCGCCCTCCGTGCCGTCGCCCGTGCCGTTGCCCCGGCCGAACCGCACCCGGGCGAACGGCCGTGCCGTCGGCCCGAGGTGCGTGACGCCCTGGTGGTTCTCGAACCCGGTCAGCGGCGGAAGGCCCAGCTGCGGATCGATGTCCGCGAGCACGTCGCCGACGCACCGCGCACCCTCGCCGCGCGTCGAGACCACGTCCAGCAGACCGAGGCCCTGCTCGCGCTCACCGAGATCGTTGATGAACTCGTGGCCGAGGATCTGGTATCCGGCGCAGACCGAGAAGATGATCGCGCCGTTGGACGCGGCCCGGGAGAGCCCGCCGTCACGGCGCAGCCGCTCCGCCGCGAGCCGCTGCGGCCGGTCCTCGCCGCCGCCGATCAGGTAGATGTCGCCCGACGTGGGCACCGGCTGGTCGCTGCGCACGTCGACGCGCGCCACGTCCAGGCCGCGCTGGCGGGCCCGGCGCTCCACCACCAGGGCGTTGCCCTGGTCGCCGTAGGTGCTCAGCAGGTCCGGGTACACCCACACCAGCCGCAGGCTGTTGTTGCTCATGCTTCGTCGTCCTCTCCGGAGGGGCCCGGGGCCGGGGTCAGTTGCCGACACGGCGGCGCAGGTCCTGGAAGGCGGTGTAGTTGGCGATGACCTCGATGCGCCCGGGCGGAGCCTGCTGCACGGCCTCGTCCAGGTTCTCGCAGACCCGGAAGTCGAGCCCGGCCACTTCGAGGCGGACCGCGAGGTCCAGCTTGCGGTCGCCGAGCACGAAGATCGGGTGTCCCGCGAGCTGCGTGTAGTCGACGTCCCACAGCCACGAGGTGTCCGTGCCGTCCGCGCCGCGCGCGTTCACCGACAGGATCACCGGGGTCGGCGGCGGGTCGATCAGCGAGAACGTCTCCAGCCAGCCCGCCGGGTTCTTCGCCAGCAGGAGCCGCAGCTCACGGCCGAGGAAGCTCACCACGTCGTACCGGCCGGCGACGGCCTGCACCTGGTACATGCGCTCCAGCGCGACCTGCGGCGGCACCCCGAAGACGGCGGCGACGGCCGCCGAGCTGGTGGCGTTGGCCTTGTTGGCGCGGCCGGGGAGCTGGAGGTGGATCGGCCACGCCGAACCGTGCGGGTCGAGCACGTAGTCGCCGTGCAGCACCCAGCTCGGCGGCGGACGCCGGAAACCGCACTCGCCGCAGAACCAGTCGTCGCCGGGGCGCTGCATGACCCCGCCGCAGGACGGGCAGGACCAGGCGTCGTCCTTCCACGCCTGTCCGGCCGCGACCCACACCACGTTGGGGGAGGAGGAGGCCGCCCAGACGATCAGCGGGTCGTCGGCGTTGGCGACGATCACGGACTTGGAGCCGGACAGCCCCTCACGCCACTTCTCGGCCAGCATCCGCGTCTCCGCGGCCCGGTCCAGCTGGTCGCGCGAGAGGTTGAGGAGCGCGATCACCTTGGGCGTGGTGTCGCGGGCCACCCCGGCGAGGTACTTCTCGTCGACCTCGATCACGCCGTACTGCGCGTCGGACCCGCCGGCCAGCGCCGACGTGATGCCCGCGGGCATGTTGGCGCCGAGCGCGTTCGACACGACCGGGCCCGCGGCGCGCAGCGCCTCGGCGATCAGCCGGGTGGTGGTCGTCTTTCCGTTCGTCGCCGAGACGAGGATCACGTCCAGGTGCTGCGCCAGCCGCCCGAGCAGGTCGGGGTCGAGCTTGAGCGCCACCCGGCCGCCGATCACCGACCCGCTGCCCCGCCCGGCCGCCCGCGACACCGCCGCAGCGGCCTTGCCCGCCGTCACGGCCAGCTTGGCCCGCGGCGACAACGGCTCCGTGTTGCCTGCCATCGTCCTAGATCCTCCTTGCATCGGTCCGCCGCCCAGCCTATCGATGTCCGGCACCATGACCGCACGGCGGCACCGTCCGGCACGTGGAGTTCCCGTGGAATGGAGGACGCGTGAGCGGGCCGTCGCGTTCTCCACGGGCCCGCCGGCGACGGAATCCGGGTGCACGGGCGGCCGGGGCCGCGTTACCGTCGGCGTATGGACGTCAACGGCATCACCACCACCGCGACCGCGCGAGCGACCAGCTCGCCGGTTGCCGCCGTCTGACCTTCCCTTCCCCCGGCGACCGGAAACGGTCCGTCGGTGGTGCCGCGGTGATTCCTCCCCGGCCGGGTGACCGAGCGGTCCCGTTCTCCGGCGCCTCCCCGCCACCCGCGAAGGAGCCTTCCCCGTGGAAACCGAACAGCTCGCCCGTATCTTCCTGGAGTACTTCGAGGAGCGCGGCCACCGCCGCGTCACCGGCTCGACGCTGCTGCCGCCGCCCGGAGACCCCGTGCTCTTCACCACGTCCGGGATGCATCCCCTCACCCCGTACCTGGAGGGCCGCCCGCACCCGCTGGGCAGCCGGCTGGTCAACCGGCAGCGCTGTCTGCGTACCACCGACCTGGACGAGGTCGGCGACGCCACCCACCTCACCGTCTTCGAGATGCTCGGCAGCTGGTCGTTGGGCGACTACGAGGGCCCGCGCAGCCTGGCATGGGGATACGGGCTGTTCACCGAGGGCCTGGGCATCGATCCCGGCCGGCTGCACGCCACGGTGTACGCCGGGGACGAGCGGACCGGGCGCGACACCGCCTCGCTGCGGGTGTGGCAGGAGCTGGGCGTCCCCGTGGAGCTGACCGTCGAGGACAACTGGTGGTCCAACGGGCCGACCGGGCCGTGCGGTCCCGACTCGGAGATCTTCCTGTGGAGCGGCGAGGGGCCGCCCGTGTCCACGCCCACCGGGGACGACCGCTGGGTGGAGGTGTGGAACCACGTCACGATGAGCCACCGCAGGCTCGACGACGGATCGCTGGTGCCGCTCCCGCGGCGCAATGTCGACACCGGGCTCGGACTGGAACGGCTGGCCTCGCTGCTCCAGGGCCGGCGCTCGGTGTTCGAGTGCGATGTCTTCGACCCCTGGCGCCGGCTGGTACCGCCCCTGTGGCCGCTGGACGAGCCCTCGCTGCGGCTGGTCTGCGACCACCTGCGCTCCGCCGTCGTCGTCATCGGCGACGGGGTCCGCCCGGCCGCCACCGGGCGCGGGTACGTACTGCGCCGCCTGCTGCGACGGGCTCTGACCGTGCTCCGGCGCGAGGACTCCTCGCGCACGCTCGGCGATCTGCCGCCCGAGCCGGTCCGGCACACCCTGGACCACTTCCGTCAGGACGTGGAGCCCGGCGAGGTGCTGCGCGTGCTGGCCGACGAGGAGCGCCGGTTCGACCGGCTGCTGGAACGCGGACGGCAGGTGCTGGCCCGGCCCCGGTTCCGCGGGACGCTGACGGAGGAGGACCTGCGCTACCTCCACGACACCCACGGGCTGCCCCGCGACCTGGTCACGGCCCTGCGCGAGGAGTGAGACGGCGGCGGTGCCGGGGCTGCCCGCCCCGGCACCGCCGTTCGCCGGGTGTTACGGAGTGACCGCCGTGCCGCCGAAGGACACGACCAGGCGGCCGTCGGAGGCGAACGACCAGTCCATGGCCCCGTCGTAGGCGGAGCACCGGGAGCCGTTCGAGCCGGTCCAGAACTGGTTGGAGCCGTCCGCGTCGCCGACGGTCTTGTCGTTGGAGCCGTCGCCGCTGCGGCAGGAGGTGTTGCCCCGGAACACCGAAGTGCCCTTGTCGAAGGAGAAGTTGCGCTCCTCGTTGTCGATGCCGACGTTGTCGGACACGGTCATCGAGCCGGGGTTGCTGTTGTACGTGAAGCCGTGGTGGCCGTTGTTGTAGGCGATGTTGCGCCGCACGATGTGGTTGACCTTGATGCCGTCGCCGCCGAGCTTGAAGCCGTTGCGGTCGCCGTCCTCGTTCACCGTGCCGTCGGAGAGGGTGCCGTTGTCGTAGCTGAGGGAGTCCTCGATGGTCACCGGGCCGATGGGGCCGGTCTCGGTCTTGGTGTAGAGGTCCCAGCCGTCGTCGATGTTGTGGTGGGAGACCGTGTAGCGGAAGACGTTGCCGGGGCCCGCGGTGAGCTTGGCGGCGAACCCGTCCGCGTCCTCGCCGTCGGAGTCCGCGTTGTCGTGGGACTCGGAGCTGAGGACCAGGTTGTTCGCCGGCCACTCGTCGTCGGGGGTGTCGGAGGAGATCCGGGAGATCTGGAGCCCCGAGTCGTGGTTGAAGCGGGTCACGACGTGCTCGACGACGTTGTCGCTGCCGCCGACGAAGATGCCGTTGTCGCCGGCGTGCTCGACGGTGAGGCCGTCGATGTGCCAGTAGTCGCCGTTCACCGCGAGTCCGCGGTTGGCGGGGTCCTCGCTCATCTCCGAGAAGTTCAGCACCGGGTGCTCGCCCGGGTAGGCGGCCATGGTGGTGCGGGCGCCCGATGTGCCGTCGTTGCCCGGCGGGATGGTGACCGTCTGCCCGTAGCGGTACGTGCCGCCGCGCAGGTAGATCGTGCCACCGGCGTTCACCCGGCCGATCGCCGAGGCGAGCGTGGTGGGGTCCGACTCGGTGCCGGGGGCGTCGGCGCTGCCGTCCGGCGCCACGTACAGCGCTGCGGCCGCAGGGGAAGCGTTTTCCTGACCGGGGGCGGCTTGTGCGGTGGTGCCCAGGGCGGCGAGTGAGCCGACGAGCAGGCCGGCACATGCGAGAACAGGCTTGAGCTGCATCTTCTACTCCAGGTGGGGGGAGTGGGCCGGACGGGCTGCCGCCCAGCGTGGTGCAAGCGCTTTCCATCGACCGTAGAGTGACGCCATGGGCACGTCAATGGTCATGCATGTATTCGGTAGTCGGATATGTGAACGGCGAGGCGTCTCTACGTGAAGGTGTGCGGGCGCAGCACCATGAGGGAGTCCTCCGGCGTCGCCACCATGGCGAAGGGGAACCGGTCGAGTTCGAGGCAGAGCGCCACGTCGTCGGGGTGGGACCCCGCGCGGACTCCCTGCGCCAGCTCGGCGGCGGCACGCGAACCACCGGCCCGCCGCAGGTACGGCCCCGCGTCCGCCGCCTCCCCGGCCGCCCGGCGCGCGATGTACTGGGCGCACGCCAGGTCCTCGTCGGCGCGCCCGTCCTCCCCGGTGACCACGAACGTGACGTCGTCGCAACCGCGTTCCCGCAGCAGCCGCGCCGTCGCCTCCGCCACCACGAAACCGGCGCACAGCACCAGGGACGCGTCCTTCACCGCGAGGGCGCCGACCGTTCCCGCCGTGGTCTTCTGCACCACGGTCCGGCCGCCCAGCTCCTGTGTGCGCAGCCGCCCCGGTGAGTTGACGGCGTCGAAGCCGCGCGCGGGCGCCCCGTCCTTGAGGGCCACCCAGTCCGGGTGGCGGCCCTTGAGCGCCAGCGCCTCGTCCAGCGAGCCGGCGAGCACGATCTTCTCCGCGCCCCGGGCGAAGGCCCAAGCGGCCACGGTGCAGGCGCGCATGACGTCGACGACGACCGCCACGGAGGGGGTCGCGGGCAGCTCGGCGATACCGAGGAAACGGGCATCCATCCGCCCATGATCGCCCACGGCCGGCCGCGCCCGTCCGGCAGGTGGTGCGGCCGACGGCCCGGAAAGGCTGCCCGGGTGAGCACGACCAGGGCGTTGACGCGGGCCCGGGCATGGCCGTCCGGCGTCTCCGGGGCCACCCCGTGGAACGTACGATGAGCGCCATGCGCAACCGCCCGATCCCCGGCAGCTCCGGAATCGTCCGCACCATGAGCCTGCTCGGCGACCCGGTCCTGCACGCGGCGTGCGAACCGGTCACGGAGTTCGGCGCCCCCCTTGCCCGGCTCGTCGAGGACATGTTCGCCACGATGTACGAGGCGCGGGGTGTCGGGCTCGCCGCCAACCAGATCGGTGTGCCGTCACGGGTGTTCGTCTTCGACTGCCCCGACGACGAGGACGTGCGCCACCTCGGGCACGTGGTGAACCCGGTCCTGGTGGAGGCGGACGGGGTCACGGTGCGCGGCTCCGAGGGCTGCCTCTCGCTCCCCGGCCTGGAGGCCGGTACCCCGCGCTTCGACCACGCGGTGGTCGAGGGTGTCACCGTGACGGGCGAGCCGGTCCGGATCGACGGCACCGGATTCTTCGCCCGCTGCCTCCAGCACGAGTGCGACCACCTGGAGGGCCGGGTCTACACCGACCGGCTGACCGGGCTGCGCCGGGCCAGGGTGCTGCGCGCGGCCCGCCGGGCGCCCTGGGCGCGTACGGGCTGAGCCGGCCGGTGGCCCGTCAGAAGCCGGGCCCGTCCGCGCGGTCGCCCGCCGCGGCCAGCCTGCCCCAGAGGAGATCGGCGAGGCTGCGGACCAGCTGTTCGCGCGAGCAGGGACGTTCGCCCAGCCACCAGTCACCGGCCGCGTGCATCATGCCGACGATGCCGTGCCCCCAGATCCGGGCCATCGTCTCGCTGTCCGGGCCGAGGTCCACCCGCTCCGCGATCACCGTGGCCAGCTCCTCGCCCAGGCGGCGCAGCAGCGGTGCGGAGTGCCGGCCGACGTCGAAGCCCTGCTCGGGGGAGGGGGCCGAGTCGTCGGACGGGTGCATCAGGAAGCGGTAGACCTGGGGGCGGGCCTCGATCGCCGCGAGGTAGGTGTCGAGCGTCGACTCGACCCGGGCGCGCCGTTCCGCGGGGGCGTCGAGCGCGGCGCGCAGGGCGCTCAGCAGTGCGTCGGTGTGCCGTTTGGCGAGGGCCCGGTAGAGCCCGCCCTTGTCGCCGAAATGCCGGTAGAGGATGGGCTTCGTGATGCCCGCCTCCGCCGCGATGGCGTTCATCGAGGCCCCGGGGCCGTCCCTGAGCACCACGCGGTCGGCGGCTTCGAGCAGCTCCCGGCGGCGGCGCTCGGCCGTGGTCCGCTGGCGCTCGGCCTGTCGTGTGGTCCCCATATCGTCTCTCCCACCCCTGACCGTGCCTGTCCGTCGTGCCTGCGCAACGTAACACCCTGCCCGGCGGGGTGCGGATGGCGTCTCATGCGGTTGACACTGGCTACTTGCCGGTAACAGACTGGTGTTACCGCAAGTAACGAAGCGCTTCGACGCAGTACGTGGAGGGGAACATGGCCGAGTTCACGCTTGAGCTCAACGATGACCAGAAGCAGGTCCGTGACTGGCTCCACGGCTTCGCCGCGGACGTGATCCGTCCGGCCGCTTCGGAGTGGGACGAGCGTGAGGAGACGCCCTGGCCCGTCATCCAGGAGGCGGCGAAGGTCGGGATCTACTCCCTCGACTTCTACGCCCAGCAGTTCTTCGATCCTACGGGCCTCGGCATCCCGATGGCCATGGAGGAACTGTTCTGGGGCGACGCCGGCATCGCCCTGTCGATCGTCGGTACGGGCCTGGCGGCCGTGGGCGTCCTCGCCAACGGCACCGAGGAGCAGATCGGCACCTGGATCCCGCAGATGTACGGGGACGCCGACGACGTGAAGGTCGCGGCGTTCTGCTCCTCCGAGCCCGACGCCGGTTCCGACGTCGCCTCGATGCGCACCCGCGCGGTGTACGACCAGGCCAAGGACGAGTGGGTGCTCAACGGCACCAAGACCTGGGCGACCAACGGCGGCATCGCCAACGTCCACGTGGTCGTCGCGGTCGTCGACCCGGAGCTCGGCTCCAAGGGCCACGCCTCCTTCATCGTCCCGCCGGACACCCCCGGCCTCTCCCAGGGCCAGAAGTTCAAGAAGCACGGCATCCGCGCCTCGCACACCGCCGAAGTCGTCCTGGAGGACGTGCGCGTGCCCGGACACTGCCTGCTCGGCGGCAAGGAGAAGCTGGACCAGCGCCTGGCCCGCGCCCGCGAGCGGGCCGCCACCGGCGGCGAGCGGGTGAAGAACGCGGCGATGGCCACCTTCGAGGCGTCCCGCCCGGCCGTCGGCGCCATGGCGGTCGGCACCGCGCGGGCCGCGTACGAAGTGGCGCTCGACTACGCGAAGACGCGGACCCAGTTCGGCCGCCCCATCATCGACAACCAGGGCGTCGCCTTCCAGCTCGCCGACATGCGGACCCAGATCGACGCCGCCCGGCTGCTGGTCTGGCGCGCCTCCTGGATGGCCACCACCGGCAAGCCGTTCGAGTCGGCCGAGGGCTCCATGTCCAAGCTGTACGCGAGCGAGACGGCCAAGAAGGTCACCGCCCAGGCGGTCCAGATCCTCGGCGGCAACGGCTTCACCCGTGAGTACCCGGTGGAGCGCATGCACCGGGACGCCGCGATCTACACGATCTTCGAGGGCACCAGCGAGATCCAGCGCCTGGTCATCGCCCGCACTCTGTCGGGCATGCCCATCCGCTGACCGCGTCGCGCGACCCGTCCGGGCGCCCTCGGCCCCCGTCCCACCGGCACGTTCCGGGGGACGGGGGCCGTGGTCGTGGAGCACTCGCGATGGTGTGCACCTGCCATGTGGCTGTAGATTCCCGGTGGAGATCGTGACCGGGTGATGGAGGGAGCGGGGCATGGTGAGAGCCGGTGCGGGACGGATCGCGCTGACCGCGGCGGCGGCCTTCGGGCTCGTGGTCACCGTGCAGACGACGGCGCACGCCGAGCCCCGGACGGTCGAGGCCGTCTTCGGCGGCTACGGCGAGTGGAACGCGGACCCGTACGGCTCCGCCCCCGGCGACTCGATCCGTGCCTGCGACACCGTCGCCGACGGCTGGAGCATCGAGGTGAAGCTGGACATCGGGCGGGACGGCACCTGGGACCGCACCGCCACCACCCGCGGCCACACCTCGCCGTACTGCACGCCGTGGAGGACCGGCAACATCAAGGAGGGCACCCCCGTCCTCGTCCAGGTGGCGAACGTGGGCGGCGATGCCACCTACCCCAAGGGCTCCGTGCTGCTCAGCCGCGCCTGAGCACGTGCTACGCCGGCAGCTGCGCCTCGATCGCCGCCACCAGCTCGGGCGCGTCCGGCTCCGTGCGGGGACGGATGCGGGCGACCGGCTCGCCCGCCGGTGAGATGAGGAACTTCTCGAAGTTCCACTGAATGTCCCCGGCCTCGCCCTCGGCGTCCGCGAGCCGGGTCAGCTCCACGTACAGCGGGTGCCGGCCCGCACCGTTCACCTCGGTCTTCTCCAGCAGCGGGAAGCTCACCCCGTACGTCGTCGAGCAGAAGGTCTCGATCTCCTCGGCGGTCCCCGGCTCCTGCCCGCCGAACTGGTTGCACGGCACACCGAGCACGGTGAAGCCGCGGTCCCCGTACTCCTTCTGGAGCCGTTCCAGACCCGCGTACTGCGGGGTCAGTCCGCACTTCGATGCCACGTTCACCAGCAGCACGGCCCGCCCGCGGTAGTCGCCCAGCGACGTCGGCTCGCCGGTGAGGGTGCGCAGCGGAATGTCGTACAGCGTCATGGATGTCTCCTCGTCGGTCTCTTCCCGGCCCATTCTCACCCCACGGGCACATCGGCGACGCGGCCGACCGCCTTGTAGTAGAAAGTCGTCGGCTTCAGGACCCCGTCGGGGCCGGCCGCGTAGTCCGGTACGGAACCACACTCCGTCCACCCCTCCGCGCGGTAGAGCCGCTCCGCGGGGCTGCCGCTCTCGGTGTCCAGGACCAGGAGCGTCACGCCGTCATCGGCCGCCGCGCGCTCGGCCGCGGCCAGCAGCTCACGGCCGAGCCCGCGCCCGCGCGCCGAGGGGCGGACCATCAGCTTGGTCACCTCCGCGCGGTGGTGGGCGTTGGGCAGCGGTGCCCGGACCAGGCCGATGGTGCCCGCGACGCGCTCCCCGTCCCGGGCGATCCACGCCCGAAGCCGCCCCGCCTCCACGGCCGCGGCCCGGGCGCGCCACCACTCGGCGGCGGCCTCCCGGTCCAGGGGCGCCAGGAAGCCCACGGACGAGCCTCCCTCGACGGTCTCCACCAGCAGGGCGGCCAGCTCATCGGCGTAGGTAACCAGCTCGGGGCCGGACACCGGGACGATCTCGGTCATGAGGGAGGTCCTTCCGTGGGAAGCCGGGCCGCATCCCCGCGCGGGCCGGCTGCGACGTGATCCTAAGCGGGCGTCCGGCGGGCAGCGGACGGGGCTGTGGTCAGCCCGCTGCCCGCCGGACTGCCGGACACGCGTCCTCGTGACACTCTGGAATCGGAACGTCCGGTTCACCTTTGGCCCACGCCGGGCGACCGTGCCAGAAAAGGAGGCCCGACATGGCCAACACCGGCAGCGCACCGGCGGCATCACGCGGCACCGACGGATCACACCATCCCGCCCGTACGGGCTGGACCGCGTTCGCCGCGGTCCTCATGATCTTCGGTGGTGCCATGGCGATCTTCCAGGGGATCGCGGCCATCGCCAAGGACGACGTGTTCGTCGCCACGCGCAACTACGTCTTCGAGTTCAACCTGACGGGCTGGGGGTGGATCCACCTCATCCTCGGGATCGTCATCGTCCTCGCCGGCTGCGCGCTGTTCACCGGCGCCTTCTGGGCGCGGGCGGTCGGCGTGGTCCTCGCCGGGCTCGGCGCACTGGCCAACTTCCTGTGGCTGCCGTACTACCCGCTGTGGTCCATCGTGCTCGTCGCCATCGACATCTTCATCATCTGGGCGCTCTGCGCGGGCCCGGACCACCACCGCGCGAAGGCCTGACGGGGCCTCACGGCTCCCTCAGCAGAACCAGCGTGTCGCCCGGAGCCGGCTCCGGGCGACCGCTCTGTGTGACCGGGACGAGCCGGCCCTCCGGCCGCACCACGAACAGCACGTGCTCCCCGGGCGCCGGCGGGCCGCCCGCCGGCCGGGTCACCACCCGCGCCCCGGCCTCGTACTTCCGGGTGATCTCGGGCCGGGTGAGACCGGACCCGAACAGGGCCGCACCGTCGGTGTACGGGGCCACCACACCGTGGTTCGCGGAGGGCGGGGCCAGCCTGCCGACCTCCCCCTCGACGCTCTCCCGGAGTGTGACCGACGCCAGCGCGTTGAAGTCGTCCTCGCCGGTGAGCAGCAGCACCGAGGTGATCCCCTCCAGCTCCGCACCGGTCCCGGTGGCCGAGGCGAACAGCTCGCCGGGCGCCAGCTTCAGTCCCGCGGCCGTGATCCGCGCCCGTTCCTCGTCCGCGCCCGCCCACATCAGCACGTCGAGCCCGGCCGCACTCAGGGCGCACGCCAGGTCCACCGCCCAGGGTGCCCCGCCCACCAGCAGCGGCCGGGACCGGGCGGGCCGCAGCACCCCGAGCCGCCGCGCCGCCGGGAACGCCGTCAGGCCGTAGAGCGTCACCGTCGCCACGATCACCACGAAGGTCGCGGGCAGGATGCGCTCCGCACCGGCGATGTGGTGCCCGGCCAGTTCGGCGGAGAACGTGGAGGCGGTGGCCGCGGCGACGATGCCCCGGGGCGCCATCCAGCCGATGAACCACCGCTCCCGCGCGGGTACGTCGGTGCGGGCCGCCGCGAGGTGGGCGATGAGCGGCCGGGTCACCAGGACCAGGAGGGCGGTCAGCGCGAGTGAGGGCAGCACCACGTGCCGCAGCGAGGCCGGAGTGACCGTCGCCGAGATGGAGACGAAGAGCAGGCCGATGACCAGGGAGACCAGCGTCTCGAAGAACGGGCGGCGCGCCGGGAGATCGAGGCCGGGCAGATTGGCCATGGCCATCCCCATGACGACGGCCGAGATCAGCCCCGTGTCGTCGCGCAGCGCGTCGCAGGCCGCCGCCACCCCGACCACGGCGGCCAGCTGGAGCGACGTCTCCAACTCCTCGCTGAGCCGCACCCGCCGCAGCACCAGCCACAGGACCGCCGCACCGGCCGCGCCCGCCCCCACGCCCACCGCCGCGCTCGCCAGGAAGTGCCCGAGCCCGCTGCCGAACCCCGACCGGTCGTCCGCCACGATCCCGTGGAAGACGAGCGCCCCCAGAATGCCGCCGACCGGGTCGATCAGAGCGCCCTCCCAGACGAGGATGCGCCGCAGCCGCTCCGTGGGCCGCACGAAGGCGAGCAGCGGTCCCACGACCGTCGGACCCGACACGACGAGGATGGCCGCGAGCATGACCGCCGCCTGCGCCGACATGTCCAGCACGGGTACGGCGAAGAGCGCGGCGGACACCAGCGTGAGCAGCGCCCCCAGCCACAGCAGCCGGATCACCACGCGCCGGTTGTGTCCCCTGAGCCGCTTCAGGTCCAGGCCCAGCCCGGCGTCGTACAGGATCACGGCCACCGCCAGCGACACCAGCGGCGAGAAGGCCGGGCCGAGCAGCCGTTCGGGATCGATGTCGTCGGTGAGCGTCCCGGCGGTGAACCCGGCCGGCAGCAGTACGAGCAGCGCCGGCACCCGCAGCCACCTTGCCAGCAGCTGCGAACCGACCGCGAGGACCACGATCAGCCCGAGTCCCACGTACACCTGGTCCGCCGTCATCGACCCGCCTCCTCCGGCGCACCCGGGCGCCGGACGCGACCCGCACAGCAGCGCGCGCGACCACCTTCCGTGCCGCCGCCCGGCCGGGACACCGGGGCTCGCCCCAAGGGGCGCACCCGGTGGCCGGGATCGCCCGGACGGGCTATCCGCCGAGGTGGGGCGGCACGAGGAGCGTCCGCCTCACCGCCGGACGCGGAGTGCCGGCCCCGGCCGCACCCCGAGCGCCGCCCCCGGCCG
>NZ_JAAGNI010000076.1 GCF_010550605.1 Streptomyces sp. SID9727
GGCGGGGGTCGCGCCGGGGGCGGGGGCGGGCCAGGCGGCGCGGGTCTCGGCGAGATGCATGCGGACGAGGGCGCGGAGCTGGTGGCCCGCCTCGGCGGCCTCCCGGCCCAGGGCGCGGCGGGCGTCCAGCTCCTCGCGGGTGAGCCGCCGGCCCGAGACGGCCGCCTCGCCGAGTATCTGTGCGTAACCCTCCAGAAAGCTCTCGGGAATCACCGGTTCCGCCACGCGTCCGCCTCCATTCCTGATCCGTCCTTACACCGAGCCCAACGCCCGGGGGCCGGTGCCGGTGCCCGGCACCGGGGAGCGGCGAACGTTGCCGTGTTCCGGCAATGCGTCCGCACCTGCCCGGATGACACGATCCTGTCAGCACCCGCCGGGGGACCACGGGGGAAAACGGGGGAATCGCGGGGGTGCACGGGGGATCGGGGGAAGACCCGGATGCCGTGGTGCCGTCGAGGGTGGCACCGCGGCACCGGGGTCACCGACCGGTCCGCGCGGACACCGGCGGCACCGCCGGCGGAACGGACGGGGGTCGGGATCGATGCGGGAGTTCGTGGACGCGACGCTGTCCTTCCCGGCCGTGCTCTTCGCCGCCGCGCTGGTCGTCGTCATCGCCTTCTGGCTGCTCGTCCTGGTCGGCGCGGCCGACCACCACTCCTTCGACGCCGACCTGGACGCCGACCTCGCGGGCGTCGGAGGCGTCCCGGTCACCGTCTCGGTGTCCCTGATGATCGCCGTCGGCTGGTTCTCCGCCCTGACCGGTACGGTCCTGGTGCACCGCTCGGGCGCCACCGGAGCGCCGCGCGCCGTGCTGGCCTGCGCGGTCCTCGCCGGGGCGCTGCTGCTCGCCTGGGGTGCGGTGCGGCTGCTCGTCCACCACTTCCGGCGCTTCTTCCCCGACCAGCCTCCGCCATCGCGCCAGGACTTTCTGGGCCGCGTCTGCACGATCCGTACCGGCTCGGTCTCCACGGACTTCGGCCAGGCCGAGGTCACCGCCGACGACGGGACCACCGCCACCGTCCAGGTGCGCCAACTGGAGCCGGTCGACGGGGAGCTGGTCTCCGGGCGCTCCGGCCTGCTGTACGCGTACGACGAGGCCGGGGAGTTCTTCTGGGTCTCGGCCTACGACAAGGCGCTCGACCCGGGGCCGCCGCGCGGCCGTACGGCCTCCGGCCCCGCCGTCTGAGCCTCCGCCCCTACGGGCGCGGTGTGCCCGTCCGGGCTGCCCGGGCGCCGTGTGCCGCCGTGCCCTGTTTCACGTGAAACCGCTCATTTCCGCACCACCTGCCGCCAAGGACTGTCATGGATGCCATCTCCTTGGGCCTCGGCCTGCTCGTCGCCGTGGTCCTCCTCATCGCCGTAGCCGTGCTGCTGATCATCACCCGGCTCTTCCGCAAGGTGGAGCAAGGCAAGGCCCTGATCATCTCCAAGACCAAGAAGGTCGACGTGACCTTCACCGGTGCCGTCGTCCTGCCGGTGCTGCACAAGGCCGAGTCCATGGATATCTCGGTCAAGACCATCGAGATCCGGCGCACCGGGCGCGAGGGTCTGATCTGCCAGGACAACATCCGCGCCGACATCCACATCACGTTCTTCGTGCGGGTCAACAAGACGGTCGAGGACGTCAAGAAGGTCGCCCAGTCCATCGGCACCGAGCGCGCCAGCGACAAGGCCGCCATCCAGGAGTTCTTCGCGGCGAAGTTCTCCGAGGCGCTGAAGACCGTCGGCAAGCAGCTGGACTTCGTGGACCTCTACACGAAGCGCGAGGAGTTCCGCGACCGGATCATCCGGGTCATCGGTACCGACCTGAACGGCTACCACCTGGACGACGCGGCGATCGACTTCCTGGAGCAGACCCCGATGGCGCAGCTCGACAGCGCCAACATCCTGGACGCCCAAGGCATCCGGAAGATCACCGAGCTGACCGCGATCGAGCACGTCCGCACCAACGAGTTCCAGCGCACCGAGCAGAAGGAGATCACCCGGCAGGACGTCGACGCCCGGGAGACCATCCTGGAGCTGGAGCGCCGGCAGGCGGAGGCGGAGATCAAGCAGCGCCGCGAGGTCGAGACGCTGCGGGCCCGCGAGGAGGCCGTGACCGCACGGGTCCAGGAGGAGGAACGTCTGGGCGCGCAGGCCGCGTTCATCAGGACCGAGGAGCAGCTGGGCATCCAGCGGGAGAACCAGGCCCGGGAGATCTCCGTCGCGCAGAAGAACCGCGAGCGGGTCATCGCCGTGGAGAACGAGCGCATCGAGAAGGACCGGCTGCTGGAGGTCATCGGGCGCGAGCGCGAGACCGAGCTGAACCGCATCGCCGCGACGAAGGAGATCGAGGCGGAGCGCCGCGAGGTCGCCGACGTCATCCGCGAGCGGATCGCGGTGGACCGCACGGTCGCCGAGCAGGAGGAGTCCATCAAGACGCTGCGGTCCGTCGAGGAGTCCGAGCGCACCCGCACGTCCGTCATCATCGCCGCCGAGGCGGAGGCTCAGGAGCGGCTGGTCAAGGACATCAAGGCGGCCGAGGCGGCGGAGGCGGCGGCCACCCACCGGGCGGCCGAGCAGCTGACGCTCGCGGAGGCCCGGCTGAAGACCGCCGACCTGGACGCGCAGGCCAAGCTGCGGCTGGCCGAGGCCGTCCAGGCGGAGACGGCGGCGCCCGGCCTCGCGGACATCCAGGTGCGGGACGCGGCGGCGGAGGTGATCGAGAAGACGGGACGCGCCGAGGCCGGGGCCACGTCCGCGCGGCTCAAGGCCGAGGCCGAGGGCACCCGCCTCAAGGCCCTCGCGGACGCGGAAGGCACGCAGGCACAGGCATCCGCCGACGCGGCGATGATCGGCGAGAAGCTCAAGGCCGAGGCGGCGGGGCTCACGGAGAAGGCGGCCGCGATGGCGGCGCTGGACGACGCCTCGCGTGGGCACGAGGAGTACCGGCTGCGGCTGGCCGCCGAGAAGGAGATCCGGCTCGCGGGGCTCGACGTCCAGCGGCAGGTCGCCGAGGCGCAGGCGACGGTGCTCGCCACGGGTCTGGAGAACGCGGACATCGACATCGTCGGCGGCGAGTCGGTGTTCTTCGACCGGCTGGTGTCGTCCATCTCGATGGGTAAGAGCCTGGACGGCTTCGTCTCGAACTCGGACACGGCGAAGGCCCTGGCCGGTCCGTGGCTGAACGGCGACTCCTCGTTCACTGAGGACCTGACGCGGGTGCTGTCCTCGGTCTCCACGGGCGACGTGCAGAACCTGACGGTGTCGGCCCTGCTGATGCGGATGATGGCCGCGCCGGGGGCCGCCGGGGTCGGTGCGGACCAGGTCCGCGCGCTGCTGGACCACGCACGCTCGCTGGGGCTCGCGGATGTGCCGGTGAGCGGCCTGTCCCCGGCGGGTCTGAACGGTACGCCGGTGGCGTGACGGGGGCCCGCCGTGTGAACGGGACGCCGGTACCGGCCACGCCCGTCGCCTGAACGCCGCACCCGGCCCGCCCGTCCTCGATCGCCGGACGGGCCGGGCGGGGCGGGCCCGTCCGGCCCGGCCCCGCGATCGAGGACGCCACCGCAAGGATCACCAAGGAGCACCCAGTGGACAACGTGACCGCCCCCGCCGCCGGGGACTACGACGTCCTGCGGCGCCGCCTCCGCACCCACGCCACCGAGCTCACCCGCAGGGCCACCGCCCTCAACTCCCGCCGCACCGAGGCGTTCGGCGCGACCGGCCTCCAGCTCCTCGGCAGCGAGCAGGTCCGGACGGACCGCCCGTCCGTCCCCCGCGACCTCGTCGCGCTCGGCGGCGAGCTGCTGTTCGGCTTCGAACGCGGCCCGGGCCGGCAGAGCCGGCCCGCCGTGGAGGACGTCCTCGCGCTGTACGCCGCCGACCTCGCCCCCGGCACCGGCACCCCGCTCACCGACGCCTCCTTCGTCCGTGCATTCGACGGCCTGCACCGCTACTTCCGCGACGCCCGCCTGTTGCGGCTGCGCCGGACCGAGGGCCGCCTCCTGGCGGTCTTCCGCACCGGCGACACCGCCGACGACATCCGGGTCCTGCGCTGGGCGCTGGACCCGGACGGCTCCCCCGGCGCCTTCCTCGACGCGCGCGGCGAGCGCGACCACGTCTTCCCGCCGTCGCACGACTTCACCTGGACGACGGCGGGCCGCGAGGCCCATGTCGCGGGCCGCCACCCGCACATCGCGATCGGCTGCGCGGCCGAGCTGTACGTGAACACGCTCGGCGGCACCCTCACGGTGAAGACCGAGGACGACACGGAGACGCCGGACGGGATCTACGAGGAGCCGGTCACCGAACCCCTCCAGTCGCTCGCGGACGCCGAGGTCGAGTCCGCGGAGCTGGGCCCGCTCGTGCTGCTGCGGGTGCGCCCGTACAAGGAGGAGGCGCGGCGCCACCTCGTCTTCAACGCGCTCCTCGGGACCGTCACCCGCCTCGACGGCATCGGTCCGGCCTGCCAACGGCTCCCGGAGGACCAGGGGATCATCTTCCCGGGCGGGTTCTACCTGACGACCGGCGAAACCCGGACGTTCGACATCGCGCGCCCGCTCACCGACCCGGTCTTCGAGGAGGCCGTGCGCTCCCCGAACGGGGAGGACGTGCTGTACGTCTTCCGCTCCCGGCAGGACGGCCGCAGCCTGCTGCTGCCGTACAACGTGATCCGCCAGGAGGTGGCGACCCCGCTCCAGGGCCGGGGCCACGCGCTGCTGGACGACGGCACGCTCGTCGTGCTGCGCGACCCGGTGGAAGGCGGCGAGGGCGGCGCGGCGCGCGTCCACCCGTTGCAGCGCTGGCGGACACCGTACGTCTCCGACACGTACGCCGCGTCCCGCCCGGCCGGCGAGGGCCCGCTGGCCCGGGTCGGCAACGCGGACCTCGTGCGCGGGATATCCGACTGCCTGGCCCTCGCGCACACCGCGTCCGGGACGGAGCCGACCGCCGCCGTGTACGACCGGCTGGTCGCCGACTGCGTACGGGCGGGCGACCGTTACCACTGGCTGGACGACGCGGAGCTGGGCGGGCTGGCCGAGCCGCTGGGCGAGCTGCGGGAGACCGCGCGCCAGGTCGTCGCGGAGTTCGAGGCGGTCCAGGCCCTCACCCGACAGGCCGCCGACGCGCTCGCCGAGACCGCCGACCGCATCACCACTCTGGTCCGCAGGGTCCGCGGCGAGGCCCCCCGCACCGCCGCGGAATGGGTCGACCGCCTCACGAAGCTGCGGGGCGCCCACGGGCACTTGGCGTCTCTGGCCGAGATGCGGTACGCGGACACCGAGCGCATCGCGGAGCTCACCGCGACCACCGCCGAGGACATCGAGGCGGCCGCCCGCCGCGCGGTCGCCTTCCTGGCCAGGGACGACGCCTTCGCCGGGTACCACGAGGACATCGCCCGCCTCACCGAGGAGGCCGCCGGACTCGCCACGGTCACCGACACCGCCGCGCTCGGGGACAGGCTGGCCGCCATGACGGACGGCCTGAGCACCGTCACGGACGTCGTGGCCGGTCTGGACATCAGCGACGGGGTGGTCCGTACGTCGATCCTGGAACGCGTCGCGGAGGTCCTGGGCGCCGTCAACCGGGCCCGCGCCACGCTCGACGCCCGCCGCCGCGCGCTCGCGGACCACGAAGGCCGGGCCGAGTTCGCCGCCGAGTCCGCGCTGCTCGGGCAGGCCGTCACGGCCGCGCTGGCCGCCGCCGACACACCGGAGTCCTGCGACGAGCAGCTGGCGAGGCTGCTGCTCCAGCTGGAGAACCTGGAGGCGCGGTTCGCGGAGTACGACGACTTCCTGGCGGAGCTCGGCGAGCGCCGGACCGAGGTGTACGAGGCGTTCTCGGCGCGCAAGCAGGGCCTCCAGGACGAGCTGGCCCGGCGCACCGAACGCCTCGCGGACTCGGCGGCGCGGGTCCTCGACACGGTCGCCCGGCGCAGCGCCGCCCTTCCCGACGCGGACGCCGTCCACACCTACTTCGCCTCCGACCCGATGGTCGCCAAGATCCGCCGGACCGCCGAGGAGCTGCGGGCGCTCGGTGACACCGTGCGCGCGGAGGAGCTGGACGGGCAGCTGCTCGCCGCCCGGCAGGAGGCGGGCCGGGCCCTGCGCGACCGGGACGAGCTGTACGCGGACGGCGGGTCGGTGATCCGCCTGGGCCGGCACCGGTTCGCGGTGAACACCCAGCCGTTCGAGCTCACCCTCGTGCCGCAGGACGGCACGCTCGCGTTCGCCGTCACCGGGACCGACTACCGGATGCCGGTGACGGACCCGGAGTTCGCCGCGACCCGCCCGTACTGGGACCAGACGCTCCCGTCCGAGTCCCCGGCCGTCTACCGGGGCGAGCACCTGGCGGCCCGCCTCCTCGACGAGCACGGCGCGGACCGGCTGGCCTCCCTGGACGACGGCGGACTCGCCGCGCTCGTCCGGGAGGCCGCCGCCGCCGCGTACGACGAGGGGTATCAGCGCGGGGTCCACGACGAGGACGCGACCGCGATCCTGTCCGCGCTGCTGCGGCTGCACGCGGGTGCCGGGCTGCTGCGCTTCCCGCCGGCCGTCCGGGCCGCCGCCCAGCTGTTCTGGGCCCATGGGACGGACGACGCCCGCCGCACCTCCTGGACGCGCCGGGCCCGCTCGCTGGCCCGCGCCCGGGAGACGTTCGGGCTCGCCCCGGCGGTCGCCGCGCTCCAGGAGGAGTGGGCGTCGGTGATCGGCGGTGAGGGTGCGCGGTCCGTCGCCGCGTACCTCTTCGAGGAGCTGACCGGCGGCCCCGACGGCTTCGTGACGGGCGCCTCCGTCCGCACGTTCCTGGACAAGTTCCGCCACGCCACCGGCACGTCGGCGTACGACGACGACCTCGCCGCCCTCGCCGACGACCTGCCGGCCCGGCGCCAGCTCGTGGAGGGCTGGCTCACCTCGTACGCCGGGGCGAGCGGCACGGACATCGAACCGGGCGACCTCGCGGAGGCCGTCGCCGTGGAGCTGTGCCCCGAGCCCCTGCTCGGCCGGTACGAGGCCGACGCGCCGCTCACCGAGACCGTCGACGGGCTCCTCGGCGTCCACCCGCGCATCGAGCGCGGCCGGCTCACCGTCCGCATCGACGAACTCCTGGCCCGCACGGAGCAGTTCCGTGCCGTCGCCGTGCCCGGATTCCGCGCCTACCAGCGCCGGCGCACCGCCCTGGTCGCCGCCGAGCGCAGCCGGCTGCGCCTTGACGACCACCGGCCGCGCGTGATGCCGGCGTTCGTACGCAACCGGCTGCTCGACGAGGTGTACCTGCCGCTGATCGGGGACAGCCTCGCCAAGCAGCTCTCCACCGCCGGCGCCGACCGCCGCACCGACTCGCAGGGCCTGCTGCTGCTCGTATCGCCGCCCGGCTACGGCAAGACGACGCTCATGGAGTACGTCGCCGACCGGCTCGGGCTCGTCCTCGTCAGGGTCAGCGGACCGAACCTGGGGCACGACGTGACCTCGCTCGACCCCGCGCAGGCGGTCAGCGCGACCGCGCGCCAGGAGATCGAGAAGATCAACTTCGCCCTGGAGGCGGGCAACAACACGCTGCTCTACCTGGACGACATCCAGCACACCTCACCGGAACTCCTCCAGAAGTTCATCCCGCTCTGCGACGCCACGCGCCGCGTCGAGGGGGTGCGGGACGGTGAGCCGCGCACGTACGACCTGCGGGGCAAGCGGTTCGCGGTGTGCATGGCGGGCAACCCGTACACCGAGTCCGGCGCGCGCTTCCAGGTACCCGACATGCTCGCCAACCGGGCGGACGTGTGGAACCTGGGCGAGGTGCTGACCGGCCGCGAGGACACCTTCGCGCTGAGCTTCGTGGAGAACGCGCTGACCGCGAACCCGGTGCTCGCCCCGCTCGCCGGCCGCTCCCGCGAGGACCTGGCGCTGCTGCTGCGGCTCGCCGCCGAGGACCCCACGGCGCGTCCGGAACAGCTGGAACACCCCTACGCGCCCGCCGAGGTGGACCGGATCACCGCCGTTCTGCGGCATCTGCTGCGGGCCCGCGACACGGTGCTCGCGGTCAACGCCGCGTACATCGCCTCGGCCGCGCGGACCGACGCCACCCGCACCGAACCGCCGTTCCGGCTCCAGGGTTCGTACCGCAACATGAACCGGATCGCGGAGCGGATCGCGCCCGTGATGAACGACGCCGAGCTGTCCGCCGTCGTGGACGACCACTACGCGGGCGAGGCGCAGACCCTGACCAGCGGCGCGGAGGCCGCGCTCCTGAAGCTCGCCGCGCTGCGGGGCACGCTCACACCCGCGCAGGCCGAACGGTGGGCGGCGCTCTGCTCCTCGTACGTCCGCACCCAGGCGCTCGGCGGGCCCGAGGGCGATCCGATGACCCGGGCGGTGGCCGCGCTGGGGCTGCTCGCGGACCGGATCGCGGCCGTCGAGACGGCGATCGGACGCGCCGCCGACCCCCGCCACCTGCTGGCGCACCGTCCCGAAGGCCGCTGACCGTCCTCGATCGACGGAAGGGAGCAAGGCATGCTGGGACACGTGTCCTCCTTCCCCCAGCAACCCCAAACCTCCCCGTTCTCCGGCCATATGGTCGTCTGCGGGGACGACGCGCTCGCTCAGCGGCTCGCCGTGGAGCTGCGGTACGTCTACGGGGAACGGGTCACCCTCGTCGTGCCGCCGGAGCCGGGCGCGGTCAGGCCGGACGAGCCGCTGAGCGGGCGCGGCCGGGCCGCCGCGCTGTTCGGGCGGATGGCGTCCGCGATGAACCGCAACGGCGGTGGCCTGCCGCACGGTTCGGACGGGGACACCAACGCCGGCGTCGAGGCGGTGCGCATCCTCCAGGCGGCCGAGCCGTCCGACGAGTCGTTGGCGGAGGCGGGCATCGCCCGGGCCTCGGCGGTTGCCCTCGTCTACGACGACGACGAGCGCAACATCCGGGCCGCGCTCACCGCCCGGCGGCTCAACCCCCGTGTGCGGCTGGTGATCCGGCTCTACAACCGCAAGCTGGGCCAGCATCTGGAGACGCTGCTCGACCAGGCGGCGGCCGTCGCGTCCCCCGGGCTCGACCCGGCCGCGATCGACGCGTCCACCACAGTGCTGTCCGACGCGGACACCGCCGCGCCCGCGCTCGCGGCCACCGCGCTCGCCGGGTCGACCCGGGTGATCCGGGCCGAGGGCCTGTTCCTGCGCGCCGCCGAGCGCACCCCGCCCCGGGGCGGCCAGGTCGCCGACCCCGGCCTGTGCACCCTGGCCCTGCTCTCCTCCACCACCCACGACCCGGCGGGCGCGGAGGGCTCCGACAGCAGCGGCGCGGAGGGGCCGCAGCTGCTGCCCGGGCCGGCGGGGATCGCCGCCGCGACCGGGCGCGGCACGGTCGTCCTGGAAGCCGTCACGCAGTCCGGTCCTGCCGCCCCGAAGCCCCGGATGAGCGGCCGGAGCGCGCCGCTGAGCCAGTTCTTCTCACGGCGGCTGCGGTGGTCGGCGCTGGGTGTCGGGCTCGCGGTGCTCGGGCTGGCGGTGGCGTCCTCGTTCACCACCGGCGACCATCCGCTGCACGCGGCCTACCTGACCCTGCTCGACCTGTTCGCGATGGGCGACCCGGCGATCGGTGAGCCCACCGCCCGCCAGGTGATCCAGATCCTCTCCGGCATCGCGGGCCTGATGCTGCTGCCGCTGCTGGTGGCGGGGGTTCTGGAGGCGTTCGGCTCGCTGCGCAGCGCCTCCTCGCTGCGGCGGCCCCCGCGCGGGCTCTCCGGGCACGTGGTGCTGCTCGGGCTGGGCAAGATCGGCACCCGGGTCCTGGTGCACCTGCGGGAGCTGGGCATCCCGGTGGTCTGCGTGGAGGAGGACCCGGACGCGCGGGGCATCCCGCTCGCCCGGCGGCTGCACGTGCCGGTGGTGCTCGGTGACGTCACGGACGAGGGGGTGCTCGAAGCGGCCAAGATAGGCCGCTCACGCGGGCTCCTCGCGCTGACCAGCATCGACACGACGAACCTGGAGGCGGCGCTGTACGCCAGGTCGCTCAAGCCGAACCTGCGGGTGACGGTCCGCCTCTTCGACGACGAGTTCGCCACGGCGGTCTACCGCACGCTGCGCACGGCGCACCCGCAGGCGATCACCCGCTCCCGCTCGGTCTCCCACCTGGCGGGCCCCTCCTTCGCGGTCGCGATGATGGGCCGGCAGATCCTGGGCGCGATCCCGGTCGAACGCAAGGTGCTCCTGTTCGCGGCGGTGGAGGTCGGCGGCCACCCCCAGCTGGAGGGCCGCACGGTCGACCAGGCGTTCCGGGAGGGCGCCTGGCGGGTCCTGGCCCTGGACGTGGCCCCGGGCTCCCTCGTCTGGAACATCCACCCCGGATACGTGCTCCGCCCGACGGACCGCGTGGTCATCGCCGCGACGCGCAGGGGCCTCGCGGAGCTGCTGGGGCGGCGCCGCCGTTCCAGCCCGTCCGGCGTCTGAGGGCGGACCCTACGGCCGCCAGCCCCGGCGGCACAGCACCAGCCGGTACCCGTCCGGGTCCTCCACGGTGACCCCCCACTCGTTCCAGTACGGGTTCGGCGAGCTGACCCTCGTACCGCCGCAGGCGAGCAGCCGGGCCACCAGATCGTCCGGAACCGGTCCGTCCAGGTACAGGACGAGCAGGTCCTCCTCGGTGGGCCGGGGGTCCACCGGCCCTCGCGTCAGCTCCAGATGCCAGGAGGCGTCGGGATGCCCCACCATGAGAAGGTCATGGGTTCCGGGCTTCCGTTCCGCGTCCGCGCGGAAGAGGACCGTCAGCCCCAGCCCGTCCACCCAGAACCGCTCGGCGGCGGCGAGACCGCGGGAGGGCCGGGCGAGGCGGACCTGCGTTTCGGCGGTGAATGACACGGGGGGTCCCTTCGTCGGGGGGCGCGTTGCCGCAGCGTACGAGGGCCGCCGGGACGCGCGCATCGGCCATCGGTCCTGGTCCCCGGGTCGGAAGGAATACCCCGCCCCCTCCCCCCGTTGTACGATGCGTCCAGTTAGTTCAACGTTCAACCACTACCGACCAGGAGGCGGACGCCATGCAGTTCGGGATCTTCACCGTCGGGGACGTCACCACCGACCCCACCACCGGTACGACGCCGAGCGAGCACGAGCGGATCAAGGCCACCGTCGCCATCGCGCGCAAGGCCGAGGAGGTCGGGCTCGACGTCTTCGCGACCGGTGAGCACCACAACCCGCCGTTCGTCCCCTCGTCGCCGACCACCACCCTCGGATACATCGCGGCGCAGACGAAGAGCATCGTCCTGTCGACCTCGACCACGCTGATCACCACCAACGACCCGGTGAAGATCGCCGAGGACTACGCCACGCTCCAGCACCTCGCGGACGGCCGCGTGGACCTGATGATGGGGCGCGGGAACACCGGCCCGGTGTACCCGTGGTTCGGCAAGGACATCCGCCAGGGCATCCCGCTCGCCATCGAGAACTACGCCCTGCTGCACAAGCTGTGGCGGGAGGACGTCGTGGACTGGGAGGGCAAGTTCCGTACGCCGCTCCAGTCGTTCACCGCGACCCCGCGCCCGCTGGACGGCGTGCCGCCGTTCGTCTGGCACGGCTCCATCCGCTCGCCGGAGATCGCCGAGCAGGCCGCGTACTACGGCGACGGCTTCTTCCACAACAACATCTTCTGGCCCATGGAGCACACGAAGAAGATGGTGCACCTGTACCGCCAGCGGTACGCGCACTACGGCCACGGCACCGCCGAGCAGGCGATCGTCGGCCTCGGCGGCCAGGTGTTCATGCGGAAGAACTCGCAGGACGCGGTGCGCGAGTTCCGCCCGTACTTCGACAACGCGCCGGTCTACGGCCACGGCCCCTCGATGGAGGACTTCACCCAGCAGACGCCCCTGACCGTGGGCTCGCC
This sequence comes from Streptomyces sp. SID9727, assembly GCF_010550605.1. Classification (GTDB taxonomy): domain Bacteria; phylum Actinomycetota; class Actinomycetes; order Streptomycetales; family Streptomycetaceae; genus Streptomyces. The sequence continues at coordinate 11,851 of NZ_JAAGNI010000076.1, forward strand.
CCAGGAGGTCATCGAGCGGACGCTGACCTTCCGGGACGCGGTCGGCGACTACCAGCGCCAGCTGTTCCTGATGGACCACGCGGGACTGCCGCTGAAGACGGTCCTCGAACAGCTCGACATCCTCGGCGAGGAGGTCGTCCCCGTCCTGCGCAAGGAGTTCGCCGCCCTGCGCCCGGCCGGTGTCCCCGAGACCGCGCCGCTGCACCCCGCCTACGCCGCCACGAAGGAGAGCTGACCGTGTTCGCCACCGAACCCGTGAGGATCGTCGCCGTATCGGCCGGACTCAGCAACCCGTCCTCGACCCGGCTGCTTGCCGACCGGCTGGCCGCCGCCACCCGGGAGCGGATCGAGGCCGCGCAGGACCGCCCGGTCGACGTCCGGGTCATCGAACTGCGCGACCTGGCCGCGGACATCGCGAGCCACCTGGTGTCCGGCTTCCCGCCGCCCGCCCTGGAGGACGCGCTCGCCGCGGTGACGGGCGCCGACGGGCTGATCGCGGTCACGCCGGTGTTCACCGCCTCGTACAGCGGCCTGTTCAAGTCGTTCTTCGACCTGGTCGAGAACACCGCGCTGACCGGCAAGCCCGTGCTCGTCGCCGCGACCGGCGGCACGCCCCGGCACTCGCTGGTCCTGGAACACGCGATGCGCCCGCTCTTCGCCTACCTGCGCGCCGTCACCCTGCCGACCTCGGTCTACGCGGCGTCGGAGGACTGGGGCGCGGCCGGCGACGAGTACACCGAGGGCCTGCCCGCCCGCATCCGGCGCGCGGGCGGGGAGCTGGCCGACGCCGTCACGGGCGGCCGTGCGGTTTCCGGCGCGACCAGGACCCCCGGGCTGGACGACGAGGTGGTCCCGTTCGAACAGCAGCTCGCGGCCCTGCGCCCGGCCTGATCGTCCGGACCACTGAGAATCGCCGTTTCGCCCGTTTTGACTAGAGTCGTACGGGAAGACGTGTGCGAGCGGGACCGAGCACAGCACCGAGCACAACCGCAGAACCCAGCTGGAGGCAGAGATGGGCAGGATCGTGGTGGGCGTCGACGGCTCCGAGTCGTCGGTCAAGGCACTGCACTGGGCCGTGCGCCAGGCGGAGCTGACCGGCGACACGGTCGAGGCCGTCAACAGCTGGGAGTACCCCGCCACCAGCTGGGCGTCGATGATGCCGGGCCTCCCTGAGGACTTCGACCCGCAGGCCATGGCCACGGTGTCGCTCACCGAGACGCTGGAGGAGGCCCTGGGCGCCCAGGGCGCCGCCGCCGTCAGCAAGGTCGTCGTGATCGGCAACCCGGCGCAGGCCCTGCTGGACCGGGCAGAGGGCGCGAACCTGCTGGTCGTGGGCGCGCGCGGGTACAGCGGCTTCAAGGCGACCCTGCTCGGCTCGGTCAGCCTGCACGTCACCCAGCACGCCTCGTGCCCGGTGACCGTCGTCCGCGCCTGACCCGGTACGAAGGGGTGGGCCCCGCACCACGCGTGGTGCGGGGCCCACCCGCGTACTCACAGCTCCACGACGTCCGCCACCGCACACGCCACGTTGTCCGGCGCGCCGGCCGCCTCCGCGAGCTCGATCAGCGCCCCCACGGCGGTCCCGGGCCCGTCCGCCGCGGCCAGCACCCGCGCCAGCTCCCCGCCGTCGACGACCGCCGACAGCCCGTCCGAGCAGAGCAGGTAGCGGTCGCCGGGCAGCGCGTCCCGGACGTCCACATCGGGCCCGCCGTACGGCCCGTCCCCGGAGAGCGCCTTGAGGAGCATGGCCCGCTGCGGGTGCGAGAACGCCTCCTCCTCCGTCAGCGAACCGTCGTCGATCATCGACTGGACCAGGCTGTGGTCGTGCGTGATCCGGAACAGCTCGCCCCCGCGCAGCAAGTACGCCCGCGAGTCCCCGATGTGGACCAGGCCCAGCCGCGAGCCCGTCCACATCATCGCCGTGAGCGTCGTGCCGGACTCCTCCGGCGCCCCGCCCCCGCCGCTCCCCGCCACCGCGTCCCGCACCGCGAGCGCCACCCGCTCCGCCGCGTCGTGCAGGCTGTTCAGCAGCTCCGCCGCCGGCACCGCGCCCGGTGCGAACGGTTTCAGGGCCTCGATCGCGGCCGTGCTGGCCCCCGCGCCGCCCGCGCCGAACCCGTCGGCGACCGCGAGCAGCCGGGCCCCGGCGTAGACCGCGTCCTGGTTGGTCTCGCGCACCGCACCCGTGTCGGTGCGGGCCGCGTAACGGAATCCGAGTGTGCCCACCGATGTCATGACGTCCTCCGTCGACAGCTGGTCGATGAGGAAGGCCGCGAGGTCACGGCGGGCCGCCGTCTCCGCCTCGACACGCGCCCAGTACGCCCGGATCGCCGCGGCGGCCGCACCGGAGTCCAGCGCGATCACCTCCCTGATCCGGACGAGCGGCATCCCGATCCGGCGCAGCCAGGCCACCAGCCGGGCCGCTCGGACCTGCGCCGGGTCGTAGTACCGGTAGCCGTTCACCGGATCGACCAGGGCCGGCGGGAGCAGACCGAGCTCGTCGTAGCGGCGCAGCGCCTTCGCGGACAGCCGGGACAGCCGGGCGAACGCCCCGATCGTCACCAGCTCCGCGCCGGGGCCCCGCCCCTGCCCGTCCTCCGTCACCGCACGCCTCCTCACACCGGGCGGACTTCCCGCCCCGGCACACTCGATCCTTGGCCTTCCCCCATGGAGAAGGTCAAGGACCGAGGACGTGCGGGTGGGCGCGGGCGTCACTCCCGCGTGTAGAAGTAGTAGTACGCGGCGAGCAGTCCGCCGAGTCCGAGGATCAGTCCGATCACCGACGCCGACAGGATGCTCGCGCCGGACAGGCTGTAGAGGAAGCCGATCGAACCGCCGGTCAGCACCCCGTACGCGGCGGCCCTCAGCTCGCGCGGCAGCCGGTTCTGGATCCGGCCGAGACCGAAGCAGAGCACCGCGAGCACCGCGCCGGAGACCAGTCCGAGGGCCAGCCGGGTGCCCGTGAGCACCCCGCCGCCACGGACGATGGCGGTCGCGTAGCAGCCCAGGATCAGGCCGAGCGTGGCCGGGATCGCCCAGCTGCGGACCGGGTGGCGCCGGGCGGGTGTGGCATGCCTCCCGCGTACCGGCACCGAAGCGTGTGCGGCCATGGCAGAGAGCTCCTTCCGTCGCCCCCGCTTTCCCTCCAGGGCACACCCGGCCGGGCCGCCCGGCAACTCGGATGGCCCACGGCCCGGGGCGCCGCGGCGCCATCCGGGATTCCCTGGAGGGGTGCGGACGTATTTCTCGGTAGCCCTGTCGGCGGTACTGCTGGTGCTGCTGGCCGTTCTGGTGCCGCTGAGCGCGCTGTCCGCCTGGGTCGACCTGGAGATCGACGAAACGGACCGGTACGTGGCCGCCGTCGCCCCGCTCGCCGACGACCCGGACGTACGGAACACCGTCGCCGACCTGATCACCGACGGCGCGATGAAGCAGATCGACGTCGGGCCGCTCCAGAGCACCGTGCGCCAGTTCCTGCACCACGCAGTGGAGTCCTTCACCACCACGGAAGCGTTCCAGGACGCCTGGACCGCCGCCAACCGCACCGCGCACGAGACGGTCACCGCCGCGCTGGACGGGCGGAGCGGTGAGAGCGTCACGATCGACCTGGCGCCCGTCACGGAGCAGGTGAAGCGGAACCTGGTGGACAACGGGGTGCCGTTCGCCGATCAGATCCCCGTCCAGCACACCGACATCCAGCTGGTCTCCGCCGACCGCGCGGACCAGCTGCGGCAGAGCTTCCAGTGGCTGCGGACCGCGAGCGTGTGGCCGGCCGTGGGCACGCTCGTCTTCGCCCTGCTCGCCGTGGCGTTCGCCTGGACGCGCGGCGGACCCGGCCGCCGGGCCCGGACGATGGCCGCGCTGGCCGGCACCGCCGTGGCGGGGGCGGGCTTCGCGCTCGGCGCGCTGGTGCTGCGCGGAGCCCTGGCGCTGGCCCGCGACCGGGTCCTCGACGAGGTCCCGGACAGCGACACCGGCGCCGCCGCGGCCGTCTACGACGCGCTGACCTCCTCGCTGCGCACCACGGTGTGGATCGTCTTCGGTCTGGGCCTGGCCGTCGCGGTGTGCGCGGTGGCGGCCCGGATCTGGGCCCAGCGGGTGCTGCCGGCGCCGGCGGAATGACGCGTCCGCTCCCCCGGAGCGGCACGACTGGGAGGTGTACGGATGCGAGCCATCGCCGTCAGCGCGCTGCGGGCCGAGCCGGTGCTGGTCGAGGTGCCCAAGCCGGAGCCAGGGCCCGGCGAGGTCCGGGTGCGGATCGACTACGCGTCACTCAACCCGCTGGACTGGCAGGTCACGGACGGCTCGGCCGGTGAACTCGCCCCGCCACCCCGGGCCTTCCCGTTCGTCGTCGGCGTGGACTACGCGGGCCGCGTCGACATGATCGGCGGCGGCGAGAACCGCTTCCGGGTTGGGGACCCGGTCTTCGGGCGGGCGGACGTGGCCGACGCGTGCGGCTCGTACGGGGAGTACCTGTGCGTGCGGCAGGACTCCGCCATCGCCCTCGTCCCGCGTGGTCTCGACGCCCGGACCGCCGCCGCCCTGCCGTCCGCCGGGATGGCCGCCGCGCAGGTCCTGGAGGCGGTGGCGCTGCGCGGCCACGAGACCCTGCTGGTCGTCGGCGCGGCGGGCGGGGTCGGCTGCTGTCTGACGCAGCTCGCCCGGGCCCGCGACGTCCGCGTGATCGCGGCGGTGCGCGGTGACGAACGGTCCAGGATGGGGTCGTTGGGCGCCGCCGCCTCGGTGGACCTCACGGACGGCCCGCCCGCCGACGCGCTGCGGAAGGCCTGCCCGGACGGCATCGACGCGCTGGCCGACCTGGCG
>NZ_JAAGNI010000094.1 GCF_010550605.1 Streptomyces sp. SID9727
TGGCGGCGACCGGGTCGGGCGGGGCGACGAGCGCGCCGAGCGCGACGGCGGCGGCGAGCGGCAGCCCCGGCACGATCGCGTCGGCGACCGCCGCGACGGCCGCGGTCGTGAGGAAGACCAGGGCGACGGCCAGCAGGAAGATGGGCCGCTTGTTCGCGGCGAACTGCCGCCAGGAGGTGCGCTGCACCGAGGCGTAGAGCAGCGGCGGCAGCAGCGCGGGGAGGATGATCTCCGGCGGGATGTCCACGTTCGGCACGAAGCTGAGGAAGGCCAGGACGACGCCGAAGAGCGTCATCAGCACCGGCGCCGGCAGCTTCAGCCGGTCCCCCAGCGGAACCGTGACCACGGCCCCGAGCAGCAGCAGGAGCAGCAGTGACATCTGGTCCACGGGGTGCCTTCCGAAGCGCTCCGGCCGGGCCCGGTCCACGCCCGGCCGATTCCCCTCACCCTGCCATGCGCCCCCCGGCCGCCGAGGTCAGGGGGCGCGGCGGGGCGTCAGATCGTCCGGCGCATCGCGCGGTGCGCGATTCCCGCGTCCATGAACTCGGGGCCGTACGGCTCGTAGCCGAGGCGCTCGTAGAAGCGCAGGGCGTGCGTCTGGGCGTGCAGGTCGACGGCGGCGAGGCCGTGGTCGCGGGCGGCGTCCTCGATGGCCCGCACGAGCGCGGCGCCGACGCCGAGGCCGCGGGCCTCCTTGCTCACCGCGAGCCGGCCGAGCGAGCCGACCGCGGGGTCCGCGCCGGTGTGCGCCGAGGCGGCGGGGCCGTGCAGCAGCCGGCCGGTCCCGAGCGCGGTGCCGTCCGCGGCGACGGCTATGACGTGCAGCGCGTCCGCGTCGTAGGCGTCGTACTCGATCTCCTCGGGCACGTTCTGCTCACCGACGAAGACCTCCTTGCGCAGCTGGAAGCACGCGGCGCGGTCCCGCTCGTCGGTGACGGTCCGGGTGGTGTACCCGAGGGGCCCGGCCATCACTGGCTCTCCGCCGCGATGCGGTCCAGCGCCTGCTGGAGGTCGTCCGGGTAGGTGCTGGTGAACTCGACCCAGCTCCCGTCGGCGGGGTGCTCGAAGCCCAGCTTCACCGCGTGCAGCCACTGCCGGGTCAGGCCGAGGCGCTTGGCCATGGTGGGGTCGGCGCCGTAGGTGAGGTCGCCGACGCAGGGGTGGCGGTGGGCGGACATGTGCACCCGGATCTGGTGGGTGCGCCCGGTCTCCAGCTTGATGTCGAGGAGGCTGGCGGCCCGGTACGCCTCGATGAGGTCGTAGTGGGTCACCGAGGGCTTGCCGTCGGCGACGACCGCCCACTTGTAGTCGTGGTTCGGGTGGCGTCCGATGGGGGCGTCGATGGTGCCGCTCATCGGGTCCGGGTGGCCCTGGACCAGCGCGTTGTACTTCTTCTCCACGACCCGGTCGCGGAACTGGGCCTTGAGCAGGGTGTAGGCGCGCTCGGACTTGGCGACGACCATCAGCCCGGAGGTGCCGACGTCGAGCCGGTGCACGATGCCCTGGCGCTCGGCGGCGCCGGACGTCGAGATCCGGTACCCGGCCGCGGCGAGGCCGCCGATGACGGTGGTGCCGGTCCAGCCGGGGCTGGGGTGGGCGGCGACGCCGACGGGCTTGACGATCACCACGATGTCGTCGTCGTCGTGGACGATCTCCATGCCCTCGACGGGCTCGGCGACGATCTGCACGGGTGCGGCCGCCTGCGGCATCTCCACTTCGAGCCAGGCACCGCCGTGCACCCGCTCGGACTTCCCGACCACCGAGCCGTCCACCTGCACCTTGCCGGCGGCGGCCAGGTCGGCGGCCTTGGTGCGGGAGAAGCCGAACATCCGGGAGATGGCGGCGTCGACGCGCTCGCCCTCCAGGCCATCGGGGACGGGCAGGGTGCGGACCTCGGGTTGCGTACTCACCAGTCGAGTATGCCTTGCCCCCGCCGGTCCCCGTTCCCCCCGTCCTCAGTCCTTGTGCACGGTGCCGTCGGGGTCCAGGCCCTTGAAGGAGAGGAGCACGATCAGGATGCCGCCGCAGACGATCGCGGAGTCGGCCAGGTTGAAGACGGCGAAGTGGGCGGGGGCGATGAAGTCCACCACCGCGCCCTCGAAGACGCCCGGCGCGCGGAAGATGCGGTCGGTGAGGTTCCCGAGCGCCCCGCCGAGGAGCAGTCCGAGCGCGATGGCCCACGGCAGGCTGTACAGCTTGCGCGCCAGCCGCGCGATCACCACGATGACGGTCGCCGCGATGATCGTGAAGATGATCGTGAACGCCTCGCCGAAGCCGAACGCGGCGCCCGAGTTGCGCAGGGCGTCCAGCTTGAGCCAGTCGCCGATGAGCTCGATCGGCTCCTGGTGCTCCAGCTTCGCCACGACGAGCATCTTGCTGCCGAGGTCGAGCAGGTACGCCACGACGGCGACGCAGAACAGCAGGATGACCCGGCGCCGGCGGGTGGCCGGGGAACGGTCGACGGCCGCGTCCGCGTCCGTGGCGGTGGCCCCGGTGTCCTGGACCTCCGGCGCGCCCGGCTCCGGGGAAGCGGCCGGGCCGTCCGGCCCGGTCTCTCCGCTGCCCTCAGCTCCGGTGATGTCCGGCGTACCGATGATGCGCTCCGCCTCTGCCACGTGAGTCCCTCAACCTAGTTCCCGACTGAGGACGAGGGTACGGCACGCCCGTGCGAATCAGCCGCGTCGTTCCTGCTTCTGCTTGTCCTCGACGCACAGCGTGGCCCGGGGGAACGCCTGCATCCGCGCCTTGCCGATCGGCTTGCCGCAGACCTCGCACAGCCCGTACGTGCCGGCCTCCAGCCGGGCCAGGGCGCGCTCGGTCTGGTCCAGCATCTCCTGGGCGTTGGCGGCGAGCTGCATCTCGTGCTCGCGGGTGATGTTCTTGGTGCCGGTGTCGGCCTCGTCGTCGCCCGCTCCGTCACCGGAGTCCCGCATCAGCCCGGCCAGCGCGAGGCCGGACGCCTCCAGCTCGTTGCGGAGGCGGGTGATCTCGCCGGTCAGCCCGTCCCGCGCGGCGTCGACCTCCTCCGGGGTCCACGGGTCCTCGCCCGGCCGTACGGCCAGGTCCCCCGGCGCCGTGGCGACCCGGGCGGGCGGCACGGGTGCCGCGTCCTCGCCCGCGGTCCGGGTACTGGCCGCGCTCTTCTTGGCTACCACCGTGTGGGCTCCCGTCTGATCGGCGGCCTCGGCCGCCCCCGTGGTCGCCGGGGCCGCGGTGGCCCCGGTCTTCTTCGGCGTGGTCTTCTTCGACGCGGTCTTCCGGGCCGCCGCCTTCTTGGCGGAGGTCTTCTCGCCGGGCGCCTTCTTCTCCACCATGGCCGCGGCCCCTTCACACACTGTGATCTTGCTCGCGAGTCGTGCTGGGACGATAAGTCGACCCCCGGCCCGCGGCAACGGGGCACGCCGCCTCATCGCCCCTCCCCGCGTCCGGATCACTGTGCGCCTGCATCCGTTGTGCCCAGCTCCCCGGCGGGTAATCCGGCTTTCCGCCGCGCGCCGGGCCGCGCTCCGGCCGGGTGCGCCCCGTATGGCCATTCGGGTCACGCCCGGGCCCCGCGTAAACCGGTCGGACGCCGTGGCCCGCGGCCCGTACACTGGCCCCAGCGAGAGGCGTGGATGGGACGAGTAGCGTCGTACGCAGCCAGCAGCGACCCGGGGACGGTGGGAGCCCGGGGGCGAGCGCGTCGTGAAGATCACCCCGGAGCCGTCGGAAGAACGCCCCGAGGGGCCAGTAGAACCGGCATCGCACCCCAATGAGGGGGCCCGGGGCGCACGCCCGGGGCCAAGGAGGGTGGTACCGCGGGAACCGGCTCGGTTCTCGTCCCTCCGACGGAAGTGGAAGACGTCCGCCGGAGGAAGCCCGCACATGACATCGCCGCAGTACCGCCAGGTACCCGCCCAGGTCGACCTGCCCGCCCTCGAACACGCCGTGCTCGACTTCTGGCGTGAGAACAAGGTCTTCACCAAGAGCCTCGACCAGTCCGAGGGCCGCCCCGAGTGGGTGTTCTACGAGGGTCCGCCGACCGCCAACGGCATGCCCGGCGCCCACCACATCGAGGCCCGCGTCTTCAAGGACGTCTTCCCCCGCTTCCGGACCATGCAGGGCTACCACGTGGGCCGCAAGGCCGGCTGGGACTGCCACGGCCTGCCGGTCGAGCTGGCGGTCGAGAAGGAGCTGGGCTTCAACGGCAAGAAGGACATCGAGGCGTACGGCATCGCCGAGTTCAACGCCAAGTGCCGCGAGTCCGTGACCCGGCACACCGACGCCTTCGCCGAGCTGACGACCCGCATGGGCTACTGGGTCGACCTGGACGACGCGTACCGCACCATGGACCCCGAGTACGTGGAGTCCGTGTGGTGGTCGCTGAAGGAGATCTTCAACAAGGGCCTGCTGGTCCAGGACCACCGCGTCGCCCCCTGGTGCCCGCGCTGCGGCACCGGCCTGTCCGACCACGAGCTGGCGCAGGGCTACGAGACGGTCGTCGACCCCTCGGTCTTCGTCCGCTTCCCGCTCACCTCGGGCCCGCTGGCCGGCGAGGCGGCGCTCCTGGTCTGGACGACGACCCCGTGGACCCTGGTCTCCAACACCGCCGTCGCCGCGCACCCGGACGTCACCTACGTCGTCGCGACGAACGGCGAGGAGAAGCTCGTCGTCGCCCAGCCGCTGGTCGAGAAGGCGCTCGGCGAGGGCTGGGAGCTCACCGGCCGGTCGTTCACCGGCCGCGAGATGGAGCGCTGGACGTACGAGCGCCCGTTCGCCCTGATCGACTTCCCCGCCGAGGCGCACTACGTCGTCAACGCGGAGTACGTGACGACCGAGGACGGTACGGGTCTGGTCCACCAGTCCCCCGCCTTCGGCGCCGACGACCTCCTGGTCTGCAAGGCGTACGGGCTGCCGGTGGTCAACCCGGTCCGCCCCGACGGCACCTTCGAGGAGGACCTGCCGCTGGTCGGCGGGGTCTTCTTCAAGAAGGCCGACGAGGCGCTGACCGAGGACCTGAAGGACCGCGGCCTGCTCTTCCGCCACGTCCCGTACGAGCACAGCTACCCGCACTGCTGGCGCTGCCACACCGCGCTGCTCTACTACGCGCAGCCGTCCTGGTACATCCGCACCACGGCGGTCAAGGAGCGGCTGCTGCAGGAGAACGAGAAGACCAACTGGTTCCCGGACTCCGTCAAGCACGGCCGCTTCGGCGACTGGCTGACCAACAACGTCGACTGGGCGCTGTCCCGCAACCGCTACTGGGGCACCCCGCTGCCGATCTGGCGCTGCGAGGAGGGCCACCTCACCTGTGTCGGCTCCCGCGCCGAGCTGGGCGAGCTCTCCGGCACGGACCTCTCGGACCTGGACCCGCACCGCCCCTTCATCGACGACGTCACCTTCGCCTGTACCCACGAGGGCTGCGGCCTGGAGGCGCGCCGCGTCCCGGAGGTCATCGACGCCTGGTACGACTCGGGCTCGATGCCGTTCGCGCAGTGGGGCTACCCGTACAAGAACAAGGAGGTCTTCGAGAGCCGCTACCCGGCGCAGTTCATCTCGGAGGCCATCGACCAGACGCGCGGCTGGTTCTACACGCTGATGGCGGTCGGCACGCTCGTCTTCGACAAGTCCAGCTACGAGAACGTGGTGTGCCTGGGCCACATCCTCGCCGAGGACGGCCGGAAGATGTCCAAGCACCTGGGCAACATCCTCCAGCCGATCCCGCTCATGGACCAGCACGGCGCGGACGCGGTGCGCTGGTTCATGGCGGCGGGCGGCTCCCCGTGGGCGGCCCGGCGCGTGGGCCACGGCACGATCCAGGAGGTCGTCCGCAAGACGCTCCTCACGTACTGGAACACCGTGGCCTTCCAGGCCCTGTACGCCCGTACGTCGGACTGGGCGCCCTCGGCCGCGGACCCGGCGCCCGCCGACCGCACGGTCCTGGACCGCTGGCTGCTCGGCGAGCTGAACACGCTGGTGGACCAGGTCACGCAGGCGCTGGAGGGCTACGACACGCAGCGCGCCGGCAAGCTGCTCTCCGCGTTCGTGGACGACCTGTCCAACTGGTACGTGCGCCGCTCCCGGCGCCGCTTCTGGCAGGGCGACAAGGCGGCGCTGCGCACGCTGCACGAAGTGGTGGAGACCGTCACGCGGCTGATGGCCCCGCTGACCCCGTTCATCACCGAGCGGGTCTGGCAGGACCTGATCGTGCCGGTCACCCCGGACGCGCCGGAGTCGGTCCACCTGTCGTCCTGGCCGAAGGCGGACCCGGCGACGATCGACCCCGCGCTCTCTGCGCAGATGGCGCTGGTGCGGCGGCTGGTCGAGCTGGGCCGGGCCACGCGCGCGGAGTCGGGCGTCAAGACCCGCCAGCCCTTGTCCCGGGCACTGGTCGCGGCCTCGGGCTTCGAGGCCCTGTCCGCGGAGCTGCGCGCCCAGATCACGGAGGAGCTGAACGTCTCCTCGCTCGCCTCGCTCTCCGAGGTGGGCGGCTCGCTGGTCGACACCACGGCCAAGGCGAACTTCCGGGCGCTCGGCAAGCGCTTCGGCAAGGGCGTCCAGGCGGTGGCCAAGGCGGTCGCGAACGCGGACGCGGCGGCGCTGTCGCTGGCCCTGCGCGAGGGCACGGCGTCGGTGGAGGTGGACGGCGAGACGGTCACCCTGGCACCGGACGAGGTGATCATCACGGAGACCCCGCGCGAGGGCTGGTCGGTCGCCTCCGACTCGGGCGCGACGGTGGCCCTGGACCTGGAAATCACGCCGGAGCTGCGGCGGGCGGGCCTGGCCCGTGACGCGATCCGCCTGATCCAGGAGGCCCGCAAGAACAGCGGCCTGGACGTGGCCGACCGCATCGCCGTCCGCTGGACCTCCACGTCCCCGGCCACGGCGGAGGCCCTGACCGAGCACGCGACGCTGATCGCGGACGAGGTGCTGGCGCTGGACTACGCGGAGGGCGAGGCGGACGGCGCGTACGGCGCCCCGTTCGAGGACGAGGGTCTGAACCTGGTCTTCCGCCTCCGCAAGGCGTAGCCGTCACCCGAGGGGCCCGGCCGGAGACCGTTCCGGCCGGGCCCTTTGCTGTTCCCCTACCGCCCCCTCCCGAAGCCGGGGGGGCTTGCTCTGGCCGCGCCGCAACCTTCAGCCTGGCCGACGTTTCGGGCGCGGCGTCTGGGGCCCCGCGCCGCAACCTTCAGCCTCGCCGGCGCTTGAGGCGCGGGGTCTGGGGCGGAGCCCCGGTTTCGGGAAGGGGCGGGGTGGGGAACAGGCTCCGCGCAGCGGATCGGGTACGCAAAAGGGCCGGGCCCCGGGAAACCCCGGGGCCCGGCCCTCAGCCTGCCGACGGCTACGCGCTCAACGAGCGCGTCCCGCTCAGTTGTCGTCCTCGTCGATCAGGAACCCACGCATCGGCGACGGCGCCTGCTGCATCGGCTGCGGCGCCTGCGGCCGCACCGGCGCCATCGGCTGCGTCATCGCCGGCGACATCTGCTGCTGACCGCCGTACGACGGGCCACCGCCCATGGACGGGTTTCCGCCGCCCATCGGCTGACCGCCGTGGTTGCCGCCCATGTGCCCCATGGCACCCGCACCGGCCGGAGCCAGCGAAGGCGACGGCGGCAGCGACGCGGCGGCCGGGGTGCGCGGCGGAGCCAGCGAGTCGTCGGCCTGGGTCTCCAGCTGACGCAGCTGGCTCTCCAGGTAGGACTTCAGACGCGTCCGGTACTCACGCTCGAAGCCCCGCAGGTCCTCGACCTTGCGCTCCAGCGTCGCGCGGGCCGACTCCAGCGAGCCCATCGCCACGCGGTGCTTCTCCTGCGCGTCCCGCTCCAGCGCGTCCGCCTTGGCGCGGGCGTCCCGCTCCAGGCCCTCGGCGCGGCTGCGCGCCTCGCCGACGATCTTGTTGGCCTCGGAACGGGCCTCCGCGATCGCCTGGTCGGCGGTCTGCTGGGCCAGGGACAGGACACGGGCGGCGCTGTCGCCACCGGGACCCTGCTGCTGCATCTGCGGCGGGGGCTGCATCTGCTGCATCTGCTGCTGCGGGTTGTGACCGCCCATGGGGCCGCCCATCGGGCCGCCCATGGGACCACCCTGCATCGGGCCGGGGCCGTGCGGGCCCTGCGGACCGGGGCCGTGCGGACCCTGGGGGCCGTGGCCGCTGGGACCGGCGGGCAGCTGCGGAGCACCACCGGGCAGCTGGGGGGGACCCATCTGCGGGGGCTGCTGCTGGACCGGCGGGCCCGATATGGCGGCGGGCACCGGGGCACCCGGCCGCTCCTGCTGCTCCGGCGGCTTGCGCATGCCCTGCTGCTGGTTCTGCGCGGCGGCACGCGTGGCGGCGGCCAGCTTGGCGCGCAGGTCCTCGTTCTCACGGAGCAGGCGGGTCAGCTCCGACTCGACCTCGTCGAGGAAGGCATCGACCTCGTCCTCGTCGTAGCCCTCTCGGAGGCGGACTGTCGTGAACTGCTTGTTCCGCACATCCTCGGGAGTCAGCGGCATCTCTTCTTCACCTCTACGTAGTCGTCGGCAGTCGGCAAGACCGTATCGCTCACAGCCTGATCACGATGCTGATCAGGATGGAAACGATGATCATCAGAACGAAGAAGGACAGGTCGAGTGCCACGCCCCCGAGACGCAGCGGCGGGATGAGCCGCCGCAGGAGCTTGAGCGGTGGATCGGTGACCGTGTACGTCGTCTCGAGGACGACCACCATCGGCTTGCCCGGCTGCCATGAACGTGCGAACTGGAAGACGTAGTCCATGACAAGCCGGAAGATCAGCACGATGAGGAAACACATCAACGCGATGTAGACAACACTTTGTGCGACGCCCATCTCTCGCGCTTCCCTCTCCCCTGGCTCTCGTAGCACCGGCCTCTCGGCCGGGTTGTTCCCGGTGTCGTGTTCTCAGCTCTGGTTGAAGAATCCGCCCTCTGCGATGCGGGCCTTGTCCTCCGCCGTGACATCGACGTTAGCAGGCGACAACAGGAACACCTTCTGTGTCACTCGCTCAATGCTGCCATGGAGACCGAAGACGAGTCCCGCGGCAAAGTCGACAAGTCGCTTTGCGTCCGTATCGTCCATCTCCGTGAGATTCATGATCACCGGAGTGCCCTCACGGAAGTGTTCCCCGATGGTACGGGCCTCGTTGTACGTCCTGGGGTGCAGCGTCGTGATCCGGTAGGGCTCGCGCTCGGACACGACCTTGGGCATGATCACCGGTGCGTTCTTCTCCATGTTCGGACGTTCAGGTGTGATGGATGCCACGGGTGCGATCCGGGCGGGTCGCTCACGCTCCGCCGGGATCTGGACCGGCTCCCGCTGCGCCGGCGGCTGGACCGCGCGTACCGGTTCGTCGCGCTCCCGGTCCCGCTCCACCTGATGCGCGGGCTGGTGCCGGCGCCGGTCGCGCTCGGGCTCCGGCTCGGGTTCGAATTCGTCGTCGGGGTCGAACCCCGGGCCGTCGTACCCATCGTCCTCCACGAGGCCGAGGTAGACCGCCATCTTGCGCATCGCGCCGGCCATGCTCTGAGTCCTCCGCTCTGTGGTGGATCGGCATCTGTCACCAAGTGCCCGCGATCCACTCCGGCCTCCCCGCCCTGGGCGGTAATGACCATATTTTCTGCTGTGGTCCGACTTGCTTGGCGACGTTACCCGAGCCCGGCACGGACTCCGAGTACCGCAGTACCGACGCGCACATGTGTCGCTCCTGCCGCGATCGCGTCCTCGAGGTCCGCACTCATCCCCGCAGAGACCATGTTCGCAGCCGGATGGTTCCCGCGCAGCCGGGATGAGAATTCCATCAGCCGGTCGAACGCGGCCCGTTGCCGCCCGGCGAAGGGGCCGGCGAGCGGCGCGACGGTCATCAGCCCGTCCAGCCGGAGCCCGGGCGCGGCGGCGACCGCGTCCGCCAACTCCTCGATCCCGTCCGGGGCGACACCCCCGCGGGCCCCGCGCTCGCCTCTCTCCGCGTCAAGTGCCACCTGGATGAGGCAGCCGAGTTCGCGCTCGCGGCGCTCGGCCGCCGCCGAAAGGGCGGTCACCAGCTTCGTACGGTCGACCGACTGCACGACATCTGCATAACCGGCCACCGAACGGACCTTGTTGGTCTGCAACTGACCGACAAAGTGCCAGGAGAGGGACAGATCCGCACACTCGGCGGCCTTGGGAGCGGCGTCCTGGTCGCGGTTCTCCGCGACCTGACGCACACCGAGTCCGTGCAGAATCCGCACATCGCTCGCGGGGTAGGTCTTGGTGACCACGAGCAGGGTCACCTCCTCCCGCGCGCGCCCGGCCGCGAGGCAGGCCGAGGCGATCCGCTCCTCCACCCGCGCCAGATTCGCGGCGAGTTGTTCCTTGCGTTCCGTCATGTCCTATCAGTCCAGCCAGACATATCCGGCGAGCCGCCCGGTGGTGCGGTCGCGTCGGTACGAGAAGTGGTCGCTCGATTCCAGGGTGCAGAAGGGCGAAGCGTGCCGGTCGGTGACGCCGAGCTCCGCCAGCTGGGCGTGCACCCCGCCCGTGACGTCCACCGCCGGGGTGCCCCAGCTGGTCTCGGACCAGGAGCCGGGCACGCTCGCGGCGACCTCGTCCCGCATCGCGGCCGGCACCTCGTAGCACCGACCGCAGACGGCCGGCCCGGTCCGCGCGGTGATCCGGGAGACCTCCGCGCCCAGCCGGACCATGGCCCCGACCGCGGCCGGAACGACCCCGGCGACCAGCCCCGGCCGCCCGGCGTGCGCCGCCGCGACGACGCCTGCCTCCGGGTCGGCGAGCAGGACGGGCGTGCAGTCGGCGGTCAGCACGGCGAGCGCGAGCCCGCGGCGCGCGGTGACCACCGCGTCGACGGCGGGGATCTCCGCCGCCTCGCCCCAGGGTCCGTCGACCACGGCCACATCCCGGCCGTGGACCTGGTTCATCCAGACGACCCTCGCCGGGTCGAGCCCCCGGTCGCGCGCGGCCCGCTCGCGGTTGGCGAGAACGGCGGCGGGGTCGTCGCCGACCGCGCCGCCGAGATTGAGCTCCGCGTACGGGGCGGCGCTCACTCCGCCCCACCTGTCGGTGAAGGAGAAGTGAGCGCCGCCCCGCGAGAAGACCGAGTCCGTCGGGCTCACAGTGTCATGCGGGCCTATCACTTCAAGAAGTCCGGTACGTCCAGCTCTTCGGCCTGGGAGTCCGAGTAGGGACGGGCCGGCGGGACGTGCGGCGGCGAGACGACCGGCGGAAGGTGGGTCTCACCCGACACCGGAACCGGCTCGGCCTGCACCGGCTCCTCGCGCGGCGGCACCGAACCGAGCCCGCCGGACTGGCGCACCGGCTCGGGCGCGGACCGGACCGGCGTCGGGGCCGGCTCCTCGCGCTTGGCGCTGTTCGCGCCGAGGACGTTCTCGCGCCGGGCCGGCGGCTGCCCGCCGTCGAAGCCCGCCGCGATCACGGTGACCCGCACCTCGTCGCCGAGGGCGTCGTCGATGACCGCGCCGAAGATGATGTTCGCCTCCGGGTGGGCCGCCTCGCTCACCAGCTGGGCGGCCTCGTTGATCTCGAAGAGACCGAGGTCGCTGCCGCCGGAGATGGAGAGCAGGACACCGCGGGCGCCGTCGATGGACGCCTCCAGGAGCGGCGAGGAGATCGCCATCTCCGCGGCGGCCACCGCGCGGTCGTCGCCGCGGGCGGAGCCGATGCCCATGAGCGCGGAACCGGCCTCGGACATGACCGACTTGACGTCGGCGAAGTCGAGGTTGATCAGGCCCGGGGTGGTGATGAGGTCGGTGATGCCCTGGACACCCGAGAGCAGGACCTGGTCGGCCGACTTGAAGGCGTCGAGCACGCTGACCTGGCGGTCCGAGATGGACAGCAGCCGGTCGTTGGGGATGACGATGAGCGTGTCGACCTCTTCGCGGAGCTCGGCGATGCCGTCCTCCGCCTGATTGGCGCGGCGCCGGCCCTCGAAGGTGAACGGGCGGGTGACCACACCGATCGTCAGGGCGCCGAGCGAACGCGCGATGTTGGCGACGACGGGTGCGCCACCGGTGCCGGTGCCGCCGCCTTCGCCTGCGGTGACGAAGACCATGTCGGCCCCCTTGAGGACCTCCTCGATCTCCTCACGGTGGTCCTCTGCCGCCTTACGACCGACGGCCGGGTTCGCCCCGGCGCCGAGGCCGCGGGTGAGTTCACGGCCGACGTCGAGCTTGACGTCGGCGTCGCTCATCAACAGGGCTTGCGCATCCGTGTTGATCGCGATGAACTCGACGCCCTTGAGACCGACCTCGATCATTCGGTTGATGGCATTGACACCACCGCCGCCGACACCGATGACCTTGATGACTGCGAGGTAGTTCTGCGGTGCTGCCACGTCGAAGGCCTCTCGCCTCGAGTTACGTGTCGTCGCTTCGCGGTGATCCCGCCGCGACGACGGATGCCGATTGGGACGGTCCGAACGCCGACCCAAACCCTAACGTTCAAGTTTAGGGTTACCAGTGTGTCTGCTGCATGGACTCTTCCGAACAGGACACTAAGTCGACAAGTGGCGCACGTTCAACGAACACGCCGAACCTCCCGTTTTTCTTTTCACCCTATGTGATCACCCGTAGCGCTGACCAACCAGGGTGCTGGCCAGGCCAAATACGCGTCAACCACCCGACACCGCAGGAGCGGTGGGGGCACTCACGTCGAAGTGTCCCGCTTTGGGTGCGGCCTTCATGAGAGCGGTGAGGACTTTCGCCTTCACCGCCCCCGCTCCACCACTTCCCCACATCACCGTGCGATCCCCACTGAGTTCCAGGGAGATGGCGTCGTACGAATCGACCCGGACGACCCGGGTGTCTTCCGCGACGCCGTCCGGGAGGTCTCCCGCGACCCGGACCGCTTCCCGCACCAGCCGGTCGGTGCCGAAGCGGCGCAGGCTCGCGGAACGGCCCGTCGCCACCTCCAGCAGGGGCACCCGCCCGGGCGACTTGTCCACCGTCGCGAACCGCACGCCTTCGTCGTCCACTTCGATGAACTTCGCGCCCTTTTTCACCAGAAGGACCGGCTTTCGTTCGGTCACCTTAAGTCCGATGCCGTGCGGCCATGACCGAACGACATCCACCTCGTCGACACGAGGCAACTTCTGGCGCAACCTCTTTTCGATGGCGTCGGTGTCCACGGAGACGAGCGGGGCGCCCATCGGCACCGCCGCGGCGCGCTCCACCTCGACGGGCGTCAGCACCCGCACGCCGGTGATCCTGACCTGTTCGACCCGCAGCCAGGAGGAGCCGTACAGCGCCCAGACGACGCCGGAGCCGAGCAGCAGCGCGGCTCCGGCGATCAGGAGCAGCAGCCGGCGGGAGACGCGGCGCCCCCCGGGGCGTGGGCGCGGCGGCCGGTCCGCGGCGCTCTCCCGCTTCCCTGCACCGCGCTGGGCGGTCGTCGGTCCGGCCACGCTCGCTCCTTATGCCGGGTCCGGGAGCCACCGCCCCCGGACCCGTCCGCCTCACGCGTTACGGCGTGCGGCAATCGCCTCGTACACCATGCCGACCAGCAGATCGTCGGCGTCCCGGCGGCCGAACTCGGCGGCAGCCCGGGACATCTCATACAACCGGTGCGGATCGGACAGCACCGGGAGGACGTTGCCCTGCACCCACTCGGGGGTGAGCGCGGCGTCGTCCACCAGCAGTCCGCCACCGGCGTTGACCACCGGCTGGGCGTTGAGCCGCTGTTCGCCGTTGCCGATGGGCAACGGGACGTAGGCGGCGGGCAGTCCGACGGCGGAGAGTTCGGCGACGGTCATCGCACCCGCGCGGCAGAGCATCATGTCGGCCGCGGCGTACGCGAGATCCATCCGGTCCACGTACGGTACCGGGATATAGGGGGGCATCCCGGGCATGTTGTCCACGCGCGGCAGTTCGTTCTTCGGTCCGACCACATGCAGGATCTGGATGCCCGAGCGCTGGAGCAGCGGGGCGACGCGCTGCACCACCTCGTTGAGGTGGCGGGCGCCCTGCGAGCCGCCGGAGACCAGCAGCGTCGGCAGGTTGGGGTCGAGACCGAACGCCGCGCGCGCCTCGGGCCGGACGCGGGCCCGGTCGAGGGTGGCGATGGTGCGGCGGAGCGGGATGCCGATGTAGCGGGCGCCGCGCAGCTTGCTGTCGGGCGTGGAGACGGCGACGCCGTGCGCGTACCGCGAGCCGATCTTGTTGGCCAGGCCGGGGCGGGCGTTGGCCTCGTGGACCACGATCGGGACACCGGCGCGCTTGGCGGCGAGATAGCCCGGCAGGGCCACGTACCCGCCGAAGCCCACCACGCAGTCGGCCCGGGTGCGTTCCAGGATCTGCTCCGCGGCCTTGATGGTGCCGCGCAGCCGGCCCGGGACGGTGATGAGTTCGGGAGTGGGCTTGCGCGGCAGCGGTACGGCCGGGATCAGCGCCAGTTCGTACCCCCGCTCGGGTACGAGTCTGGTCTCGAGTCCGCGCTCCGTGCCGAGAGCGGTGATCCCCACGCTCGGGTCCTGCCTGCGCAGGGCGTCCGCGAGGGCAAGCGCGGGCTCGATGTGGCCGGCGGTCCCCCCGCCGGCGAGTACGACATGCACCGAATTTCACCGCTCTCCGGACGGACGCCTCTTGACGCGCCGTCTCATCGTCTTCCATCTCACCCCGGGCCTCCGCACGGCCAGGGCCGCCTTCGCGGCGGGCTCGTCCCGCGCGAACGCGATCAGCAGCCCGACGGCGAACATGGTCGGCAGCAGGGCCGACCCCCCGTACGAGAACAGCGGGAGCGGGACACCGGCGATCGGCAGCAGACCGAGCACCGCACCGATGTTGATCACGGCCTGCGCCGTGATCCAGGTGGTCACACCTCCCGCCGCGTACCTCACGAAGGGGTCCTCCGTGCGTCCGGCCGCGCGGATACCCGCATAGCCTAGAGCCGCGAAGAGGGCGAGCACCGACAGCGTCCCCGCCAGCCCCAGTTCCTCCCCGGTGATGGCGAAGATGAAATCGGTGTGCGGTTCGGGAAGTTGGCCCCATTTTTCCACACTCGCGCCGAGGCCGGAACCGAACCATCCGCCCGACGCCAGAGCATAGATGCCGTGCACGGCCTGCCAGCAGGAGCCACCGGGCCCGGGTTCGCTGGCCCCCATGCAGTCCAGCCTGGACATGCGGTTGGGGCTGGTCTTGATCAGCAGGAATCCGATGAGCCCGGCGGTCGCGAGCACGCCGGCGAACAGCCGGGTGGGCGCCCCGGCCAGCCAGAGCAGCCCGAACAGGATGGCCGTGAGAATGATCGCAGTACCCATGTCGCCGCCGAGCATGATGAGCCCGAGCAGCATGAAGGCGACGGGCACCAGCGGCACCAGCATGTGCTTCCACTGGGTCAGCAGCCGCTTGTCCTGTTTGCGGGCGAGCAGGTCGGCCCCCCACAGCACGAGCGCCAGCTTGCCGAACTCGCTGGGCTGGAGCTGGAAGGGCCCGCCCAGGTAGAGCCAGTTGCGGTTGCCGTTGACCGACATCCCTATCCCCGGCACCTGGACCAGGACCATCAGGAAGACGGCGCCCATGAGCAGCGGGTAGGACAGCGCGCGGTGCAGCTTCACCGGCATCCGGGCGGCGGCGGCCATCAGCCCGGCCCCGATCACGGCGGCCAGGAACTGCTTGCGGAAGAAGTAGGTGCCCGGCTTGCCGAGTTCCAGTGCCTTGATCATGGAGGCGGAGTAGACCATCACCAGACCGAGCACGGTGATCAGCAGCCCGGCGCCCAGGATCACGTAGTACGCCGTCAGCGGCCGGTCCCAGGCCCGTCGCGCCCGCTCGTACAGCCGGCGCGCCCCGCCGCCGCGCGGGCTGCGGGGGCTGCCGGTGCTCCGGGCCCGCAC